>JBAQYV010000150.1:0-63933 GCA_049790315.1 Candidatus Acidiferrales bacterium | reverse complement strand
TGCCCGCAAGCGCAGGCTCGTTCGCGCAAGTTCGCGCGCTGGTGTTCGATCTTGATGGCACGCTGATCGATTCCAAACTCGATCTCGCGCTCGCCGTGAACGCCACGCTGGTCGCGGCGGGCCGCGCGGAGTTGCCGCACGAGCGCATCTTCGGCTACGTCGGACAGGGCGCACTGCGCTTGGTCGAGCGAGTAATGGGCGACGGAGTCACGCAGGACGAAGTCACGCACGCGCACGATTTTTTCCTCGCGTACTACCGCGCGCACATGCTCGACAACACCATCCTTTATCCCGGCGTGCTTGAGTGTCTCGAAGCCCTTTCGAGCCACCCGATGGCCGTGCTCACCAACAAGCCCTGGCGCTTCAGCCGCGAAATCGTCGAAGGCCTGGGCATCGCGAAATATTTTCGAGAGATTCACGGTGGCAATAGTTTTGAAACGAAAAAGCCCGACCCCTTCGGCATGCGCGCGATCCTCACCACCTTCGGCGTCGAGCCAGGTCAGTCCATGATGGTAGGCGATTCCGATGTAGACGTGAAAACCGCGCGCAATGCCGGCGCCTGGGCCTGCGGCGTAACCTACGGTTTCGGCACCGAAACGTTAGCAGCGTTTCCGCCCGACATTCTCTTGGATACTCTCGCCGACCTGCCCGCACATTTGAAGACGCCGTAGAGTTGGGAGTGCCGCGTCCTTCAGCTTTGAGGGTGCGGCTTTTGCCTCTGTGGTGCGGTCTCGTGCGCTTCGTGGCCCTCCGCAAGCGTTTCGGCGAGCTGGTGCTAACCGATCACGGCGCGCTGCGCCGTTGCCTTCGTTGGTACCGCCGGCTTCTTTCCGTGCGAGCGCTGCTCGGTACGCGCCCGCCCCAGTATGTTTGCGCCTTTGATTTATGTAGCGGAGGCCTTCAGGCCTCCATCTTTCTCCGCTTTCGCCCGCCCGCCGCAGTATGTTTGCGCCTTTGATTTATGTAGCGGAGGCCTTCAGACCTCCATCTTTCTCCGCCTTCCCCCGCCAGCGCCAATCTCTCGGTTGACGTATGGCAACACCCCATTCCCGCCGCCCTGTGGATATCAATTCGAATACTCAAGAAGTACTTGACACTAGTATTTACATGTGCTATCGTTCGGCATGTCCCCCAATCCTCAATTCGAATTAATCCTTAGCCCCGCCCCGAACCGTCGTCCGCCGTACTCCGAGTGTGAATTTCGGAGGGGAAAAACGCCTCCGCAACTCATTTATTTTCAATATATTGACCAAAGAGTGCGCAACTCATTGAATACAGGAACTTTTAACTACCAATCTTTTCATACTCATCCGCACTCTTTTTCTGTAAGTCCTTTATGTTCTGCAAGTTCGCAAAAGGGTACCGGGGGTGTACTACCCCTGCCCTACAAACCACTCCCAGGTGCGCCTCAGCCCCTCTTCCAGGTCAACACTCGGCTCGTAGCCAAGCTTCCGCCGCGCCAGCGCAATATCCGCCTGCGAATCGCGAACATCGCCCGCTCGCGGCGGCGCGTGCTGCGCACGAGCCGGACGTCCCGAAACTTTCTCCAACAATCTAAGCGTGTGATTCAGCGTGTACCGATTGCCCGTGCCGACATTGAAAACCAAGCCGGGAGCGTGCGGCGATTCGCACGCCAGCATCGTCGCCTGCACAACGTTCTCGATGTATGTGAAATCGCGTGTTTGCTCCCCGTCGCCGTACACGATTGCGGGCATACCGTCGCGCAGCGCCGTGCAAAACAGCGAAAGCACCCCGGAGTATGGCGACGCCGGATCCTGCCGCGGCCCGAACACATTGAAATAACGCAGCGACACGGTTTCAAGTCCATATGTGCGCGTGAACACCTGGCCATAAAGTTCGCTCGTCCATTTCGATACGCCGTGTGGGGAGATCGGAGCCGGCGACATCGATTCGGATTTCGGCAGCTCCGGCGATTCGCCGTACACAGAACACGAGCTGGCCAGAATCACACGTTTTGCACCGGCATCGCGCGCGGCCACCAGCACATTCAACGCGCCACCGACATTGATTTGATTCGTCTCAATGGGATCTTTCACAGAGCGCGGTACGGAAACTTGTCCCGCAAGATGTATCACCCAGTTCGCGCCGCGGCACGCTTCGCGCACCGCGTCCAAATCCGCGATGCTACCCCGGCGCACTTCAATCGGTCCTTCGATATTTCTGAGATTTTCTTCGTGCCCGGAGGAAAAATCGTCGAGCACGGCGACGCTGTGCCCGCGGCGAATCAATTCCCGCACCGTGTGCGAGCCGATGAAGCCCGTCCCACCGGTAACCACGCAGCGCATCGAGCGAGTCCTCATTTCCTGCACGGTAGGCGGTTCATCTCACGCACGCCGTTCGACGATCGAGTGAGAGGCGCGGCACCGCGTTCTGATACGCTTGAGTATAGCGCGGCCATGGTTCGTCGCTCGCGCGTGCCGGGCGCGTGTTCAGCATACGGCGCCGCGGAGTTGAAAACTTTCGTGCCTGCTAACCGAATGCTTCGGAAATCGCTCATCGTTTCGCCGTTGCTGCTCGCGACTTTCGTGTTGTCCGCGCAGATGCAAAGTCCCGCGGCCCGCCAACAATCTCATCCGCGACAAACGAACACGAAAGCTAAGCCCATCCCCGCGATTCCTGCGAAGCCGGATGCCGTGGTTCCTTTCGCTGCCGGCGAAAAGCTCGAGTACCAACTCCTGTGGTCTTCCTATCACGTTCACGCCGCGACGCTCGAATTTTCGGTGGTCGAAAAGCGGAATTTCTTCGGCCACTCCGCGTGGCACTTTCGTCTGGTGGCGCGCACCATCAATACGATGGGCACGGTGTATCCGCTTAGCGACCAATTCGATTCCTATACGGATGCCGTGCAGCTATCGAGCTTGCAGTACGAGCAATACCTGCATGAGCTGACCACCACGCAGAGTTTCGTGTATCGAATGTCGAGCGCTGGAGAGCCAGCCCCGGCCGGCGCATCCGCGGTGCGCGTTCTTCCGGGGACGCGCGACGCCGTCGGTTTTGTGTACGCCCTTCGCGCCGTCGATTGGCAGCACACGCCGCAATTGAACGCGCCGGTTTTCGATGGTCGCAATCTTTACGACGTTCATGCGCGTGTGGAAGCCGTCAACGACACGGTTCAAGTTCCCGCAGGACATCTGCCGGCCACGCGAATCGCCGTTGACGTTTATGAAAACGGAAAGTTGCGGCAGGATACGCGCTTCCATTTGTGGCTCGGAAAAGATGCCGCGCGCACGCCGCTGTTGATCCAGGCCGACGTTCCGATCGGCACCGCGCGCGTCGAGCTATTGAGCTTGCCGAAGCGTTGATTGATTCGCGCGAGTTTGCCGGCGCGAATCGTTTGCATCGAGCGGGTTTAGAGCGGCCTTGATTTGCGGCCGGGAAAATCCGTCGTAGACCAATTGTCGGGCGGAAACGTGATGTGCCAGAACTCCGGCGCCGGTTCCATGAATTCGAGACCGACCTGAAATTTTCCGCTGTTCACGGGCCCGAGATAAACCACGCGGCAATCTTGTTCTTGATCCGTGGTGCGATTCACCAGTCGCAGCGTCTGGCCTTCTTTCAGTGTGTTCGCCAGCGCCAGCAAAGCGCCGTGCGCGTTCAGTACCAGGCTCGCCGTGGACTCTTCCGTTTCTTTGCCGTCCGCGCCGCGCCATTTCACGGTGACCGGGATGCTCATGATCACCCGTTGGCTTCGCCGCCGGCTGATTGCAGGATCGTTGGAAAGATTCAGATTCGCCATGCGCTTAACCTGGAAATTCCGGGTGGATGCGGCAAGCCGTCCGCGCCAGGATTTCTCTCAATGAGAATAATCACTCGAAGCAATCCGCCGCGCCGCCGCCGCGAAGCTGCGCGCGTCGCGCGAAAAATCTCCGCGCCCGATCCGTCGTGCCGCGTTTCAGCACAACACGATCTTTTGCCGATGGCGCGTCACGCGGCGCGTGGCGTTGCGCGCGTCAACAACCAACTGCGCCGATTCCACGATCCCGGCGTAATCGTAAACCGTATGGTCGGTCGCAATCAGCACGCAATCGTAGCTGCCCAACACGTCGCCTTCGAGCTTTACCGACCGCTTGCCCGTGTAATCGTAGTGCCGCAGCTTGCGAAGTTCGGGACAATACGGATCGTTGTAATCCGCCTTCGCCCCGCGCTCGGCCAGAAGCTCCAAAATTTTCAGCGAGGGCGATTCGCGTATATCGTCGATGTCCTTCTTGTACGCGACTCCCAGCACCAGGATTCGCGCGCCCTTCATCGCTTTGCCGCGGTCGTTCAGCGCCGCGGACACCGAATCGACAATGTGGTACGGCATCGCCGTATTGATCTCTCCCGCGAGTTCGATGAAGCGCGTCGCGAAATCGTACTCTCGCGCTTTCCACGAAAGGTAAAACGGATCCACCGGAATGCAGTGCCCGCCGAGTCCGGGCCCGGGATAAAACGGCATGAAGCCGAATGGTTTCGTCGACGCCGCTTCGATCACTTCCCACACGTCCATATTCATTCGCTGGCACAGCAATTTCAATTCGTTGACCAGCGCGATGTTCACACAGCGAAAGATATTTTCCAGCAGTTTGGTCATTTCCGCCGCGCGCGTCGAACTCACAGCCACCACGCGCGAAACGATCTGCCCGTACAGCGCTTGCGCCGCGCGGCTGCTCGCGCCATTCACACCGCCGACCACTTTTGGGATTTGCGCCAAACCGAAATTTTTATTGCCGGGGTCTTCGCGTTCAGGGGAATACGCCAAAAAGAAATCCGGGGCTCGCTCGGTATCGTCGGCGTCGGGAGGAGAGAGCAGTCCAGTTTCAGTCAGAATGGGCAGAACCAATTCTTCGGTGGTCCCCGGGTAGGTCGTCGATTCCAGCACGATCAATTGGCCGCGCGTGAGCGTCGCGGCAATCGCCCGCGTGGTCTGTTCAACGTACTGCAGGTCCGGCGCGCGGCGTTCGTCGAGCGGCGTCGGGACGCAAATCAAGATCGCGTCCATGTTGGCCAGTTGGCTGAAATCGGTGGTTGCCGAAAAGTGCCGCGATCGCACGTACTGCTGAATTTTTACCGTGGGCACGTGGCCGATGTAGCTTTGTCCGCGATTGAGCGCATCCACTTTTTTCTGGTCAAGATCGAATCCGGTCACGCGGTGTCCGACCTCCGCGAATCGCAGTCCGAGCGGAAGTCCCACGTATCCGCAGCCGACGACGCCGACGCGCAACTGCGCTCCTTTGAAAAATTCCGGCTTGCGGTCAATAGGCATTGACGCGTGTTTCCTCTCGCGCGGCGAATTTTTGATTTCTTATGCGGCGCCAAGCAAAGTCCGCGCCCATATTCAGCGGGCATTGCGGAAGGCGCTCGGCGAAACATTTCCATCGCACGTCGAACGTGCGCGGCGGCGTATTTCGTGGCGCCGAAAAACCTGGGCGGCGTTTACGCGCGCCTTACGCCGTAATCACAGAGTTCCGCTGCTCTTCTGGAAGCATAGCAGGATCAAATCGGCCCGGCGGCGCACGCCAAATTTACTGAGGAGATTGGACACGTGGAATTTTACCGTGCGCTCGGAAATATTCAGATGATTCGCAATTTCTTTATTGGCCTGATTCTCGAGCAGAGCGTCCAGCACTTCTTGTTCGCGGCGGCTTAAGTCGCTATAGCCTTCAGCCCGGATTCGCCGGCTCGCGGCCCCGGTCAGCACCGATTCCACAAAGCCGGCCAGGACCGCGCGCGGCACCCAAAAGCCGCCGTCCTGCGCCTGCGACACCGCGCCCGCCAGTTGGTCCTGCGCTTCCGTGTAAGTGAGCAGGCCTTTGGCGCCCAGGCGCAGGAGCGAGTGGGCTTCCTGCGCGCTGAATTTTTCCGCGACCACCAAAACCCGCGCGCCTGGATTTTTCTCCAGAATGTTCGCGATCAATGCGCCGGTGGCGGGCCGCGCCATGTTGGCGTCGACCACGTAGACCGTGGCTCGGGGCACCATCAACTGTCTGAGATCCGGGCCGAGGGTAGATTCAAGCGTTCGGGAGGTGAGCTTAAACGTGGTACTCGCGAGGACGCGCTCAAATTCAGAAAGGACCAGCGGGTGCGACGACAGCAAGCACACCGCTACAGTTCGCGCGCGAGTCATAAGAGCCACGTTTTCGAGCGTATACGAATCGCTTCGGCCGGGCAAGGAAACCCGAAAGTGCCTAGTTACAATCAGGCAACTCGCTCGCCCGGCGCATCCAGCCGCTGTTACTGGTTCGGACAAGCGGGAAATCGTTGTTTCCGTCGTCGGTGATGCTTTGCGTCAGAATTCCCGGATGAACTCCGAAGCGCACGCGCGACGCTACCAGCGTATGGGTTTGCCGAAAGGAATGCTGATCGCGTGGCAGTCTGGTGGCCAGCGAACTGTCTCTCGTGTCGCCACGCTTGGATTGGGCGGAATTTTTATCGCTACACGGAACCCGCCACCTGTCGGAGAAGTTTTGCACGTGATTTTCGAGGTTCCGTCAGGCGAAGTGCGCGCGCGAGCCGTGGTGCGGGATTCGCAGCCGGGGCGGGGAATGGGAGTTGAGTTCACCGCGATGTCGCTTGAATCCAGGGCGCGGCTGGATCGATTGTTACGGAAACTACTCAAGTAAGGTCTCCGAAGTTGCCGGTGTCTGCCTTCAGACGACCGTCAGACGGATTGGTGCGACCATCGACAGAGTTGTCTCCAGATGGTGACGCTCGTCCCGCGGATGGAACGAATTCGTGACCGGAGGAGCCGGGCGTTGGGGCATTTGTCCGGAACCGGGTTGCTCATAAAAGGAAACGAAGTTCCGCGAATCGGTTGCCGTCTCACGTGGATATACCGCGCCCACTCCGTCGCCCCCTATCTTCCTTCCGGTATGTGGTTTACAGGCTAGCCGCCGCGCCGAAGCTATACCCGGCCAGTGAATGTAAGCCGCGGCGCTGGCATCCAAAATGCAGTATTAACACGCGGGGGAAGTAGACCTTCATCTTTCAAGCTTGGATTCAGGGGAAGCTGTAACTCCGCACACATATGGCTGAAGCAGGCGTTGCCAGAGGCGTTTACGCACCGCGGGCGGAACAACTGCCTCCGGAGCGAATTATATTCGGGCGGTCAGCGACGATGCTGGCTGTGCGGCAGAAGGTCGAGCGAATCGCTACGACCGGCGTTCCCGTGCTGATTCAAGGCGACAGCGGCACCGGTAAAGGAGTACTGGCGCGCTACATTCACGAGCGGTCGGGTGAAGGACTGAGACCGTTCATCAAAGTGAATTGCGCCGCAATTCCCGGCACGCTATTGGAAAGTGAACTGTTCGGTTACGAGAAAGGCGCTTTCACGGGCGCTTATGCGACGAAGCCGGGCCGCGCGGAACAAGCCGAAGGCGGCACGCTTTTTCTCGATGGTATCGATGAGATCGATCGGTCGCTACAGGCCAAACTTCTGCAATTGTTGCAGGACGGTCAGTTCTCTCGAATCGGCGGACAAGAAGACCGCCATGTGCATGTGCGCGCGCTGTGCGCGACGCATCGCGCGCTGGAGCGCGAAATCGAAGCGGGGCGTTTTCGCCAGGATCTGTTTTACCGGATCAACGTGGTGAATCTGCAGTTGCCTCCATTGCGTTCGCGGCGGGAAGACATTCTGGATCTGTCCCATTATTTTCTAGAACTCCATCAGCGCCGGCACAGTACACAGGTGCGGCCGTTCTCGGGCACGATGCTGCAACTTCTGGCCCGACATTCGTGGCCAGGCAACATTCGCGAGCTCGAAAATCTGGTCGAGCGCTACGTGATTCTCGGGTCCGAGGATGCGGTGACCGGCGAGTTGCTGCACTGGGAACAGACTCATCTTTCATCTGAATTGCCGATTGACGGACCAATTCATTTGAAAAAAATTACGCGCCAGGCCGTGCACGACCTGGAAAAGAAAATCATCTTGCGCGTTCTGGAAGCCAATCGGTGGAATCGCAAGAGAGCTGCCAGCGAGCTCAAGATCAGCTATCGCGCACTGCTCTACAAGATACGGCAAGCCGGCCTTCCGCCGAAAAGATCCGCGCGACGCAAAGACGAGCAGGTCGTGGATATCCTCGCGGATGGCACGAACGGATCGGTCTAGGTGCTCGGCCACGCATAGTTAAATTCGTCGACTCAATTTCCTACCGGGACGCACCATAAGCCTAACTGAAACATGATTTTGCCGGGGATCGCTGCGGGCGGGCCATGGAAAATGTTTACCACAATGTGTAATCCCTTTGGAGCCATGTAGTATGCGGGTAGGCACTCCTGGCCCGCACCCACCGTGTCCATAAACACATATAAATAAGTTACTTAAAGTCATTCACTTACAGCTTTTGATTGACAGGCGTAGGTGGTCACCGCCTTGCTTCTATTGATCGTGCGCGTAGGCTCGCGACAATACGATGATGAAGGCAACTGACCAAGCACCAACGACCAGTCTGGCAGTGCAGAAGGCTGCGGCCCGGGGCTATTTTCTGGGGGCGACGAGCTCTGCCATGCGGCTGATTGAGCGAACCATTGCCGACCTGGCACCTACGAATATCCCGGTGCTGCTGGTCGGCGAAAGCGGGACAGGCAAGGAAATTGTAGCGCTTGAGCTGCACCGGCTGTCGCGGCGCAGCCATCTGGCCTTCGTCAAGTGCCGATGCGGCGCGATGACGCAGCAGACTTTGCGGGCGTGCCTGAGCGGCGGCGCGAACAGCGCTGAAACCGCTGGGGGTTCCGAGTCGGGGACGCTGCTGCTCGATGAGCCCACGCAGCTGGATCCGGAATCCTGGGGGCCGCTGCTGCATCTTTTGCCGGACGGCGATGCGGCAGCAAACGAGCCCGTATCCGGCGTGCGTTTGATTTCGGCGACGAGCCAGAATATCGAAGAAGAAGTGCGCAACGGGCGCTTTCCGCGCGAACTGTACTACCGCTTGAACGGCGTGACCTTACGACTGCCGCCACTGCATTCGCGGAAGGAAGACATTGCGGGTTTGATGGATTTTTTTCTGAAGAGATATTCGGCTCTTTTTGACAAAGGTGAGCCCGCGCTCGACTCGAGCGCGTGGGACGTGCTTCTGCGACATTCCTGGCCGGGAAACGTCCGGGAACTGGAAAACGTCGCGCGGAAAATCGTGGCATTGGGCGACGCGCAAGTGGCGCTGGCGGACCTGGAAGCTGGTTTGAACGCGGTCGAGCCCGCAAAAGTACTTGAAGGAACGCCGGCGGCGGTTCGGCCGCCGGGCATGCGTCCGCTGAAAGAGGCGTCGCGAGAGGCTTCGCGGCACGCCGAGCGGGAATTGATTGCCCGCGCGCTCGACCGCACACACTGGAACCGGAAGCGCACCGCGCGAGAATTACAGATCAGTTACAAGGCGCTGCTTTACAAACTCAAGCAGTTGGGTTTGAGCGACCGGGAAAGTGAATAGCCAAATTCTGAGGAGAACCGCAATGAAGGCATCGAAAGATCGAAGCAACCCACTCGGCGAGGCGACGCTCAGCAACGCGCTGCGCGCGGATTGGCACAACTTCGCGACGCTGTTTCTGCTGATATTGTTTGCGAGCCTTCCGCTCGCCGCTCAGGACCACGGGGCGTCGAACAGCAATTCAGCGCCGGCGGCCAGCCAGGCCATGGCGACGGCCGCCGCGGATCCCAGCTACACGATCGGTCCCGACGACGTGCTGGATATCAGTGTGTGGAAGGAGCCGGACGTTTCTCGAGTCGTGCCCGTGCGGCCCGACGGCAAGATTTCGTTGCCGCTTGTGAACGACGTGCAAGCCGCCGGAATCACGCCGAACGAACTAGCCGCGTCACTCACCGAGAAATTCAAAAAGTATCTGAACGATCCGCAGGTCACGGTGATCGTGACGCAGATCAACAGCCGGCGCATCTACGTGGTCGGAGAAGTGACGCACCCCGGCGCATTTCCTCTGCTGCCTGACATGACGGTGCTGCAGGCCCTGGCTGACGCGGGCGGGTTCACTCCGTACGCCAACTCGAAAAAGATTCATGTTCTACGAATGGTGAACGGCAAACAGACCGAATTCCCATTTCAATATAAGGAAGTCCTCGCTGGGTCGAAGGCGTCACAGAACATAAAGCTGATACCGGGTGACGAGATCGTCGTCCCGTAGGGAGATGGATTCGATGAAGCGCATATCTTTCTGTGGATTTTTTATAGCCGCTCTGTTGTGCGTGCCAGTGGCGCGCTGCCAGCAAACGCCTTCCGATCAGAATGGAACCGCACCCGCGACACCGGACCAGCCATTGCCGCCGACAACGTCGAGTTCTTCCGGAAATTCGAACGGCTCCGGCGCAGCGCCCGCGGGGCGCTCGATTTTTGGATCTGGGGGAGACTCGCCGGATGGAACGGATCAAAACGCGGTGCTGCCGCTGTCCGGCGCTCAGGAAGTGACATCGGCGCTCGGCGCCAGGCCCCGGAATCTTTTCGACGCGAGCGCATTGCTATCCGCCAGCGCAGACAGCGGAGTGATCAATACCGACGGAACGCCGACTTGGGGCGGAAGCGAGGTGCTAGGGGGCCAGGTGACGTACGATCACTCCTGGGGCCCGAACAGTTTTTCGCTCGGATATTCCGGCGGCGGTATCCTCTATCAGCCTAGCGCATTGTTTCCAGACGCAATGTATCACTCGCTTTCTGTGAGCCAGGTGGTGGGTTGGAAACGCGCCAAGCTGACCTTGATCGACCAATTCTCCTACTCACCGAATTCGCTTTTTGGCGGCGCGGGAATCGGCGGCCCAGGGTTATTGACGGAAACGAGTTCAGCGGCCAGCACGCTTTTGAATCCCACGTTCTCCGCCGGCACCTCGATTCTAACGGGCCAGACCCGTCTGGTGAGCAATTCGGCGGTCGCGGAGGGACAATTCAACCTGGCGCCGCGGACTTCGCTCACTGTGACAGGTAATTACCAGCTTCTGGACTATACTGAAGGTGGCTTCATCAGCAGTCACGATTATGTGCTGGGCGGCGGTTATAACCACACGTTCACCACTAAGGATACGCTCGCCGTGACGTATACGTTCAGCGAGGATTTGTTTACCGGCAGTCTGGAGTATCTGGATTTCAACCTGATCAATGCCGCTTATTCGCACCAATTGACAGACCGGCTGGTGTTTCAAATCGCCGCGGGGCCCGATTTCATTGAGTATCACAACTACGTTCCACGCCTCGCAAATGCCGTCACATGGGAATTGAACGCCGGCGTGAATTACCACTTGCGACGGACGAGTTTCGCCGCGATGTATACGCACGGTACCAACTCCGGATCAGGAGTGTTCTCAGGCTCGATCAGCCAAACGGCCGGCGGATCGGTGAGCCACCAGTTTTCAAGGTTCGTGGTGGGCGCGGTCAGTGGGGGATACTCGATCAACGGCAATCTGGCGATGACGGCAGGTGTGGAGAATCAGTTTCGCAATTGGTATCTAGCGGCCAATGCAGGACGCCAACTCGGACGATATTCACACATCAGCTTGAACTATGGGGTAGAACAGCAGCCTTACGGCGGCGTTTGCCCGGTGGCAAGTTGCGGCACGAACCGCGCTGTGCAAACCATTGGAGTGGCAGTGGACATTCACGTGCGGCCAATCGGTTCGGGCGAGTAATCGCCGAACTTCCGTCGCGATGAGGATGGGGCGCGGCAAAGGCGTGAACGGACGGGCGTTGGAATCACAGCCGCGCCGTTTTACTAACCAAATAAATTATAACGAAGTATGCACCAAAGGGTGCGGAAGCCGTCTTTCCACGTGATTTTCTTGCCTTCGGCATAGGTGCGGCCCGAGTAGGAAATCGGAACTTCATAGATTCTCCATCGCCCTTTGGAGACTTTGGCGGTTACTTCCGGTTCAAAGCCGAACCGGTTTGAGCGCAGCTCCATACCCTCAATCACCTCGCGCCGAAATACCTTGTAACAAGTCTCCATGTCGGTGAGCTTCAAATTGGTGAAAATATCCGAGAGCAGCGTCAAAAATTTGTTGCCGGCATAGTGCCAGAAGTAGTGGACGCGCTGCGGTCCGCCGAGAAAGCGCGATCCGTAAACGACGTCGGCGCGGCCGTCAAGGATCGGAGCGAGAAGGTTGCCATACTCCGCCGGATCGTATTCGAGATCGGCATCCTGAACGATCAGGATGTCTCCGGTAGCGGCCTTGAAGCCGCGCCGCAGCGCCGCCCCTTTGCCGCGGTTGCGATCTTGAAACAGGAAGCGAATGTTGGCGAGCGCCAGGTTCGCATTGTTGCCGAGCACGGCGGCTTCCGCTTTTCCGTTGGTCTGTTCGCGGCAGAGGGATTCGAGCAACTGGCGGGTTCCGTCGGTCGATCCATCGTCGATGACGATGATTTCCTTTTCGACCGGGGAGGCTTGCACGCGCACGAGCACTTGCTCCAAAAATGCGCGCTCGTTGTATACGGGGATGACGATAGACACGATCATCGGCAAACGGATCTCCGGAGTAGATTGCACTCGCGCTGGCAACAAGAGAATGGTTTCAAGCGCAAGATCATGGAGTAGCTTGCGAAATAACGCAATTGCTTTGCTGCACGGCGCGCGTTCGGCGTGATGCGCCACCAAGTTGAGGGAATTCGCTTCATTTCCCCGGCGGCATCGCCGAGACCGGGTAGCGGCCGACGACGCTATTCCATCGAATCACGATCAGATCGCCGAACATTCGCAGCCCATCCCGAACAACGTGGACTCGCGTGCCCGGATCGTGCGACCAGTGTACCGGCACTTCGATAACCTTCAGTCCGTGGTGTTGTGCAAGAAAAAGAAGCTCGGGGTCAAAACCGAAGCCCTCAATCCGTTGTTGCTCGAAAAGAATTCGCGTGCGCGCACGCCGGAACGCTTTGAATCCGCATTGCGTATCGGCGAACCGCACACCCACAAGAGCGCGGACGCTCCAGTTGAAAGATCTGCCGGCCATCTCTCGCAAACCCGACTGATGCACTTGAATCAAATTGCGATCGAGCGCGCGCGAGCCGATCGCGATATCGCAATTTTCGAGGGCGGCAAGGAGTTTATCCGCCTCCTCGATCGGCGCCGAAAGATCGGCGTCGGTGAAAAGCGCGACATCCCCCGTGGCCTCAAGCATGCCGTGACGCACGCTGTAGCCCTTGCCGCGATTGCGGCCATTGGACACCAAGCGCAGCCGAACCGCACGAGTTTGCCAGTTCTGCACGATCTGCGCCGTCGTGTCGTGCGAGCCGTCGTCCACGACGAGAATTTCCGCCGAGTACGGACGCGCGCTGAGGTAATCCTCAATGCGCGCCAATGTGGGCGGTAAACGTTTTTCCTCGTTGTAAGCGGGGATGATTACCGAAAGATCGAGCGGCCCCTGCGAGGACTCTGTAGCGGAAGTTCGCTGTCTAGAATCGGTAAAAGCCGATTGAGCCGCGCGCCTCGGCTCAGGCGGTGCGGGGCTCATTGCGGATGATTTCGTAGCGCTCGATCACGGCCGCTACGCCCACCCGAGTGGAACCGCTGTCCGGCCGCCGATCGACGCGGACCACTTTCCCCATGGCACGGATAAAGACTTCGGAGCCGTGAGTGACTTCCGCCGGCAACGTGAGCGTGATGTCCAGTTCGCTGCCGGAGTTCAAATCCTCTTCCAGCGTGAAATAGACGCCGCGGGTCGAGATGTCTCGCGTCTTGCCACTGCGAGCAGGAATTTCCTTCTCGATTGGAAGGCGGATAATGACCGGTAACGAAAGGTCGTATCGCCGAGCTGTACGTCTGTCGGTCATCAAAACTGTTCCCCCGAACCGTCTCGGGCGCGGCGAAACCACGCCCCACGCTCCCATAAGGGAGCACTTGCCATTCCAAAGGGTGCCTTCGGTCCGAGAAACTTAACTCCATGCGGACGGGGGCCAACATGCACTCGACGCTCCAAATCCATGGATATGATAAATAACTCACTCAAAATGAATATAATACAGCCAGGTTGCAGGCCCTAGTGTTTTCCCATAAAGGGACAGTTTAGGGGCACCCGTAACTGGCAAGCTGCGGCGGGGATTGTAGCCCGGATCGAAGGACAAACGCTAGGCTCGAGTGCGACCGGAGTGCCTTCAATAGGCAATGGGTTGCACCTTCTCCCAGGTTGGCTACTCGACGTTTCCGGCTGGAACTGCCGGGGTTTTGGGCTGTACGGCCTCCGGCGCGACGACGGCGGCGCTGCGACTGGATCGGCCGGAATCCAGATTGAATTGGCGAATTTTGTAGAGGAGCGCCTTGTAACTGATGCCGAGCATCTTGGCCGCGTCCTTGCGGCACCAGTGCGTTTTCTGGAGTGCATCGGCGATGGCTTCCATTTCCGCTTCGTCTTTCAGACCGCGGACGAGCGCTTTTAATCCTTGCGCGCGCGCGGGACTCGCTTCTTCGCGCGGAGCAGTACGTTGTTGCGTGGCGGACATTTCGAGAAGCTCGCGCAAGCCGCCTTCGTCGTCTTCGAGAATCACATAGCGCTTGACGAAATTCTCGAGCTCGCGCAAATTTCCCGGCCACGGGTAACGCACCGCGGCCTCCAATAAATACTCCGACGGCGACGGCGGGGCCTTCTGGAATTTCGCGCTGTACTTTTCGAGGAAGTGGCGGAACAGCAGCGGGATTTCCGTGGTGCGCTCGCGCAGGGGCGGAACGTTGATCGAAAGGACATTCAGGCGGTAGTAAAGATCCTCGCGCAAGCGGCCGGACTTCATCGCCTCCTGCACTTCCATGTTGGTCGCCGCCAGAACGCGCACGTCGACCTCGATCAAATGGCGGCCGCCGAGGCGCGAATACTGGTGATCCTGGAGCACATGCAGCAACTTGGCTTGCAGGTGGGGGCTCATCTCGGCGATTTCGTCGAGGAAAATCGTGCCCTTGTTGGCTTGCTCGAATTTGCCGGGCTTCGATCGCACCGCGCCGGTGAATGCGCCTTGCTCGTAGCCAAACAATTCCGATTCAAGCAATTCACCCGGCAACGCCGCGCAATTGACTTTCACGAAGGGCTGGCTGCGCCGGTTCGAGCGAATGTGAATCATGCGCGCGACCACTTCCTTGCCCACGCCGCTTTCACCGCAAATGAATACCGGCACGTCCACCGGGGCGATTTGCAGCACTTGCGAGCGAATGCGGACCATTTGAGGGCTGGCGGCCAGGAAAGTCATATCTTCCGTCAGCTGATCGCAGTATTCGGTGAGGGCTTTGTTTTCGGAACGCAGCTCGCGCTTCTGGCGGCATTTCAGCATGGCCACGTCGAGCTCGCCCTTCTCAAAAGGCTTCGTCAAATAATCGTGCGCGCCGAGGCGAATGGCTTCAACGACGGTGCCTACTTCGTTTGAGCAGGAAAGCATGATGACGCTCAACGTGCGGTCAACACCCATGATCTGCTTGAGTGTTTCAAGACCGTTAAGCTCGGGCATAAGCACGTCAAGGATAATGAAATCGGGCCGCTGGCCGGTCTTTAGTAGCTCGATGGCCTCCGCGCCCGTGCCGATTGTCTCCACATCATATCCATCGACTTCGAGCAGAGTTTGCAGGTATTTCCGTATGCTCGGTTCGTCGTCGACGACCAGAATTCTTTCGCGAGTAGCCATGGCCCTTCCTTCCTTAGGCACTTCGAAACTCGATGTTACGCAGCGTCCAGCGGCAGCAGAAACGTGAAGGTACAGCCGCGGCGCGGTTCGCTATCCACCCAAATTTTCCCGCGATGCGCCTGGACCAGGCGCTTGGCGATCGCCAGGCCCAATCCCATTCCGGACGACGAACGGTCTACGCGCACGAAATCCTCGAAAATTTCCTGGTGATGCTCGGCGGCGATGCCCGGCCCCGTATCGGAAACGGCGACGCGCACGCTGTTGGGCTCTTGATTCCGTTGGCTGCGCCGTTCCGTAGGCGTCAATTCTTCGGTGGCACGGCGTTCCCAGAAATGCGGTTCCGCGCGCAGGGTTACGGTACCGCCGGCGGGCGTGTGTTTGAGCGCGTTGTCGAGCAGATTCGCGATCGTCTGCTGAACCTTCTGATAGTCGAACGCGAGCGCGGGCATATCGTGAGAGTAAAAAGTGTCCAGGCGCACATTCTTGCGGACAAACGCTTCGCGCCACCGGGTTTCCACTTCGGTCAAGCAATCGCGAAGATCGTTTTCGCGCAAGTGCATCACAAGTTTGCCGCTCTCGAGCGCGGAATAATTCAGGAACATCGAAACCAGGCGCACCAGCCGTTCGCAACTTTCCTTCGATTCCTGCAGGATGTCCTGCTGCTTTCCCGTGAGCTTTCCGAGCGAACCCGACAGCAGTAAATCGTAATAGCCCTTGATTACGGCGAGGGGCGTTTTCAATTCGTGCGCGGCGGACGCGAGAAAAACCGTTTTCTGCCGATTCACTTCCTGCAAGCGAAGATACGCGGCCAGCAGATTGCGATAGGTGATCTCGCGCTCCTGCAAAAGTTCGTGAACCGTGCGCTGCATCTCGGTGTCGCTGTCGGCAGGTTGGTGAGCGGACGGTTCGGATTCCAGACGCACCACGAGCCAATCCGGCTCCGGCAACCACTGAATTCGCGCCTGAGCCAAGCCTTTGGGGCACTCCACGCGGAGCTTTACCTCGCTCTCGCCGCTTTCCATTTGATCGACGATAACCTTCGGGTCCACTCGAAGAAGATTGGTGAAAAGATTGGTCTGACCCTCGGTCGCGATGCCGCGCGTGGTCAGATATTGCTTGGCGTGCAGATTCGCCAGGATCACGCGGCCGTCGCGCTCAGCGACTAAAATCGGCTGCTCAAGGAGATCCAGCAGGCTCGCCATCATGCCCAGCGGCAGGTTCTCTTTGGGTCGATTCTCGACAGCGGTACCGTGCTTCAAGTGAAATCCTCTCGATAAGACTAAGCCGCCGGGACGTTAGGGACGAGTTGTAGAGCCTTGTTTCTTGCAGGCTCCGAGTAAAGCCCGCATCCGGCGTTGTCTTTGCGGGTTGCTTTCGCGGGACCGGCTGGATGGTCGCAGAAGGCTCCGGAGGTGTCAATGGTAAATGAGTTCCTATATTGCACAATTGTAGTAAAGATGTGGATTGAATTTCCCTGTGGCGCGTAGAAAAGTATTGCACATCCATTGGATCTGTCCGTTAAAGTATTTGTGTTCATGCACTTAGAATTCACGTTCTCGGCCCCCTCGCGTGGTGTCAAAGATGCAGGGTTTGTGGGGTACTAGAACGAAGGTACCAGCAGCACAACGATGTAGATAGGAGTTCAGCCCGGTTAAATCCCGGATTCTCTGGATCGTATGCGCTTACCCCCAGCCGAGCGCCGACGTTCTGCCCGTATTCATCTGCAAATACCCGTTTTCGTTCGTGGTGTGGACGGCGCTGGCGCCGTATTTCTTGACCTTACGAAAACGCTCGATATCAGCGCTACTGGCGCATTTATTGCAAGTTCTCGCGCATTGAACTCCGGCCATTTGGTGTACCTTACGGTTCCCGCACCGTCACCTTCGTCCACAGGCACAGTTCCGGCGGAGACGCCACCGATCCAAGCGCGGGTGTGCCGGCAACAGGCATCGGGCGATATTCACTTAGTCGGCCTGGAATTTCTCACTCCTCTCGATTAGGCGCATGAGGAAATTAAAGTGCATGAATAGTCCGGGCACGAGTGTGAAAGATGTTGTCACTTCAAGGTATAACGGCGTCCAGACGCCTGACAGGATTTGGCAGGCAGCGAGCTTTCGTGTTCTAAACAAGCCACATAGACCGCTGTCACGAGTTGAAACATCGGATCGGGAGCGTTGGCAGCCAGCGTGCTACTTTATACATGCTTCCCTCTGAAATCCCCCAAACCGCAGTGGGGGTGAGCTGGAGTTCGGAAATTATCTAGATGCCCAGCCCAGCCGACCCATCCAACTTGCGCGCGCAGGCTGACGACGGTTTTCTTCAGTTGCTTCTGGAGACTCTCGAAAGCCTGGAGAATCCGGCACGCGCGCAATTTCTGCAGCGTTTCTTCAAAGCCATTGCTCAAGTTGAATTAAGCGAAGCGGTCGCCTCGGAATATTGGGAACGCATTCGCGTGCGCATGCGCGAGATGAGCGAGACGCCCGGAGGGCAGATTTCGTTCAAGCGCGCCATCATGGACGTGCTGATCAGTTCGGAGTCGCTACGCGTGCCGATTCTGATCGAGTACGAGGAACTCAAGAAACTCCAGGTGAACGCCGCCACAGATCCGCTGACGGGTCTCTACAATCGGCGTCTATTCGACGAGTATTTCGACAAGGAACTGAACCGTTCGGCGCGCTACAACCACCGGCTTGGCTTGGTGGTTTTCGATATGCATGTCTTCAAGCAGATCAACGATCGTTACGGCCATCCGCGCGGGGATCAGCTTTTGCGCGCCGCGGCGCAGACGCTGCGCGACTCATTGCGCACGTCGGACTACGCCTTTCGCATAGGCGGCGACGAATTTGCATTGCTGCTGCCGCAGACCGATTCCGAGCAAGCCATGGCACTGGCGCGACGTCTTCGCGCGGCCTTCGCGGATCAGATTGAGCCGATGCGTTTGGGCGTTTCCGTCGGCCTGGATTACGGCGTGGCTGTTTACCCGGAAGATGGCGGCCAGAAAGAGTCGCTTCTCGGCGTTGCCGACGAGCGCCTTTATCAATGGAAAACATATCGCAGGCCGGGGCATCCCACGGACCAGCCTCCGGAACCGCCCGCACCACCACCGGCTCCGACGCGCAGCATTGCCGCAGCGGCGTCACGGCCCGCGCCCCCGGCACCTGCGCCTCCCGAACCGCCGAAGCCAACCGAAGAGCGCCGCAAATCGGAGCGCGTGGCGTTGGCGGGGACAAAGGCTTACGCGCAATTGGCCGATTTTGCGGATCGCGCCGTGCGCGTGGTGGATTTGAGCTACGGCGGAGTGGCACTTGAGTTGGCGCGCCCGGAAGAAGTTGGCGCAACATTTTTCGCTGTGCTGCACGTGCCCATTCTTCCTCCTGTGCGAGTGAGCTTGCGGCGGATTTATTTTCGGGCGGGCAGCGGAGAACTGGCGCGCATCGGTTGCGCGTTCGTCACGTAATTCCTGCGGTCCTTCGGAAGGGACCGCAGCGGGACTTCGCGCTATTCGGCTTCGCGAAGCTTCAGGCGGATCTGGCGTGAACAATAGAGCAGCGCTTGTTGCACGCGAGCCAAGCCCAACCCCCAGCGGACACGCGCCTGATCAGTGGTGTCCCCGCGCGCCGTCAGCGCGATTCGCAGGCAATAACCGGTGCGCGATTCGCCGGGGAATTCGCAACCGGTGACGGCCATCTCGCACGTGAGGGCTTCGGCCGATTCGCGCAGCAGCAATCCGGAGAGTTGAATTGCAAGATGTTCGAAGCGGTCGCGTTGATGATTGAGCGTCGGGTCGGCAAACAAGAGATTCACCGACGAACCAAAGCCGGAGGACACGGCGGCTCCGGGTTGAGCCGAGGCTTCGCTCGCTGCCGCTCCAAAACTTGCGAACAGCGATTCGGCGCCGTTGATAATTTCAAGGAAGCGAGCCATCGGTGGATTCTCGCCGGCCGCCGCGATTTGCTGAATCGCTTCGGGATGCTTGCGAAGATCGACGTGGGCGTGCGCGGGCGGAAAGACTTTGCGGGTTGCGGGCGACGCGCCATCTACCTGGACTTCGACTCGCACGCCGGAGACGCTACACCGCGGCGAGCGCGGGCTCAAGTCAAAATCGCGAGGCGTTGCCGGTTTTGCGACGCGCGGTTCGATAACGTCTTGCGACGCGGGGAAAAGTTACGATAGCCTCATCGTGTACAGCGGACGCAACTGTAGCTCGGGCGTGGAGGCGCATGAACTGTCCGAAGTGTCTTAGCGACGACTGCAGGCATTCGCAGCGTCAGGGTTCCATCGATTTCCTGCCCGGCATCGCCGGTCTGCGCCCGTGGCGCTGCCGCGAGTGCCAGGCGCGCTTCTTTGCGTGGTCGGTGGCGACTCGGTACGTGAACTTCGCGCATTGCGGGAAGTGCGGCAATCTGGATGTGAAGCGAATTTCGCGCGATTACGTCGTCGGATCCTTCGCGTGGCTGCTCCGGATCCTGCGCCTGCCCGCGTATCGTTGCGGGCCATGCCGCAATAAATTCTTCTCGATCCGCCGCCACCTTCGTGTGATGCCATCTCCGCAAGTGCCCGCGAGGGAATCCGCCGGCACCCCTCCCAGATAATCCGGCCTCACTCGCGCGTACAAGCGGTTGCCTTGACGCCACCGCAGCCCGCAAGCTATAACCGATCGAAGCCACTCCGCCGACTTTGCGGCGATATCGTCTAAAGGTTAGGACGCGGCCCTCTCAAGGCCGAAATCCGGGTTCGAGTCCCGGTATCGCTACCATGCAACAATGCATTCCCCGTAATTTGCGACGCAACGCGCTACTCGTAGGCCGGGAAGCGATGCGTTCCTCGCAGGCCGCGCACTCTGTTCTGTTATTGAAATCTATTATTGAAAATTAGCAGGGAGCGGAGTTTGGTTCGCGCTCTGACGCCGGGCTAATGCCGCTCGATCCATTCACTCAAGCTATTCAGAATTTCGGGCGATTCGGAACTGGTCAGCAAGGAGTGCTGCACGTTTGGGTAAGTGTCGTACTCTTTGTCCTGAGTGGCGAGCAGATTGAACATCCTCCGCGAGCTTCGCTGGGAACCGACCCGATCGAGTTGGCCTTTCATGACCAGCGTCGGCACACGAACCTGCGACGCCGCGTCTGTCCAGTGGGCCCTGTTGCGGCGCAGCTCCAGAATGTAATTCACGCTGACCTTATCGTAAACGAGCGCGTCGGCGGCGGTGGGCTCCGGCACTACAATATTATTTGATCTTTTTTCGGACGAACCGCGGCCCGTCAGATCGATATCCGGCCGATCTCGCGAGAAGAGCAAATCGGGCAAATAGCCCCACATCTTGAACTGCTCGTATTGATGAGGATTCACGCCAAATACGGGCGATAAAAGAATCAGTCCGGAAATGTCGCGCGTATTCGTTCCTGCATAGTTCAACGCAAAAATCGTACCCATGCTTTCGCCCATCAAAAATAATTCCGAATGGGGGTACTTCTCCCGGATCGTTCCCAGCATGGTGCTGATGTCGCCGGTCTCCGTCGCGGGATCGGGAACGTTCCGTCGCTTACCGCAGGACAAACCGTGACCGCGGGTATCGACGGCATAGACGGCGATACCTGCCTTGTTGAGCTGCGTCGCAGTGGATTTGTAGACGCCGCTATGGAGTCCGATTCCGTGGAGCACAAGGACGACGTACTTGGGTTGCGCGACGCCCGCTGGCGTCCAATATCGATAGAAGAGGCACGCCCCGTCGCTCGAAGCGGTGAATCCATGTTGGTCGGACATGGCTTTCAGAATCGAGGACTCGTCGCTGGGCGCGTTCGGGTTCGGTGGCGCGATAGTAGAAAAGCTCGCGGCGCGCGGTCCGCTCGACGTATGAGCATTATGCAGGGATTGGCTCGAAAGCGTGACAGCGGACACACAGACCACTAGTGCAACCGCGAAAAGCCGCCCGCTGTTCATAGGAACTCCACTTCGAGGGACGGGAGCTGGCATCTACCACTGAGCGAAGCAGGAACAACATGGAATGTACGCCGGATTCACTCCGGTGTCACGCTTGATTTGCGCGCGGAGGACGAAATGTGACGAAAATGGATATGGATCGGGGCTGTTCGCGCGCTGCCGCAGCTGGAAGTTTGGGATATACATTAAATCGGAGTTGTGCGATAATGGGGCTGCGTTTGTTGCTCTTGTATAACCTTTGGATTCGTTTAAAGGGGCTGCAAGTTCACTTGCAGCCTTTTTTACGTATGGCCGAGGGCGCTCGAGAAGCACAAATAGCTTCAAAAAGAAAAGAGAAATCAATTGGCAAAGGAACAAGGAACGGTAAAGTGGTTCAATGCGAGCAAGGGCTTCGGATTCATTCAGCGCCAGTCCGGCGAGGACGTTTTCGTCCACTTCTCCGCCATTCAGGCGGATGGGTATAAGTCGCTGAACGAAGGGCAAGCTGTCGAATTCGAGGTTACCTCGGGCCCCAAGGGTCTCCAAGCATCAAACGTGACCAGCCTCTAGCCTCGGTGGGTGAGCCGGCTTCCGCCGGCTCACCCTTTTTGTTGGCTCATCGTCCTGCTTCGTAGCGGTTCGGGGGAATTCCGCAGGTGCCAGGTGAGTGATCCCATGATCGTCAAGTACGTTGGATTTGAGGCTAAGGCCCAATTCCGCGAATACACGTTTGCCGTGCGCGGGGACACGGGCGATCCGCTCGAATACATCATGAGCATCGCGAATGAGGCGTTCGAATCTCATCGAGCGCGCTATCAGGATGCGCCGGATATTTGTTCGCTGCGATTACATCGCGAACTTGCTTTAGTCCCGAACGATCCACCGACTACGCACTTTAGCGTCACTGACGCCGAGCTGGCAGAATATCACGAAGCGCGCAAGCCTAAACCCTCGCGTAGCTTTCAACCGCCGCACCGGGCCGATTGATAGGCCCGAAGCCGCTCCAGCGAGTCCGCTCTGGACGGGGAGAACTCTGTGTCGATCGCGATTGAAGAAAAATACGAGCAGGTCCGCAACCTTATCACTCTGGGTAAGGAAAAGGGCTATTTGCTCTACGACGATGTGAACAACATGCTTCCGCCGGAGATTCATTCGGCCGAAGACATGGAAGATCTGCTTTCCACCTTCGAGCGGTACGGGATCAATATTTACGAGGACCTGTTCAGCGCCAAGGCCGCGCTTGCGGCTTCGGGCGAAGTTGAAGTCACCGAGACAGAACCGAAAGAGGAAGTTGCCGCGTCGGAAGATTCCGAACTCGATCTGACGCCGGGCACGCTGTCGAAAACGGAAGACCCGGTTCGCCTGTACCTGCGCGAGATGGGCTCGGCGCCGCTTTTGAAGCGCCAGGGCGAAGTCGCGCTTGCCAAGCGCATTGAGCGCGGCCAATTGATCGTGCTCAAGACGATTTCGCGCTCGCCCATCGTGCTCAAGAATCTTTTGGCGTCGGGCGAGGAACTGCGCAAGGGCACACGCTCGATCAAGGACATCGTACAGTTCGATCAGGAAGAACTGACGGACGAGATTGTGGAAGAGCGCGCGCGCCAGACGGTGCGCATCATCGGCAAGATCGAAAAACATTTTGAAGTGGGACGCAAGCAGGCCGCGCGATTGCTGCGCACGCCGAAGTTGAAGGCGCGCGGCATGATGCGCGCCAAGCGTCAACTGGCGCGCACGCGAATTGAGATGTCGTTGCTGGTCCGCTCGATCGGATTCAATCCGCGCGAGCGCAAGCGCTTGATCGAGATCGTGCGCCAGACCGTCGAGCGGCTGCATACGCTCGAGCGCGAAGCGATTCGCCTGGAACGCCGCGTGGACGCCTCACGCGGCGAAGTCGCCTCCGGAGCGCGTGAGGAATTGCGCGCGCGCCGCGCCGAGATTCGCGAGATCGAGGAAGCGAGCGAGGTCGGCCTTACCGGCCTGAAGCGCACTCTCAATCTGATTCTGCGCGGCGAAGCCGAAGCCGAGCAGGCCAAAAAAGAACTCACGGAAGCGAACCTTCGCTTGGTTGTTTCCATCGCGAAAAAATATACCTATCACGGCCTGCAATTCCTGGATCTGATTCAGGAAGGCAACATCGGCCTGATGAAGGCCGCCGAAAAATTCGAATGGCGCCGCGGTTACAAATTTTCAACGTACGCGACCTGGTGGATTCGCCAGGCCATCACGCGCGCGATTGCCGATCAGGCGCGCACCATCCGCGTGCCTGTGCACATGATCGAAACGATCAACAAACAGGTGCGCACCAGCCGGCAGCTTGTGCAGGAATTGGGCCGCGAGCCCACTTCCGAAGAAATCGCCAAGCGCATGAGCGTGCCTGTCGATCGCGTGCGGAAGATCAAGCAGCTCGCGCAGCAGCCCATTTCTCTTGAGACGCCCATCGGCGAAGAAGAAGATTCGCATTTGGGCGATTTCATCGAGGACAAGGCCGTCGTTTCTCCCGCGGAAGCCGTGATCAGTTTGAACCTGAAGGAACAAACGGCTTCGATGCTGAAGACGCTCACGCCGCGCGAAGAGCGCATCATCAAGATGCGCTTTGGTCTGGACGGCGGGAACGAGCGCACACTCGAAGAAGTCGGCCAGTCTTTCGCCGTCACGCGCGAACGCATCCGCCAGATCGAGGCCAAGGCGTTGCGCAAGCTGCGCCATCCTTCGCGTTCCAGCAAGCTCCGCGTTTTCCTCGAAGGCTCGATGTGAGCCTGCTGGCGTACACTCCTTGCCGCCAATTGGTGCTAGACTCCCTGGCGCTTTGAGGCTTTCGACAGATTACTTGGGCCATTCATACGCACTGTGAACCGAAGATCGGCAAGGATATGGTTCGGATTTAAGGAGATTCGGAATGAAGAATCTGTTTGTTGGCAACATGAGTTTTCAGACCACGGAGAGCGATTTGCAGACGCTCTTTCAGCCCTTCGGCCAGATCACGCGTATTCACATTGTGATGGATCGCGAAACGGGCCGGGCTCGTGGTTTTGCGTTCGTTGAAATGCCAAACGACGATGAAGCCACCAAGGCTATCGCCGCGCTCGACGGCAAGGATTTCGGCGGCCGCAATTTGAAAGTAAACGAAGCGCGCCCCAAGACCGAAGGCGGGGGACGCGGCCCGCGCAGTGGAAGCAGCGGAAGCGGTGGCCCCGGCGGTGGTGGCGGCCGCGGGCGAGGCGGCGGATTCTCGAATGAGGATTACCGCGGCGCGGCGCGCGCACCGCGTGAGCCTCGCTGGTAGCGCTGGCTCGTTTATTTGCGTGACGTATTTGCCGGACGCGGAGTTTGCCCGTTCAGGCGTTTGCAGGTCGCGGCTGTGTCTCGCCCATTCCGATATTAAGGAGGCCCGATGGCCATCACATTTCAGAAGCGCCAAAAGGAAATGAAGCGTCTTGAAAAGGCGCGCGCGAAAGCCGAACGCCGCGCGCAGAAGAAAGTCGCCAAGCGCGACGGAACCGACGTTTCAACCACGGACGAGCTAATTCCGCTCGAGCCGCTCGACGGCCCGCTCGAACCGCTCGAGCCATACGATCCGCCGCAAATTTAAATCGACCGCGGGACGACGCAGCCGGCAGATCTTCAATCCAATATTTTTCTTGGCAGCGCCGCAATCCGGCGGCGCCGGCGCGTCCGCATCCCCACCATTGATCCAGAGGGGCTCTTCGGCGATGGTGTGTCCGGGAACTCCGGCGAATGGAAAGTCTAGCCCAGCGATGCTTCGGCCAACTCGACGCTGGGATATGACGGCAGCAGCTTACGAACGTTGGTCATGTCCATCAGCGCATTGACGCGTTCATTCGTGCCGGCCATCAGGAATTTCCTGCCAGATTTCTGGTAAGAAAGCATCGCGCCGACGATCGCGCCCAAGCCAGCCGAATCCACATACGAGACGCCGCTGAAATCCAGAATCAGCGCCGCGGCAGTCTCGGTGCGAACCGCGGTCTGAAAATTGAACAGCGTGTGAATGGTCAGCACGCCCGTCAGTCGAATCACTTGCTCGCTGTCTTTAGATCCTGCGTGGCTGAGGATTTCAAGCGTCTCGTTGATCATGGGGCGGGATTCTAGCGGAACGCCCGGCTTGCGATTGTTAATATTCGGTTACATTTTTTGCGGCGAAAAGAGAGCGCCTGTGACCGGCTCGCGCGACAACGAAATGGGCTGACGCCCGAACCGCATTCCTGTAATGTAAGCTGTGTAACACAAAGCAGTAAAGAACGCGTAAGTGTCAGCCTGTCCGGAAGCGTGCCGATACCGTGTCCGGATGCATCTAAATTTGCAGGAGGAAACGATCCATGGCCGCAAGCGCCGGCAAAGCCGGAGAAGACAGCAAAGTGACCCGCGAGATTCTTATCGCGGGCTTGAACGAAGATCTCGCAAGGGAATATCAGGCGATCATCGCCTACACGGTGTATTCGCAAGTGCTGAAGGGCGCCGAGTACATGAACATCGCCGGAGAACTCGAAGTGCATGCGGCGCAAGAGCTCAAGCACGCGATCGCGATCGCGAACCAAATCGATTATTTCGGAGGCACTCCCACCGTGCAGCCGAAGCCGGTAAAGCAGCCCAAGGATAACAAGGAGATGTTGCGCGCCGACTTAGACAACGAGAACGAAACCGTTCGCAACTATCGCTTGCGCGTAATCCAAAGCGACAAACTTGGCGAGTATGCCACGGCGGAATTGATTCGCTCCATCCTGGTCGAGGAGCAGGACCACCAGATCGCTCTCGCGACAGCCTTGGGGATCGACGTGCCCAGGGTCGGCATCACCGAACCCTAATTCAACGCGGTGGATGCGGTCATCGGCAGTATGCGCGGCGGAAAAAAATAAAGGGCCGGGCGAAATTCAGCCCGGCCCGTCGCTCAGCGCGGAATCGTCTCGCCGACCGGCTAAGAACAATTCCTCGTCTTCGCGAATATCGTGGCGCGTTCCGCCGCTAGCTCCCCTGAAATGCCATTGATCCGATGGCGCTTGAAGCCTCAAGCCGTTGCCGCAACTGCACGCGCGTGCGGAATATGCGCGACTTCACCATTTCTTCGGTGATCCCCATGGCGTCGGCAACTTCGCGATTGGTCCAGCCCGCTCCCTTGTGCAGAAGGAAAGCCTCTCGCAGCGAATCCGGCATACCGCGGAACGCTACGGCGACCAAATCCTTTGCGATGCAAGCGCGCTCGGGACTAGGCCGCGCATCTCTAATTCGCGCCATCTCATTCTGCTCATCTTCGTCGGACCGCGCGACCTCGCGCCGCGTCGCCGCCAATTCCGACTTGCGCGAGCGCAGCATCATCAGGCCCTCGTTGATCGCGATTCGCACAAGCCACGTGGAAAATCGCGAGTTGCCCTCAAACTTTCCCAGATTAAGGTACGCTTTGCACAAGGCGTTCTGCAGATTGTCCTTCGCGTCCTCAGGGTCCTTAAGCAGCCTCAACGACATTCGATAGATTTGCTCAGAGTGTTTCTTGACCAACTGCTCAAACGCCTGGTGGTTTCCCGCTTGAGCTTCCGCAATTAAAACTCGCTCGGTATCCACCGACTCTCTGTCCATCACGGCATCGCCTCCTGTAACGTTCTTCTTCTCCGCTTTCCCAGATTCATCTGCATCTGTTGTACGGTGCGGGCGCAATCCGAACAATACGGGGGAGTCTGTAGCCCTTAGCGTAGAGTCCTGTATGCGGCCACGGCGGGGCGTGCGGTGCCAATGCGCCGTTATTCGACCATTTCTCGCCGCGCCGTACCGAATCGAAACGGTCGCTGCAAGCCGTACATTTCTGCGCGTACGATCACGGCAAGACGCTTTGCGCGCAGCGCGTGCAAAGAAGTGGCGTGCGAAAAAGCGAAAGGCGGAGCGATTTCTCCGCCCCGCCCTTTCAGACTGCCCCGATCTTTATCTATACCTATGATCCATGTTTGCAGCGACCAGCCCGGTCGAATTGCCGTACCGATCAGTCGCCGCGTTTCCCCAGCACGAGCACCGCAACACCGGCGATCAGCGCCGCGAACCCGATGATCGGCGGGAGGTAAACCGAATGGTGCTCTTGTTTGGTTGCCTGAATCGGTCCCATATCGATGATTTTCTTCTGCGTGGTGTAAGTGAAGCCCTGGTATCCCAGCACAATCACGCCAATCACGATCAGAATGACCGCCAGCACGGTGCTGCTTCTCATGGAATCTCCTTTACCACACGGCGAGGATGGACTCGCGAGCCCGTCCTCGCCATGCACTTAGCCAGTACGCCAGACAGTCCGTCAGACTCTTCGCGCCGCGTGGCCGATCAAACTGATCACGAACAGAACCAGGAAGACGAAGAACAAAATCTTCGCGATTCCCGCCGCCGCAACGGCAATTCCACCGAAACCCACAATCCCCGCCACAATCGCGATGATGAAGAAAACAATCGCCCAATAAAGCATCTCGACCTCCTCCGATCGAATCGGCGTCTCGAGGCGACTCCCACTTCAAAGAGGAATCGCACTTCGTGCGCCCTGCACCTCTCGACTGCGAGATGCGCGCATCCTTGTAGGCCACGTGTGCGCAAATCTCTATAGGGGAGAAACAGTAGACGCGCATAATCCATAGCGTAGGAGCTAAGTGCGTGCACGCGCAGTAGATCCGGCATCGGACGGGCATGTTGCGCGAAAGCGCGGTGCGAAATGCCAGGATCTCGTGAACGAATTACCTTCGATCGAGCTGTCCAGCACTCCTTACGTTGTCCCTCTCGAGTGCTCGAAAGTCCGGAAAATCGCGCCCGCCAGAAACCAATCTGCGCCGGCCGGCGCATCGCGAATTTTTCGCAGCTTGCGCACAACGAATTTCGCGCCAGCGCACACCACGGCGGAGCCTCGCGGGCCGATTCTTTTCGTTCGGGAAAGAAAGTCCGCTTGAGGCCTGCTGCTACTATTGTTGCTGCTGCGCATGCAACGCTTCGGCCGAATCCGAATCGTGCGCTCCACGGCGCCGAATGACCGTCGCCAGCCGCAAATCTTCGGGTTCCGGTGAATCCGCCGGTGTCAGGCTGGGTAGCGTGGCCAGTAGCGCCTGCGGGTAATGATCGATGGGACAAACGTCGTAGTCGCGGAATAGCCGGGGAAAAACGCGCTTCAGCACCTTGCGGTTCGCAAGCATGTAGGAAACGCCGCTGGGCGCGCGCAAATTATCTTCAAGCACCGCGAATTCGCCGTCCGGCATGCGTACCAAATCCGTTCAGCAGACGCTGACGTAAACGTCACGGCGCTGAATCTGTTCCTGAAGGACATTTATCACGAAGGGCTGATACTTTCCGACGGCGTGGTGCCGCGCGAACTGATTTACAGCTGCCGGCATTTCCGGCGCGAGATGCGCGAGTTGCGGGTACCGCGCGACGATCACGCGCATTCCAGTCCTCTCCGAAATTCTCCGCGAAGCGACATTTGCCGCGGCCTTCGAGGCGCGCAGCACCGGAAATCCCAGCACGTCGAACCAATAATCCGTCACCGCATCCACCGCTTCGGTCATCAATCCCTTGCCATGCCAACCCAGGCCCAGCCAGAAACCCCGATTGTGGCCTTCGCGTTTCCTGAGCGAAATAGAACCGATAAGCAGTTGAGGAACGCCCTTCAACCGCAGGGTCCAATGCCACTCTTCGCCACGCTCAATCGCCGGAAGCGCGACGTCCCTGTAATACGCGAGGGCGCCATCGGCAGGGTAGGGCCACGGAATATAACGACTATTCATGAATCGCACGATCTCCCACTGCGGAAAAATGAGCTGCGCCTGTTCTGCGTCGCCGATTTCCAGCGGACTCAAGATCAATCGCGCGGTTTCAAGCCGAACCATCCGCAGATACTAGCAAACGCACACGCGGGTCATGTAGCGGAGGCCTTCAGGCCTCCAGCCTTTGATCGCGTCGCGCCGCCTCGGTTGACGCCTGGAGCCGCCGAACCCTACGATGGAACATCGCCACCACCATGATGCTTCCATCCCACACTGCGACGTTCGACACATTCGGCCGCGCGCTTAGTTCGCTGCGCGTCTCCGTCACCGACCGTTGCAATCTGCGCTGCCGCTACTGTATGCCGCTCGAGGACTACACCTGGCTGCCGGGCGAGCGCATGCTGAGCGCCGAAGAAATCGCGCGAGTGGTCGAAGTGTTCACTGTCGTCGGCGCCAAACGCGTGCGCCTGACCGGCGGCGAGCCGCTACTGCGCCGCGAATTGCCGGACATCGTGCGCCGCCTGGCCGCAAATCCCGCCATCGAAGATTTGGCGATGACCACGAATGGTGTTTTGCTCGCGGATCGCACACAGGAGTTGCGCGACGCCGGCCTTGGCCGCGTAACCGTCAGCCTGGACACATTGCGGCCAGATCGCTTCGCCGTAATCACGCGCCGCGACGAACTCGCGCGCGTTCTGGAAGGCATTGACGCCGCGAGCCGCGCCGGTTTCGCGCCGCTGAAACTCGATGCCGTGATCATGCGCGGCGTGAACGACGATGAATTGCCGGACCTGATCGAGTTCGGCAAGCGCGTGCGCGCCGAAATTCGTTTCATCGAGTACATGGACGTCGGCGGCGCCATCGAGTGGTCGCCGCGGCGCGTCGTCAGCCGCGCCGAAATGTTGGCGACGCTCGCCGCGCGCTACGGCGCAACCACGCCGCTCGATGAAGGTGGCTCCGCTCCCGCCGAGCGATTTCGTCTCGCCGACGGCACAGTGTTCGGTGTGATCGCGTCCACGACGACTCCGTTTTGCCGCTCGTGCGATCGCAGCCGCCTCACCGCCGATGGCATCTGGTTTCTCTGCCTCTATGCGACGAGTGGAGTGGATTTGCGCGGCCCACTGCGCGGCGGCGCCACGCCCGCCGAACTCGCCGCGCAGATCGCGGCTGTATGGCGTGCCCGCGACGATCGCGGCGCCGAACTTCGTTTAGCGCAACGCGATCGCGGCGTTTTTGTTCCACTCGATCAATTGCGCCGCGATCCGCATCTCGAAATGCACACACGCGGCGGCTGATTTCGCTTTCGCGGCCGCCTTGGAGATTGGCGCGACGCCTCGTGCCCGCAAGTGCGGCGATTGATTTCCGTGTCCGCGGACTCGCGAGTTCGGGTGCGCGCGATTGGGTGAAAGCGCCACTCGTGGTTTTCGGCACACGCCCGGCAGAAAACGCCAAGCGCCACCGCAGCTTCGGCTAGAATCAAACGGCTCGTCCGAACGAAACACGGAGGCTTTTGGTGGAGACAGTGGCGGAGCATTTCGATCTGATCGTGATCGGTTCGGGGCCGGCGGGAGAAAAGGCCGCGGCGCAGGCCGCCTATTTCGGCAAGCAAGTCGCGTTGATCGAGCGCGGCTTGTTGGGCGGGGCAGGCATAAACACAGGCACCGTACCGACAAAGACGCTGCGCGAATCCGCGCTTTATTTTTCGGGATTGAAGCAGCGCGGCCTTTACGGCATCGATTACTCGCTGCGCGAAGGGCTGACGGTGGAAGATTTTATGCACCGCAAGGACGCGGTGATTTCCTGGGAGCGCGACAAAATCGCATTGAATTTAGAAGCGCACAAAGTGACGCTGATTCGCGGAGTCGCCGGATTTGAAGATACGCGCACCATTGTGGTGCTTGCGAAAGATGAGGAGTCTCGGCGGTTGACGGCAACCGCGATTCTAATCGCCACAGGGTCGCGTCCGCATCGCACGCCGGATATTCCGTACGACGACCATTTCGTTTTTGATTCCGATTCGATTCTGAGCATGGACCGCATCCCGAAGAGCATGGTGGTGGTGGGCGGCGGCGTAATCGGTTGCGAATACGCTTCGATTTTCGCGGCGCTGGGCGTGCAGGTTGCCCTGGTGGACGGACGCGATCGGCTCCTTCCGTTTCTCGATGCGGAAATTTCGGATCGTCTGGCCGAGCGTTTCACGAGCCTTGGCGTGGAAGTCATATTGGGCGAGCGTATGGCGAAGCTCGAATGCACGCCGGCCGGCGTGAGCATGACTTTGAAATCGGGAAAGGTAATCGAGCGCGAAACTACACTATTCGCCGCAGGGCGGCGCGGCGCCGTCGATGGATTGAATCTGGAACGCGCCGGCCTGGAGTTAAACGCGCGCGGCACGATCGAAGTGAACGCGGTGTTTCAAACCACGGTGCCGCATATTTACGCGGCGGGCGACGTGGTGGGATTTCCCGCGCTCGTTTCGACGTCGATGGAGCAGGGGCGCGTGGCGATGTGCCACGCGTTCGATTTTCCGTACAAGAAACGCGTGGCTTCGACACTGCCGATGGGAATTTATACGATTCCGGAAATCTCCGCGGTGGGAGAAACCGAAGAAACCTGCCGCGAAAAAGATATTCCACATTGCGTGGGACGCGCGCGGTATGCCAACAACACTCGCGGGCAAATTACAGGCGATTCAAGCGGACTGCTAAAACTTGTGTTCCGCCGCAACAATAAAGTTTTGATCGGCGTGCACATCATCGGTGAAGGCGCGACGGATTTGGTTCATTTGGGTTCGGCGATCATCGAATCCGGCGGCACGATCGATTCCTTCATCCATCTGGTATTCAATTATCCGACGCTTTCGGAAATGTACAAATACGCCGCTTACGACGGACTTGGAAATTTGGCTGGTCACAAGCTGCGCGAAGGCTAGCGCGGCTTAACTCCGCGCGATATCGTCAGTTTGTTGGATTGCGCGGGAATAATTGATACGGCAGGGTGACGCCATCGATTGAGATTTGATCCGCGCGAATGGCCGCGGGCGCTTCATACCCCGCGCCGCCGCCAGCCGCGACGTAATCGTCTTGATCCACGCCATCGCCGCTAACGCCCAAGCCGCCGACGAGGACTCCGTTCAGATAGAGCGGCACCGATCCGGGGAAAAACACAACGCCACTTTGATTGGGACCGGGCGGCTGGAAACCCTGCGTGCACGGATGGGCTGTGTCCTGCTGAAATAAATTGAAAAATGGACCGGGATTCGTGCCGTCGATTCCTGGCGGAAAAAGTGGCTGTGCGCCGTAACCGATCGTGCGACTCGTCACAGCGGTGCCGATGGGGACGCCTTCAAGATCGGTTGCCGTGCGCGAAACGCTGTTGAAGTAAACCATGTTGCGCGCTTTGGTCGCGGAAACATCGATGCTGAAGACGGTGGAATCGGGCATGCGGTAAAGGCCGATGATCGTGCCGTCTAGATCGGCGACGGCGATTACCATCTCGGTTGTTGAGTCTTCGGGGAGTCGGAGCACGGCGCGCGTCGTGTTGGCGGTCGCGACGGCGTTCATGATGATTTGATTTACCTCGCTGGCGCTGAGACCGCCGTGCGGGCCGGCGTTCGGTCCGACGAGATAATTTTCAGGCGGTTGTGCCGGGCTGGCGGTGGGGCCGATCAGAAATGCGCCGTCGGCAGTTCCGGCGGTTGTGCCCGTGGGCTGTGTCGTCTGATCGACGAACGGCACCGTGATGCCCCCGATCACGACGGCGCCGGGCGCGGCAGGGTTAAAACCAAAGCCATTTGATGTGGCCGCGGCGTACGCGGCGAATTCGGCGACATCGGGCGCGACGCCCGCAACGCCGATTCCGCCGACAACGACTCCACTTTCAAAAATCGGCACGCCGCCGGGATTAACGGCGGTTGGATCGCTATCGTCGAGATCGGCTTTGCCGGTGGCGATGCCGAGGCTGGGCGAAACGCCGTCAAGCGCGGTTGGGGGCGAGATGGATTGGCCGGGGAGAAAATTGGAAGAGAGCGCACAGCCGCGATTGCTATTTTCGATGGCGTAAAGGGGAGCGTTCGCCGATCCGGCAACACCGGGCGGAAAATGAATGCCGCTCAAGAAACGCACACTGCGCGAAGAAATCGGAGCTTGATCGTTGCTGAAAAATGCGGCGGTGCGGGCGAGAGAAACGGCGAGCTCATTTGTATCAACGGCTGCGCCGAAATTTCCCGGCGTGGCCGCGGGCGCCGAGGGTTTTCTGTAGATCGCGAGGACCTGGCCGGCGCGATCCGACACGGCAATGACCATTGTGTCGACATCGGCGGCTTGCGCCGCGGCCACGACGAGCGATTGAACCTGGCTTGCCGAAAGATCCGGCGATAACGCAGGCGGCGGCACCGTGGTGGCCGATGTGGGGCCGGTCGCGCCGCCGCAGGCTGCGAGCGACAGCGCGGCGACGACTAGCGTCAACGCGAGCGCGGCGCGACGTGGCTGCCGATTGCGGTGCAATGTTTCGATCACGGTTGTCTTGTCTACGTAGCACATCGGTTGAGGCCGCTCAAGGAGAGCGACGCGGACTTGCGCCAAAGAATGAATTGCACCGGGTGGCACCTTAGACGCGGAATTTCGTTTCAACCGGCCGGGAGTCGAGGCAAAATCCGTGCTGTCGAAACGGCGCCACGATTCAGGAGGCGTCCGAGGCGAGCCGGGTGCGCCGAGCATCCTTGCGAATCGCGATCGCAATTTTTTTGACCGCGCTGGCGATGCCGCTAGCAGCGGCTGCTGCCGCACCGCGCCGCGCGAGTCACGCGCGCCATGCGCGAGTTGCGCATCATGCACAGCCGACCCCGGCGGATCACGCGCGACAGGGTATTGCGCATCATGCGCAGGAATCGCAGGGCTCAGCCACACCGCAGCGCCCTCGTCCCCACCCTCGTCCGCGGCCGCGTCCCAAAACGAATTTGCCAACGGTCCCACAATCACAAATTTCGATCGCGGAGTTTCAGGGGCAACGTTTGCCGCGACAAATGGCGCCGCGCACAGCGGCGATCGAAGGCGAAGTGCGCGATGAAAGTGGGCGCGCGGTGGTTGGCGCGACGGTGAAATTCGATTCGTCGGCGGTGACGACGAGCGCTGACGGCGTGTTCCGCATACGCGACCTTGCGCCGGGATCTTATTCGCTCACGATTGAAAGCCCGGGATACGTTACGGAGGTGCGCTCAGAGGTGATGCTTGGCGCCGGCGATGTTTTTATCGTCGAGCTTACGCTCGCGCCCGCGGAAGTGGCCGCCGCGCCGCGCTCGCGATTGCCGCGACAACCGGAACTCGGTCCATCGGCGCCGATGCTGGCGATTGCGATGGTTGGTCCCTATCGCGTGCTGCCGCGCCGCCCGGACGCCGATCCGAAATGGAGCGAGCCGCAGCCTGAGACTCTGCCGCCCGCGCAAGAAGTTTTCGCAGAGACTCCGGATCGTTGGAACATTCCCATGCCGGATACGCGCCGCTACGGCGATGGCGGAGAATATCCATACGTGAAATCGCATTGGTACGATCCGTTTGACCGCAATAAGTTGAAGGGCGATCAGCCCATCATTGGGCAGCAGACATTTCTGAACTTAACCGCGACGAGCGAGACCGCTGTGGACGGGCGATGCTTGCCAACGCCTACGAATGTGAGTCCGGCCCGGCCGGGCAGCAGCGAATTTTTCGGGCGTTGCGATCAATTCGCGCTGAGCCAAACATTCCTGTTCACGGCAGATCTGTTTCATGGCGACGCGTCGTTCCGGCCAGTGGATTGGCGGATTCGCGTGACCCCGGCGGTAAACGTAAATTATTTGAAGGTGCAGGAACTTGGAGTGGTGAATGTAAATCCACAGGATGGGACTTCGCGGCTGGACGCCCATGTGGGACTGCAGGAAGCGTTTGTGGAGGTGAAACTGCACGATCTGGATTCCGACTATGATTTTATTTCAGTTCGCGCGGGCATCCAGCATTTTCAAAGCGATTTCCTTGGGTTTATTTTTGTGGACGACCAGCCCGGCGTGCGCGTTTTCGGGAATTTGTATTCCGGCCGGTGGGAGTACAACGCGGCATACTTCAATCTGCTGGAAAAAGATACGAACAGCGATCTGAATACCTTCGACGCGCGACATCAGCAAGTGATCGTCGCGAATTTGTATATGCAGGATTTCGGGAGGCCCGGCTATACGACGGAATTCAGCGTCCACTACAACAAGGACGACGCGAGCCTGCACTACGACGACAACGGATTTCTGGTGCGTCCCGCGGACATCGGCGCCGCGCGCCTGCACAACGTGCGCGCCGCGTATCTGGGATGGGCGGGGAGCGGGCATTTCGGGCGATGGAACGTCAATCATGCGTTCTATCAGGCGCTGGGCGAGGACGACTTCAATCCGATCGCCGGGCGGCGCACGACGATCGACGCGCAGATGGCGGCGATGGAGATTTCGTGGGATCGGGATTGGATGCGATTCCGAGCGTCGGCGTTCTACGCATCCGGCGACGCGAATCCGCGCGACGGGCGCGCGACGGGATTCGACGCGATCGTGGATCAGCCGGAATTCGCCGGCGGTGATTTCAGTTTTTGGAGCCGCGAAGGAATTCCGCTGACCGGCGCGAGCGTTTTTTTGACGACGCCGGATAGCCTGCTGCCCGATTTGCGCTCGAGCAAAAACGAGGGTCAGGCGAACTTCGTGAATCCCGGAATTTTTCTGGCGAATGGCGGAGCCGATTTCAATCTGACGACGAAACTCAAAGCCGTGCTCAACGTGAACTTTCTGCGATTTGAAGATACGGCTCCGCTGGAACTGGTGCTGTTCCAAACGCCGATTCGCAATACGATCGGCGAGGATTACAGCATGGGCGTGGTGTATCGGCCGCCGCTGACGGAAAACATCGTGCTGACCGGCGGCGCGGCGGCGCTCGATCCGGGCGCGGGATTTCGCGAGATTTACACGGGGCACACGCTTTTTTCGCTATTTGGCAATGTTCGCGTTCAATTCTAATTCGACGCATTGTGCGCGCGCCGCCCGCGTGCGAGGAATCGCGCCGGCCGCCGCGTTTGTGGCGATGCTCGCGATTCTTGCCGCCGGCGCGTATGTGGAGGCCGCATCGGGCCGTCAGGCCGGCTCCGCGGCGCCGGAATCGCGATTGTCGCAGCAAACTGAGGACGACGTGGCGCGTAAAAGCGCGGGCTGCATTTCGTGCCACACGCAGACGGATGAGCCGACGATGCACGCGACAGGGACTGTGCGGCTGGGATGCACGGACTGCCACGGCGGGCGAGCCGATTTGCCCATGCCGAGTGGCGCGAAGCCGGGATCGGCCGCTTACGAGCAGGCCAAGCGGGCGGCGCACGTGTTGCCGCGCGAATCGGGGCTTGCCGACCGTTCGGCTGAGCCCGTGCGCGCTTACGCGGCGTGGCTGCACGAAAGCGCGGAATACGTTCGCTTCGTGAATCCGGGAGACTTGCGCGTCGCAGCGCAGACGTGCGGCGAGGCGGGGTGCCACGCGTCGGTTGTGCGCAACGTGGCGACGAGCATGATGACCACGGGCGGAATTTTGTGGGGCGCAGCGCTCTACAACAACGGCGCTTATCCTTACAAGGATACGCGCTTCGGCGAAAGTTACGCCGCCGATGGTACACCGCAAACTTTGCACACGATTCCGCCGCCGAGCGCGGAGGAAACGCGGCAGAAGGGGATCATCGCAGAAATGACGCCGCTGGAACGCTGGGAGATTTCGCAGCCGGGCAATGTGTTGCGCGTGTTTGAGCGTGGTGGCGCGAAGAAAGGTGAAGTTGGGTTGCCTTCGCCGGAGGAAGAACCTGGAAAGCCCGACGACAAACTGAGCAGCCGCGGCTTCGGCACGCAACTGCGAACCGATCCGGTTTTTCTAGGGCTGCAGAAAACGCGATTGGTCGATCCGATGCTTTCGATGCCGGGGACGAACGATCAGCCGGGAGATTATCGAGCGAGCGGCTGCACGGCGTGCCACGTGATCTATGCGAATGACCGTTCGCCAGAGCATTCAGCGCAGTATGCGAAGTACGGGAACATGGGCTTCAGCGCGTCGAGCGATCCAACCATTCCGCACGAAGAATCGGGGCACGCGATTCGGCATGTGTTCACGCGATCAATTCCATCGAGCCAATGCATGGTTTGCCACGTTCATCCGGGCACGAATATGCTGGCAACATATTTTGGATACACGTGGTGGGACAACGAATCGGACGGGCAAGCGATGTATCCGGCGACGCAGCGCAATCCGACCGACGAGCAGCGCAACGAAATTTCCGCGCGAAATCCCGAAGGCGCGGCGGTGCGCGGGATGTGGTCGGATGTGAATTTTTTATCGCAGACCGGGAGCGCAGAATTCAACGCGAAGCTGAAGCAGACTCAGTTCGCCGATTTTCACAGCCACGGCTGGTTATTTCGCGCAGTGTACGCGCGAGACCGGCTGGGCCGCTTGCTCGATGCAAATGGCGGCGTGGTGCCGTTCGACGATCCGCTGAAGTTCAGCAAGGCCGTGCATCTTGAGGACATTCACCTTGAAAAAGGGATGCAGTGCGTGGACTGCCACTTCGAGCAGGATGCGCACGGGACCGGCGCGCTTTACGGGGAACCGCGCGCGGCGGTGGAGCTCGATTGCGTGGATTGCCACGGCACGATTGCGGGACGCGCCTCGCTTGTGACGTCGGGCCCGGCCGCGCCGGCGGGAGGCACACATCTGGAGGGATTGCGCACGCCTTGGGGGCAGCGGCGATTTGAATGGCGCGAAGGGCGGCTCTATCAGCGTTCGATGATGGACCCGCATCAGGAATGGGAGATCGTGCAGACGCTGGATTCGATCACGCCGGGCAACGCGCACTACAACGAAAAATCGCGACTCGCGAAAACTCTGCGGACGGACGGTGTGACGTGGGGCGATGTGCCGCGGGATGCGGCGATGCTCGCGCACGCCAATAGCCGCATGGCTTGCTACACGTGCCACACTTCGTGGACGCCGAATTGTTTCGGTTGCCATTTGCAGATGACGGCGAATCAGCGGCGGCCAATGCTGCACAACGAAGGTCTGCTGACGCGCAATTGGACTTCGTACAATTTTCAGGTGCTGCGCGACGACGGTTACATGCTGGCGGTGGACGGCACAGTCACCGGGCACCGCATTGCGCCGGCGCGGTCGTCGTGCGCGATTCTTGTGAGTTCGCAAAACGCGAATCGCGAATGGCTGTATTACACGCAGCAGCCGGTTTCGGCGCCGGGATTCAGCGGCGAGGCGTTTTCGACGTTCGTGCCGCACACGGTGCGCGCGAGAGAGACCAAGACTTGCACGGATTGCCACGTTTCCGCCGAGGGCGACAACAACGCGTGGATGGCGATGCTATTGCTGCAGGGTACGAACTTCGTGAATTACATGGGCCGATATGTTTACGTGGCGGATGGCGCGAAGGGTTTTTCGGCTGTGGTTGCGGCGGAACACGATGAACCCGAGGCGATTTTCGGGAGCGATCTGCAACGCATGGCGTACCCCGACGGTTACCGCCGGCACGTCGCGCGCGGCGGGAAGCTGACCACGGCGTTTGGGCACGGCGGCAACGTGCTCGATTTGCAGTTGCGCGGAGAATATCTTTATGCCGCTTTGGGTGCGGGCGGATTTCGCATTTATGATGTCGCGAACATCGACAACAAGGGATTTTCCGAGCGCATGGTGACGGCGCCGGTTTCGCCATTAGGCCAGCGTCTGTACGTGAAAACGAAATACGCGACGGCGGTGGCCACGCCGACGACGCTTGCTCTTGACCCGCTGCGAACGCAGCATCCTGAAAATGAGGAGCAGAAGATTCATTTGATGTACGGGTTCCTTTACGTAACCGATCGCGAGGAAGGATTGATCGTCGTCGGGAATCCGGATTTGCAGTCGAAGAGTCCGGGCGTCGGGACGTTGTTGAACGGAAATCCCGAAGATAATTTCATCGGGCGAGCCGCGACATTCAATCCCGGCGGCATTCTTCACGGCGCGCGCCGCATCACGATTGCGGGCACATACGCTTATATTTTGTGCGATCGCGGATTGGTGGTGGTGGATCTGGACAATCCGCTGGCGCCGCGCGTGACGGCGGAAATCGATGCGCCGGCGCTCGTGGAACCGCAGGGCGTGGCTGTGCAATTCCGTTATGCGTTCGTCGCGGACCGCGAGGGATTGAAAGTGCTCGACGTGACGGATCTTGGGCATCCGCGGCTGGTGCCTGGCGCGGAGGTGGCGCTGGACGACGCGCGCAATGTGACGGCGTCGCGCACTTACGCGTACGTGCCATCAGGGCGACACGGTATCGCGATCGTGGATATCACGCGGCCGGAACATCCGAGCTTGGCGCAGACTTTCACTGCCGACGGCGCGATCAATGACGCGCGCGACGTCAAAATCGGCGCGGTGGCTGGTGGCGTGTATGCATACGTGGCTGACGGAGCGAATGGATTGCGCATTCTCGAAGTGCTTTCGCCGGAGGAGTCACCGGATTCGTATGGATTTTCGCCGCCGCTGCGGCCGAATCTGATCGCCACGTATCGAACGCCGGGGCCGGCGCTGGAGGTATCGCGCGGTATCGATCGAGATCGAGCCGTGGACGAAAGCGGAAATCAGCTTGCTGTTTTCGGGCGCCGCGGCGCGCGTCCGCTCAATCGTGAGGAGGCGGAGCGTCTTTATTTGCGCGGCGGGGAACTCTATACCGTGACGGATTCTCCGCCGAGCCAGCCGCTGGCGATGGGTTCATCTTCCACGCGTGGCGAATCGGCCGCGTCGGCGTTCGGAAATTGGATTGACCGGTTGCGGGCGGTCGTGCGTTAGTCGCCGGAGCCGGCGGAGCGCGTCACCGCCGCGCGCGGCAAGCTCGACAGTAGGCCGCCAATCGACGTCGGCCCCGGACCAAACTTACGCAGCGAGGGATCGTGATAGGTGTGGCATTCAAAACAGCGCGCTTCGGCGGTTTGCGGACCTTCATGGTGGCATTGGCGGCACGTCGCGATTCCGGGCAGCAGAATGTCGGAGCTTTGCTGACTGGTGCGCGCGCCCGCATGACAGCTTTCGCATGTGACCAACTGATGCTGCGCGTGATCGAATTTGGCCAGCGGGAAAAAGCGGCGCGTGATGTTCGATGGCGCCACGCTGGGTAACACGAAATTCGCAAGCGGCGCGTTTGCCGCCATGGTGCGCGAAGCCGCGGCGCTCGCTTGCAATTGGCCGGGCGCGAAATCGAGGGTGTGACATTCCTTGCAGGTTTTGCGCCACAGCAAATCTTCGGCTTCGGCGGTGTGCTCGGCCACCCATTCGGGCGGCGTCAGCAAGCGATAATCGGCGGAGACGGGGCGGCGAGGTAGGTCGCGATTCGGTTGGCGAAGTTCGCGCAGTTCAGCGGGATGCGCGGCGATGTACGCCTGGAATTTCGTCACTACGAGCGCGTGGATATGTTCCGGCGTGTCGTGCGGCACCTGATCGGCGAAGCGCTTGTCAAATTGCAGCGTGTGGCATGAGGCGCAGGTTGCGGCGTAGGTGGCGGGCGCCATCCGCGGGCTTGATGGGACAATTTCAGCCGCGGCGTCCGCGCGCGCGCCGCTCGCCAGGCGATGGCAATCGCCGCACACGAGTTGAACGTGGCCGTTCGGTCCCGCCAGATTCGATAGCATGTGTAGCGCGTGATTGAATCGGAGCGTTGTCGGGTCAGGCGCTCCCGATCGCAACACGGCGAATTCCGGATGATCGCTCGAAAAACTTTCGATGTGCGTGACGTAGTGCGCCAGCCCGGCTCGCGTTTCCAGGTTGGCGTGACATTGCGTGCAACTCGCGTCCCTCACTTCGGCCAGCCGAATGGCGCCGCGATGATCGGCGTGGCAACTGGCGCAAGCCGGCGTGAATGTTTGCGATGCTTGATGAATTGGGCCGTCGTGGCAATCCAGGCAAGCGTGGTCAGAGACTTCGCGACGGAAAAATACACCCGGAACCGTGACGTGGCAGGCGCCGCAGTGATTTGAAAATACGGCGTGCGCGGCGGAAAGTTGTCCCGCCGAATATACCGCGCTATCGCGCCGAGCGGCATAGTACCCGACCCAGAGTAGCGCAATCGCGAGCGCCGAAAACGACAGTCGATTTCGCCATTGGCGCAGCGGGGCGGCGCGGCGGAAATAATTCAGGTCAATCCGCTGCGCGAGTTTTTTAGTTGTGCGCGTGCGCGGCAACAAGGTCTCCTAATATCGCAGCGCCACGATGGCGTGTACGGCGCCGAGCAATATCAACGCGATCGAAAGCGGCACATGGATCAGCAGCCAGCCGTGCAGCCACCGATGCAGTTTGACCTGGCGCGCCAACTGCCGTTGCTCCTCGCAGATATTTTCGAGATCGTCGACGGCGTCGTGAAATTGTTGCGGCACAAGGAGGCGCACGGCAGCAAACGCGCGCTCGGCCTGAGCTCGATCGGCTAAGGCTCTGCGCCCCGGCGCGTGGTTGAGGTACGGCTCGATCTCGCGCTCGTAAAATGCCACAAGCGGCGCATCCGGTTGCGGGCCGCGAGCCGCGGCGCCTTCTTCGTCAGGATTTTCGGGAACGGCGATCACTTTTACGCGCGCGATTCGTTCGGCGGCTTCGATGCGAAGTTGGACGCTGACGTGATCGATTTCTTCGTAGATAGTTTCAAGCGGCACTTCGCGCGTCATCGTCGCGGGCATGTAATGCTGCAGTGCCGCGCCGAAAAGTCCGCTTCCGACCACGATCACAAGCAGCCAGAGCAACACGGTCGTCAGCGGGCCGCCTGAGTGGAATCCGGCGTGAAGCAAGATCAGCGGCAGGCTCAGCAAGCCCAGCCACAAATGGCCCCGCATCCATGTTTGCGCACGGCCCAACCGCCATACTGGAACTTTTTTCCGCGCGCCGAGCAATCCGGCAAAGATCATGAACGCGAAGCCGGCGATTCCAAACGCCAAGCCGATCGGCGTGCCGCCCATTGGTTCCGCCAATGCCGCGGGCCGACCGAGCGCGTACAACACTGAGGCCGCGCCGAGAATTACGCAGGACGCGACTAGCCAGCCAGCGTGTGTGCGATCAATTCGCATGTGAGCCGTTCATGCGCGAGATGTTCGGGCGGCGCGGCGCGGTCAATTTCATTTTGCGCCTTTTGCTTCGCGTGGCGGCGGCGTGCCGATCAGCGCTCCGAAAAATTGCCGGGGCTCGACGCGATGCGCCGCATCGTGCGGGCAGGCGTAGACGCAACTCGGCTCGGCGTGATCGGTGCAGAGATCGCACGACGTTGCTTTCTTGCGTACGACGGCATGCTGGCGGCCGGGATGATCTGGATCTTCGGCCCGCACGGTGAACGGATGCAGATTGATATTGCCGTAGGGGCAATTCTGCGCGCAGAGCCCGCATCCGATGCACCAATCCTCAATGATCACTTCGAGGGAATTGCGGCGGCGAATGGAGCCGACGGGGCAGCCGACCATGCACAGCGGATCGCGGCACTGACGGCACGAGGTGGCGACAAGATATTTGTCGAATCGCAACCCTTCGCGGATCAGGCGCGTGACGCCGTCATGCGCGTCGGCGCAGGCGTTCACACAGGCGTCGCAGCGCGTGCAGCGCTCGAGATCGAGGACGAGAAGGCTTTGGGCTTCCATCAATCCTTGCGCGAGAAAACTTTCGAGAGGCACGCTGCCGAGGATTGCCATGCGTTCATGATTCGCTTGCTGGCGCTCCTGCGCGACGGCTTCGAGTCCTTGCCGCACGGAAGGGAAGCGCTCCAACATGGCGCGGAATTCTTCACCGGGAATGCGCACAACTTCGGCGTGATCGAGCGCGGTGCAGGTCGCCGTGCGCGCGCTTCCGCCGAGCAGGCCGATTTCGCCGAAATAATCGCCGCGCGAAAGATAAGCGAGCACCAACTCGCCGCCGGCGTGGCGTTCGGACACTTTCACGAATCCCAGGCGCACGAGATAAAAACTGTCCGCAGGTTCGCCTTGACGGCAAATCACCTGGCCTGGCGCGAAGCTCGCGAGCTCGACGCGCTCGCGCAAACGATCCATGAAATCCTGGTCGAGCGCGCGGAATAGCGGCACATTGCGCAGGTGATCTTCGAGCGCGCGCTGGCGGTACGTACGATCGAGCTGCGCGCGCAGCGTTTTGTTTTTGCGCATGGTGTCCAGGACGTTGCGCAACATTTCCAGGACCGTGCAATCGGATTCGGCGCGCACGGTGGCTGAGCGCGGATAGAAATTCATGCAGGTCATTTCGCCGAACAGGTCGCCGGGACCAAGCTCGGCAACTGGGTGGTTGTAATCGAGATCTACCGGCGCGTCGATGGGAATCGATCGGCGCGTGACGTCCTCCGCGCGATGATCGCGCTCGCGACCGACCAAAAAACTGCTAAGTCGGCTGAGAAATCCACGCTCGCCGCCCCCGGTTTTCACGTGTGCCATAGGAGTGGAAATCGAAACGCTGACTTTGCCTTCAAGAATGTAAAAGGCCGTCGAGCCGAAATCGCCTTCGCGGCAGACGATTTCTCCTTTGCAATAACGACGCTTGATCAACGCGTGTTTGTTCAGCTCGAGGAATGTGCCCGAGACATTGTGAAACACGGGCAACGCCAGCAACTCCTCTGTCGTCGCGCTTGCGGCGCCGTGTTCCGCGCCCAGCGCGGTGCTCACCACGAATTTATTCGTCAGCGCTCCCGTCGGGCAGGAGACCATGCATTCGCCGCACGAGACGCATGTGGACTCGCCCATCGGCGCGCCGGCGTCGAATGCGATGTCGGTTGCGCCGCCTTTGCCCATTCGTGCAAGAACGAAATTGTTGCGGATATCGCCGCAGCCGCGGATGCAGCGATCGCAGAGGATGCAGGCATCGTGCGCGACGGCGATCGCCGGTGAGGAATCGTCCTGTGGACGCGGCGCGCGGCGTGGGAATCGCGATGCGCCGATTCCGGCCGCGTGCGCCAACGTTTCAAGTTCGCAATCTCCGGAGTGTTGCTGCCGCGCGCAGGGCGACGGATGATCGGCCATCAGCAATTCGAGCAATGTGTTGCGCGCCGATGTAACGCGTTCGGAGGAAGTCGTCACGACCATACCGGCCTCTGCGGGGCGCACGCAGGACGCCGCGAAAACGCGTGCGCCGACGTCTACCACGCACATGCGGCACACGCCGACCGGCGCTTCGTTCTGCTGATGACACAGCGTGGGGATGGCGATGCCGTTCATGCGCGCCGCGTCGTACACGGTCGTGCCCGGCGGGACGGCGACTGTGCGCCCGTCGATTGTCAGCTCAATCAGGGGAGCCGCGCTCATACTGTTGTCGCTCGCGTTGACGTTGCCGACGCTTTCTCGCTGGAGAAGCAGACGCCGGCCGGGCATTCCCGCCGCGTCACGTGCGCTTCCACTTCTTCGCGAAAGTGTTTCAGCACGGATTCGATCGGAGCGGGCACGATTTGGCCGAGGCCGCAAATTGACGTAAGACGCATGGCTTCGGAAAGCTGGCGCACAAGTTCGAGATCGGCCGCCCAATCGGTTCGCGCGCCTTCCGTCCAAGCGGTTAACAGATCGGTCATTTTCTGCGATCCCACGCGGCACGGCACGCATTTGCCGCACGATTCATTGCGATAAAAGCGCACGGAATTCAGCGCCATGTCCAGCATGCACGTTCGATCATCGCAAACTACGATCGCGCCGGAACCGAGCATCGAGCCCGCCGCGGCCAGCGATTTGAAATCGAGCGGCACGTCGGCCATCGACGCCGGCAAATATCCCGACGACGGTCCCGACGGCGCAAACGCCTTGAGCGGTCTGCCATCGAGCACGCCACCTGCGTAATTGAAAATCAATTCTGAAATGGGCGTGCCCATCGGAACTTCAAAAACGCCGGGTCGCTCGACGCGTCCGCTGACACCTACGAATTTCAACCCCGCCGCGCCATTCGGGCCGCCTGCGCCGGCAGATTTGTACCACTCGACGCCGCGCGCGAGAATTTGCGGCACATTGGCGAACGTTTCGACGTTATTGATGACGGTTGGCATGCCCCACAATCCCTGATCGACCGGGAACGGAGGCTTGTTGCGCGGCTCAGCCCGTTTGCCTTCAATAGCTTCCAGCAGCGCGCTTTCTTCGCCGCAAATGTATCCGCCGGGGCTGACGAAAATTTCGAGATCGAAATCCAGATCGGTGCCGAGCACGCCGCGCCCGATTATTTTCTGTTGCCGGCAGCGCACGAGTTCCTGGGCGAGAATGTGTTCTTGCTCCTCATATTCGTGGCGAATATAGAGGATGCCTTTTCGCGCGCCGGTAATTAGGCCGGCAAGCACCATACCCTCGATCACGAGGTACGGCAGATTTGTCAGCAGGAAACGATCTTTGATCGTGCCCGGTTCGCTTTCGTCCGCGTTGCAAACGACGTATTTCTCCGCACCCGCCGCGCGGCGCACCAGCGACCATTTCATCTCGGTGGGAAAACCGGCGCCGCCCATACCTCGCAGATTGCTGGCTTTCAGCGTGGCAAGAGCGCCATCCCAATCGCGCGTGCTCGCGAGCGCGCGCAAGCTGCCGTATTTTTCGGCGCCAGGATACGGATCGGAGGCGCAATCCGCACGGCGGGCGGCACGCGGCGTTTCGGGAAGGTCGGCGCCCGCAAGCGCGATACGCACGAGCGCATCGGCCTCGATTTCGCTGACGCCGCTATAGATGCGATCGTTAATCGAAAGCGCGGGCGCGGCATCGCAGCGACCCAGACACGATGCGTCGCGAACGGAGACGTCCTGTGGTGAAGCGCCGGCGTAACGGCGTTCGAGCGAAGATTTCAGGTCGCACGCGCCGCGCAGGTGACAGGACATGTCGCCGCACACTTTCACTTCGGCGCGCGCTGGCGGTGTAAGGTGAAAATGGGGATAGAAGCTGGCGACGCCGTGCAGCCGGCTGATCGGAACGTCGATGCGGCCAGCCAGCGCCGCAAGTTCCTCGGCCGGGATGTAGCCGTTCGCGCGCTGGATGGCTTTCAGCTCTTCAAAGATCAAATCCGCGCTCCCGGCGGCCCAAACAATGTCGAGTCGCGGTACCGCGCTAACGTGGGCCAGAGCAAAACGGTATAACAAACCGGAGCGCGGCGGTCTATGGGCAGCGCGGAAATTTATTTTGAGGCCGCGAAAGAGGTAACTGGCTCGCCGATTGCGGCGAACAGCGCGTTGACTTCACCCAGCACGCAAAGTATAAGCAAACGACGAGCGCGCCGCGTTCTCCGCGACAAATTTTTGCGACGCGCGCCCGTACTCTGGCCGAGACCTGAATGAAAACGTGTTTTGACGGCAGGCGTTCGAGCACACTTCGTGTAATTTTGTTCGGCGCCGCGGTTTCTGCGCTTTCCCTCGCCGCGATCCCAATTTTCGGCGACGCCTCAACCGCATCGCGAGCTTCCTCTCCCGCCGGTACCGTGGTCGAACCTTCAAAATATGTGGGCCCCGGCGGCTGCGCCGCGACGAGTTGCCATGGCAGCGTGAAGCCGCGGGCCGACACGCGCATTTTTCAGAACGAATACAGCATCTGGGTTGTGCAGGATAAACATTCGCGCGCATACACGGCGCTCACCTCGCCGATCGGCGAACGCATCGGCCGCATCCTGGGCATCGGTAAATCGGAAGAGGCTCCGAAGTGTCTGGCATGCCATGCGCTCGACGTTGCGCCGGAAGCGCGCGCGAAAACATTCGATCTCAGCGACGGGGTGAGCTGCGAGAGTTGTCACGGGCCGGCGTCGGCGTGGCTCGGCCCGCACACAACGCGCGGGTGGACGCACGCGCAATCCGTTGCTGCGGGAATGTACGACACGCGCGATCTGGTGCAACGCACGGAGAAATGTTTGACGTGCCATTTAGGCACGCAGGAAAAATTCGTGGATCACGAAATGCTCGCGGCGGGGCATCCCGATCTTTATTTTGAGCTCGATTCATTTTCCGCTGTGATGCCACGCCATTGGAAGACGCCTCGCGAATCGGCGCCGGGCGTGGCCGAAGCCGGAGCCGACGATCCGTGGTTCGGCGTGCGCGATTGGGCCACGGGGCAAGCCGTGCAGTTGCGCGCGGCGCTCGATCGAGTGGCGTGGCGTGCGCACGGATCGAATTGGCCGGAATTCTCCGAGCTGCAATGTTTCTCGTGTCACCACGATTTGACGGCTCCGGAACAAAGTTGGCGCCAGAAGCGCGGTTATCCCGGGCGCCGGCCAGGCGATCCGCCGTGGAACGCATCGCGGTACGCGGTGTTCGGAATTCTCGCGCATGAAGTCGACAGCGCGACGGCGACGGAGCTTGACGCGCGAATGACGCAACTCGCAAAGCTCATGAGCGTACTGAATCCGGATCGCGATGCCGTCGCGTCGGCTGCTGCAAGCGCGCGAGTGTCGGCGGATCGCCTTGTGGCACGCATACAGGCGCAGCCTTATGACCGCGCGATGACGGCGCGGCTGCTGCTGGAGATATCGGGACACAGCGGGGAAATTTCAGGGCAAGGGGAGCGCGCCGCCGAGCAGGCGGCCATGGCGCTTGATTCGCTGTTCATCGCGTCGAGTCGAAATGCCGCGCCCGCGAATGCCGCGGAAATCCGCGCCGCGATCAATGGCTTGTTTCAATTGCTCGAAAATCCTTCGGCGTACGACCCGGGCACGTTCGCCGCGCAAATGTCGAAGTTGAACGCACTACTGCGCTGAGGCGGTTCTTAATTTCTCAGGAAGTTGCTTCCAAGAAGCGGCGCCGCTTTTCGGCGAACCTGTTCGCATAGCTACGCGCCCGTAGGATGCGCCATTTGATTGTGGCGCTCCAGCGCATGGACGATGGATTCGCGCGTGACCATGCCAACCACGCTGCCATCGGCAATTACCGGCATCTGTTGCATGCCTACGCTGCGCATACGATCGAGCAGCTTCAGCGCCGATTCACCAGGCTCAGCCCACAACAGCTTGTCGCGCGGCATCATCGCAGCCTGCACCGAGGTGACGCTCCAATCTTCCTGCGGCACGCGGCCAAGCGCGTCGCTCGAAATCATGCCGACCAATTGTCCGTGCGCCACCACCAGATGCGACGTGCGCCGGCTCTTATTCACTTCGCGCGCATAGTCCTCAAGCGAGATTTCGCGGCCGACGATGGGCGGCTCCGCCGTCATGATGTCGGACACCAGCAGCCCTTCGAGCGCAGTGCGCGTTTCTGCTTGCGCGTAACTCTGCTTCGCCGCCGACAGCAGGAACCAGCCGATCAGCGCCAGCCACACGCCGTTCACGATGTCGCCATTCGGCGTTTGGTAGGCGCGCACAGCTTCCCACGCACCGAGGCCAATCATTCCCGCGGCAATCACTTGCCCCGTGCGCGCGGACAGGAGCGATGCCTTTGAATAATTTTTCGTCCAGCCCCACACGATGGAGCGCAGGATGCGTCCCCCGTCCATCGGGAAACCCGGCACGAGATTGAATACGGCCAACACAAAATTGATTTCCGCCACCCACCACGTGACGGCCCCCGCCATCGACCCATACGGCACCGCGAGCGAGCCGAGATAAAACAATCCCGCCAGCAGAAAGCTCGATGCAGGACCCGCCGCGGCGATGTTGAATTCCTGTAGAGCGCGGTCGGGATCGCGGCTGATTTGCGCGACGCCGCCAAAGAAAAACAGCGTGATCGAAACCACGGGGATGTGGTAGTGCCGCGCCACTACGCTGTGCGACATCTCGTGGAACAACACGGAGCCGAAAAACAGCAGCGCCGTCACCAGGCCCAGACCCCAATGCTGCGCCTGGGTCCACTGCGGATGCGCGCTCGCGAATTCGTTGGCCAGCGAAAACACGATCAGCGCAAAAATCAGGAACCAGCTCGTATGCAAGAAAATCGGGATCCCGTAGAGCTTGCCAATCCGGATTCCGCGGCTGCGTAGCACCTTCAACTCCTTGGAAAACCAAATTGATGCATTCAAGTATAACCGAACCAGCCGTCCGGCGCGGTCGGCGAGATTCGCGGGCCCGCCGCGCCCCATGACCCGCGTAGCGGCCGCGAATTTAGCGCGGCAGGACGGCCACAACGTGTCCGCAGCCACACGACTCCTTGCGCGTTGAAATCCGCAAAGCATTGGTAAATGACGAGTTCCCGCATGGCACGTGGCGTGCTCCCCGTCGAGGCGTTGCGCCGCCGCGCGATAAGGTGAAAACGAGCAAGACGCCGAAGGCCGTCGCGATGAGCTGAGCCGAATGGAGGGCAGCCATGGAAGCCTGGATGGGTTGGGCGATGGTCGTCGAGGGGTTGCTGCTGTCGGCGGTTCTGGCGCTGACGCTCACATGGTCCGCGTTGCGCGCGGTGTTCCATTTGATGCCCGCGATTTCGCCGGTTTCGCATCTTGCTCGAGCGCTGCCATCGCGCCGCACGCCCGCGCGCGCGGCATAGGACCGGTGAGCAACAAGAAGGAGGCCATCCATGCACGCGCTGAGAAATTTCGCACTGATTATCGCAAGCCTGATGTTAACGGGCACCACGGCGCTAGTCGCCTACGATGTTTACGTGGCGAACCAATATCATCGCCTCGTCGCCGAGCGCACTCGCCTGCTGCGAGTCCTCGGGCGACGCGCGGCCCGCTAACGCGGAGGTTGCGCAGCTACTCTGAGGCACAAGTTTGCCGCTAGCTACAAACCCCTGCGGGCAGCTCCCGCGGCCGGGGACAGGGACCGCCGCCCCTGCGAACGGCTTAAAGAGCTGCCCAGCTGGCGGTTTGTTTACGCCACCGGCGACGGCGCGAGCGCCTGACGGACAGGAAATCGAGTGTGACAAGCGGTATGCTATGATTCGCCAACGGAATCTCCGGCCGTCTTTTTTGGCGTCACCGTGTTGTACGACGGGGATTACCGCTCCTGAACCTGGATGCCGCGCACGAATCGAACTTTTCTCGCGCCAATCCGTCCCCAGCCGATCGTTCTTCACGGGCTGCACTTCTTGATTTTTTTTCTCATCTCGTTCTTGACGTCCGCGCGCGCTACGGAGGTCACTGTGGCTGCCGCTGACGCGAATCCGTACGAGGCGCCGGCGCGCGAATTCGCGCGTCGCGTGGCGGCCAGCTTTCCCGCCGAAACGCACGTGGGAGTTGAAGTGCGCAATCGTTCGACGCTTGCCGCGATTGACGTTGCGACAGTGCGCGGCGCGTTGCTCGACGAACTAAGTGCGCGCGGTCTGCGTGTTGGCTCGTCCACCGCGGATGCTGCGGCGAGCGTCACAGTCACGCTTTCCGAAAACGCGGAAGGTTTTCTCTGGGTTGCGGAGATTCGATCAAACGGCAGCTACTCGGTCACGTTAATGGCTGTGCGGCGCGCCGCCGCCAAGTCGCCTGCGGAATTTTCCGGAATAACGCTGCGCAGCTCGCTACTGTGGTCGGGCAGGGAGCATGTTCTGGCGGCGGCAACGTTTCCCGTGGCGCTAGGTTCCGCATCGGCCGCCATTCCTCCTGCTGCGTCATTCTCGGCATCGGGCAACGCGCAGGATCTGTTGCTGCTTGCTACCGACGACGCCACGACGAGCGTGACCGACGCGCGGCAGACGTTCAAGATCGCGCTTCCGCCTTCAGGTAGCGCGGTTCGCGACGCGCAAGGCGCGCTCGCGTGGAATGGAAGCTCCGTCACTGCAACTGCGTACGGACAAACGTGCGTATTTTCCATGCCACCCGCCACGTCGACGCCGCAGTGTCGCGCTTACGACACGGAACCGGCTCAAGCCACGCTCGCAGCGCAAATCGGTTCCCAGCGCGCGGTTGTTCCTGTGCCATGCGGAGAAGCGAGCGGCGAAATTCTTGCGGCCGGCGCGGGCGACTACACGCAGCCGGATTACGTCCGCGCATACCAGATGCGAGGCGGCACCGTTACGGCAGTCAGCTCCGCGCTCGAATTTTCCGGACCAGTGATGTCATTACAAACGACGACGCCGTCGCAAGCGGGATCAAGTCCCAGCGCGCTGGCCGTCGTTCGCAATCTGACAACCGGAGACGATGAGGTTTATGAAATTTCGCTCATCTGCGGGCACTAGGGAACGTTGGCTCTGCGTCGTGGCGCTGTTGGTTTTCGCCGCGCTCGCCGTTGCGATCCCCGGTGTGTTTACGGTCGTTGCGGCTTCCACGCGTCCGCATGTCGGCGGCACGCTCCGCATCGAACTGCGCGAACGCGTGCCCACGCTCGATCCGCGCGAGCGGCCTGCGGAAGCCGAAGTCGCGCGCGCACAGGAAATACTCGACGCGCTCGTGTTCGACCGCTTGCTGCGCCTTGACGATCACGGCGATCCTGCGCCGGCGCTGGCCATGACCTGGCAGTCCGAAGACGCCGGCAAACATTGGCGATTCGAGTTGCGCCCAGGCGTGCAATTCAGCGACGGAACGCCATTGACAGCGGACACTGCCGCAGCAGCGCTCGCACCGGAGCTCCTGTTGAAACTTGGAGATCATGCACATATTTGGAGTGCAGCCCAATCCCTAACGATCGAAACCGAACAACCGATGCCCGATCTGCCGCAACAACTAGCCACCGGCCGAAATTTCATATACCACGTCGCTGCCGACGGGAAGTCTCTCGCCGGCACGGGGCCATTCGTCATCGATCATTGGGATTCCGGCGCGTCACCACAGCAAGACGTCTTCTCCGCAAACACGAATTGCTGGGCAGGACGCCCGTTTGTCGATCGGTTGGCAATCTCACTCGGCGTCGAGTCGCCGCGCATCGAAGCCGATTTGGAATTTGGCCTTACCGACGCGGGAGAATTGGCTCCCGCGGAAATGCGGGGCGCCGCTGAGCATGGCGTGCGCACTTGGTCGTCCGAGCCGGTGGATTTGTTTGTTCTGGCTTTCGATCCCGAGCGGCCCGCCGTTCAGAACGGGCGCTTGCGTCAGGCGATCGCAACCGCGATTGATCGCAACGCTATCGCCAACGTTGTTCTGCAGCACCAGGCGGTGCCGGCGGGCGCCCTCCTACCTGAGTGGATTTCTGGCTACGCATTCTTGTTTCCCGCCGGCTCGCAGGTGCCTTCACCGAGTCCGGCCGCTGTGGTTAAGCCACCGGCGCCGCTCGTCCTGGTCTATGATTCTCAAGACGCGGAGGCGCGTGCCGTGGCGGAGCGTGTGATCGTGGATTTGCGAGCAGCAGGAATTGCAGCCGAAGCCCTTGCGCGCGGAATTTCTTCCGCGGGCAGCGCGTCCGCCGATGACGTGCGGCTTGTGCGCGTCCCAATCGCGCAGCCCGCACCCGCGGCCGCTCTCGATCTTGTGCTCGCCGCGCTGTCTATGCCCGCATCCCCCGCCCTCGGAGCGCCGTCGTCAACGACGCCCGCACCCGCGATCATCTCCGAATCGGACGATCCTGAATCGCTTTACGCAGCCGAACGCGCGGCGCTCGCGGATTTCCGCGTCGTGCCTCTCGCGCATGCGTCGGAGAATTGGGGCCTCGGCGCAACGGTTCGCGACTGGATGGCGGCGCGCTGGGGCGATTTGCGCCTCGAAGATGTGTGGCTCGATCTTCCGCCAGTGGCGAACCCACAATGAGTTTTCGGTTCAAACTTCTGCTCGCTTTCACGTTGACCGTCGGCGCGGCGGTTGGCCTGGTGGCTTGGGGCGTTTCGAGTTCCACGCGCACCGCTTTCCAGACATTTGAAGCGCAGCGTTCGCAAGCGCTGTTGGCGCAATTCCAAAGCGAATTCGCGCAGCGCGGCGACGTGGTCGTGCATCGCATCGCGTCGATCGCGGATAGCGAAGCCACGGTGCGCATGGCGCTCGATCTGAGCCGCACCGGCGCCGATTCCTCGGTTTACGTTAACGATGCGCAAAGCCTGGCGAAATCTTTCGATCTCGATTTTCTCGATTTCACCACCGACGATGGCATGCTGGTTTCGTCCGCCGAATGGCCGGCGCGCTTCGGTTACAAAAACGATTGGGTGACGTCGGAATCCGATTGGAATCAACGGAACTCTTTTTTGGCGCGCGTCGAAACCGCCGACAATGTTCAACTCGGGTTGCTCGCCGTGCGCGTGGTGCCGGTCGAAGGAAAAAATCTTTACGTTTTCGGCGGAGAGCGCCTCGACAAGAATTTCCTGGCCACGCTGGTTTTACCCGCGGGCATGCGCGCGCTGCTCTATAGCAATCTCGAGCAATCGTTTGAGGCACCGGCGCTCAATGACGCTTCGGGGCCCGTCAACGGCGCCGATCGATTCCAGTCGCTTGTGAACACTGTGCAGCAACAAAATGCGCCCGCCAGCCAGACCATCTGGTGGTCGGCCGACCCGGCCGATAAAGAGACATTTTCCGCGATTCCGTTGCGCGGCCGTAAGGGCGATCTGCTGGGAATTTTCTTGGTCGGCTCATCGCAACGTGACCTTGTCACTGAGCTTGCGTTTATTCGCTCGCTCGCGATTCTCGTGGGCGGCGTCGGAATTCTGTTCGGCATCGTTGTCAGTTGGTGGATCGCGGCGCGCGTAACGCGCCCGCTTTCGCAACTTTCGCGCACCGTCGATCAAGTTGCCGCGGGGAATTGGGCCGCGCGCGTGGATGTTCGCTCGCGCGACGAAGTGGGCCGCCTCGGAACTGCGTTTAATAATATGACGCAAGAACTTGCCGAGCAGCGCGATCGATTGATTCAGGCCGAACGCGTGGCCGCCTGGCGCGAAGTCGCGCGGCGCTTGGCGCACGAGCTGAAAAATCCACTCTTCCCGCTGCAAATCACGGTGGAAAATCTGCAACGCGCGCGCGAGCTTGACGCGGAGCAGTTCGATGAAATCTTCGTCGAGTCCACGGGCACGCTGCGCGCTGAGCTTGAAACTTTGAAAGCCATCGTCGCGCGCTTCGCCGATTTCGCCAAAATGCCGCAGCCTGAATTTGACTCTGTGAATTTGAACGAGATCGCGCGCGCCGTGGTGCGTTTGTTTGAGCCGCAGTTTTCCACCGTCGGCCGGCCGCAGATCACAACGGAGTTCGCGCTCGACGATCGCTTGCCGCGCGTGGATGCCGATCCGCTGCTTCTGCACAAAGCGCTCGAGAATCTCGTTGTCAACGCCCTCGATGCCATGCCCTCCGGCGGCGCGCTCACGGTGCGCACGCGGCGCAAGGGCGATTCCGCCGAGCTTGAAATTTCCGACACCGGCGCCGGCCTCACGCCTGAGGAGCACGCGCGCCTGTTCACGCCTTACTCGACGACGAAGCCGCACGGTACGGGGCTGGGTCTCGCCATCGTCCAATCCGTCGTCACCGATCACGGCGGTACGGTCGAAGTGGAATCCGCGCCCGGCAAAGGCGCCACATTTCGCATTCTGTTGCCGCTCGTACATCGCGCGCAGCAAGCTCAGGCCGCCGCGGTTAGCGACACGCAGCGCGAGGCACTATGACGGCGGCGACGCACGCCCACGTTCTGGTGATCGACGACGACGCCAACACGCTGGCATCGTTGTCGCGAGCGTTTCGCCTCGCTGGTCACGAAGCAACGGTATGCGACAGTGCCGCGCGTGCTCTTGATTTGGTGCGCGGCGCGCGCTTCGATCTGATTTTTTCCGACGTAGTGATGCCTGGCAAGGATGGCCTTTCGCTTCTGGAAGATTTGAAGCGCGAAGGCATCGCGACTCCCGTAATCCTGATTTCCGGCCAAGCGAATATCGAAATGGCTGTTCGCGCCACACGCTTGGGCGCCCTCGATTTTCTCGAAAAGCCGATCTCCACAGACAAGTTGCTAGTCACTGTCGAGAATGCCCTGAAACTTTCGCGGCTTGAACTTGAAAATCGCGAATTGCGCGGCCGGCTCGGCCGCCACGAATTGGTGTGGAGCGGCCGCGTGATGCAACAGTTGATGGCGCAGATTGACCGCGTGGCGGCCAGCGAAACGCGCGTGGCCATTCTTGGTGAAACCGGCACGGGCAAGGAACTCGTCGCCCGGACGTTGCATGATCGCAGCCCGCGCCGCGCCGGGCCATTCGTTACGCTCAATTGCGCTGCCGTGCCAACCGAACTTATTGAATCCGAATTGTTCGGCCACGAAAAGGGATCGTTCACCGGAGCCACGGGCCGGCACACGGGGAAATTCGAGCAGGCCGCCGGCGGCACACTTTTTCTCGATGAAATCGGAGACATGCCGCTTGGCATGCAGGCGAAATTGCTGCGCGTTTTGGAGGAAGGCGAAATCGAGCGCGTCGGTGGCGACCGGCCGATCATTGTTGACGTTCGCGTCGTGGTGGCCACGCACCGCGATCTCGAAGAATCCGTACGCCAAAATGCTTTTCGCGCCGATCTATTTCACCGCATCTATGTTTTTCCCATTCACCTGCCGCCGCTGCGTGATCGCCGCGAAGACATCCCCGCGCTTGCGGCTCACTTCGCAAGGCAAATCGCCGTGCAAAATGGCTGGAGGCCGAAAACTTTCGATGCCGCGGCGCTGGATGGATTGGCGCGCTATGCGTGGCCAGGCAATGTGCGCGAATTGCGCAATGTAATCGAACGATTGCTCCTGATCGCCGCCGCTGACCCCATCACGGGCGCCGATCTCGATCAAGCCTTGCCCGGCGCCGGCTCGGCCTCAGCATCGTCATCGTCGTTTGGCGCGGCGGAAGCGGTTGCCTCGCGCGACGGAAACGGCGGCACGCTTGCCGAGCGCGTGGAATCTTTCGAGCGCGCGCTGTTGATCGAAGAACTCGGACGCCACAACCACCACATGACCAACACAGCGAAATCTCTCGGCCTTGAGCGCAGTCATCTTTACAAGAAATGCCAACAGCTCGGCATCGATCTTCGCGCGATCCGCAAATCTGAGTAGCGACTTACAGCGAGCCTAGAAACGCGTACAACAGACTTTTCTGCGCGGGCGTAAGTTGATTGAACTTCGATGTTTCTCCCGCCGCTTCGCCCGTGTGGCGGCCAATCGCGTCCGAATAAGTTGACGATTGCGCGTCATGCATGAGTTGCGTGCGCGTGCGCAAACCCCACAGCGGCATCGTCCGCAATTTGTATTGCGTGTCCGCGGGTCCGTTCTGCACGATCCCGTCGCCGGTCCCGATGTCGTGTAGCAGGTAATCGCCGAACGGATGGATTTGTTTGCCGCCGATCGCGGCGGAAATCGTCATCATGCCGCCGTGAATCGCGGTTCCGGAGGGCGCCGTCATCAATGTTTCCACATGGCAATTGTTGCAGCCGATCTGCTCGAAGATCGCTTGCCCTTCCATCACCGCCGGCGTGATCGGTCCTCGCGGCGGTACCATCGTTGCGCGCATGAAAGCTGCGAACTGCGCGATGTCATCGTCGTTGTCGTTCGGCGAAGTCATGCCGGCCGGCTGGCACACTAGCGTCGATTCGTCCGGAAATAATGTGTTCGTCACGCCCATCTCATTCACGTAAGCGTCTCCGGCAAACGATAGCAAGCTCGCGTGCTGATCTTTCCACCCGAACTTACCGACTTCCGTGACGCTGCCGTTCGCTTCGAGCACCGGCACTTGGATCGCCTCGCCATGATTCTTCGCCGCGATCGCCAAAAACGTGCTGTCCGGCACGGCCTCAACGAACCCGTCGCCCAGCACGCTGAGCGAAAGCCGCGACGCGCGAATGTTGTCGGCGTCCGTCAAGTGTTCGACGGCATCCGCGCAAATCGCGCGCTGATTAATTAGAGAGCGATCGGGAATCGCGGTGCCATTGGCTGTGATCGCCGTGGCCGCCACAAATGTTCCCGTGCTGCCGTTCGTGTCGAATGGGTGTCTGCGTGACACGAACCACGACGGCCGGCTGTTGTCGTTATGACCCGCCCTGAATTCGAGCACCTGGCTCGCGCCGCCGACAGCCACACTTTGATGGCAATCCACACACGACACGGCGTTGTAGACCGGCCCCAATCCGTCCGGCGTTGGTTGTTCAAGCTCGGTGAAGATCGCCGCAGCGCCATCCATCGTGGTCTGCGGCACCGATCCATTTGTTTGCCCGTCGAACCCCGCCGGAGCTTCCGGAATTGCCTGGCCGCCCACAACCATGCCAATCCCGAACAATGTGCATGTCGCGGCGATCGCCGCTGTAATCAGGAAGCGCTTCGTCATTGTTCCCCCACACCCGTTGAGAATGGGCAGCGGCGTTGGCGCAGCCGTTGTCCCGTGCTCGTTCTGTGTCCTGGCAGTCTCGGGCTGGGCGTCCAAGAGCGCATCGAATAACGACGATTTTCGCCGGAGGGCGCGGCGAATGATTTAGCGCGGAACACTCCGCTAAAGCTGGCGCAGTCTATGACCGCTCAAATTGCGCAGCAATTGACCATGAGGCCAGATTTGGTGCAGCAGGAGGTGGCGGGTCGACCCAGGATTGAAAGTGAACTTGAAGATGCCAGGCCTATGGAGCATCCGCGGGCCCAATCGCCGGTAAAATTTAGGTGACGTTAATTAATTGCAAATTAAGGGCTTAACCTTATTGAAGTCTTCGCTCGGGATGATATGCAAAGCATTTCATACATGGAACCATGTACATTTGCCTCGATCTTGCGCACGCTATAAAATGCATAGTAAGAGGCCTGAAGAAAGACCGCTGGGGTTTCTCACGGATTTCCGCGTCCGGTTAGCTCCCGGATCAGATCCACCTCATGCTGTCGATACGGAGTATCGTCCTGCCGAAAGATATCGTGGAACCAGATTCTCGGCTGCTCCAGCACATACGGACGTTGCCAGGAATCCCAAGGAAGATAGGTCTGCGTTTTGCCGGCGACCAAACCCCAATTGATTGCGCCGACGTTATAACGCTTGGCGATCGGCAGATCGTTATCAAACGTACTGCCGGCGCCGCGAGCCATGTACTCCGTGCAAATGATCGGCCGGCCCAAAGGCTGAAGCTCCTTGATGCGCGCCTCGAATCCTTCCGGCCAATCGTAATTGTGAAAGGTTATGATGTCGGATTCCGCGAGCTGAATTTTGGTGGTGGCGCTTTCGCGATCTGGATGTGACCAATCGCCGTCGCCCCATACGCCGCTCGTGAGCGGCTGAATCGGATTTTCCGCGCGCGCCCACGCGAACGCTTTTGGCAGCAGCCGATCCACCAACTCGGCTTTGTTCGAGACTTCCGTCGCGTTGTAAGCGCCGTTGAGATTATCGGGCTCGTTCCACACGTCCCACGCAAGGATGCGCTTGTCGTTCGCGAACGCACCCACCACTCCCCGCACATAAGCCTCGAGCTTCGGCTCGTAAGCGGGATCGGAGATTCCTTTTGCGCCCGGGCTCTGCACCCATCCGGAATTATGCACGCCCGGAATCGGCGGATGCTGTGGTCCAAGCTTCGGCTGTGGATCCCAGCACGAATCAAACAGCACGAAGATCGGCCGGATACCGTGTCGCGAAGCGATCGTCAGAAAGGCGTCAAGACGTTTCGTAAATCCCGCGGGGTCTTGTTCCCACAGTTGATCCTGTAGGAACACGCGCATCGTGTTCATCCCGATGCCTTCCGCCAAACCGAGTTCCTTATCGTTCAACTCCGGATTCCACGTCGCGGCCTGAAACATCTCGAGCTGATTGATCGCATCCGACGGCACATAGTTCGCGCCTACGAGCCACGGTTGCTGCGCGTACCACGCGTTCGCTTGTTCGGCAGACCAACGAGCGGGTTCCTGCGCAAACGCCGCGGGCGCCGCAAATAAAAACACAAGAAGCGCGAAAGCTCTGAGCTTCACGTAGACCTCCTGTTTCGAGGTTAGTGCAAAACCGTGGGCTGCCGGCCCAGTATTACACATTTCCTAGCGAGCTGGCGGCGGAGTCGGCACGCTTGCAGGTGGGGCAGCCGGGGTACTTGGGGGCGGCGATGTCGGAGACGCCGCGACCGGAGCAGCCGCCGGTTGAGCGGCGGGGCGCAGCGCAAAATAGTTGCGCGCAAATGCAGCTTGCTGCGTGCCCGCTTCGACGGCCACGGCCTGCAATGTGTACCGCCCGGGCGCGATGCTGTTCAGCGGAAGGCTGATGCGAAACGACGCGGCGCCGGTTTTGGAATCGACCTCGGAAGGCTCGACCATCGGCGTCTGATTCACGCGCGCGCCGTTGCGAAACAACACGAGGCCGGCTCGCAATCCATTCGGATCGGATTTCGCCGGCGGATATGCCTGAAAGAAAACGTAAAGCATTTGCTGGTCGGTGAAAACGCGCGTGACGCTCGGCACGATGCGCTGGCCTTCTACGTCGAGCGGTGAAGATTGCAAGCGCGCGTCTTCAGCCAGCGCTTGCGTTTTCACCTCGGAAGTTTTGTGCACGGTTTCGAGTTGGCTTGAGAGCAGCACCGAGCTCAATTGCAGCTTGTTGGTCTGCGGCGCGGGCAGCGACAGATTTTCCTCGAATGTGCCGATGCGCCCCGATTCATTTTCGCGCGCAAGGAATTTCAGCGTGTAATCGCCGGGCGCGAGGATGATGCCGCCCTGATAAAGCAACGCTTGCTGCTGCACTTGCTGGAAGCGAGCCGTGTCGAGCTGCACCGTGATGGTGTCGCGCAGCGCCCCCACCACGCGATTGGTTTTCGCCACGCGAATTTCCGCCGCGAAATCGAACGCGGTTTGCCGCCGGCCGCTCTTCTGCGCCCATTGCAGCGCGCTCGAAGCCAGCTTCGCGGCGATGGGCACGAAGAATTGCGTGTCGTTCAATCGAAACGCCGCGGTTTCGACGGCCACCGGCAATTCCACCACCGGCGTTTCGGAGCTCATCGCATCTTCGAGTTGGCGCTCCCGATCTTCCGTGGTGTAAACGCCGAAATCTTTTGCGGCGTAGTAGCCCTCGCGATAGTGGATGTGGCTTCCGGCGGGCAGATTAGCCACGCTGACTTTTACATTGCGCCACCGGCCGTCGCGCGCGCCGTCCGTGCTGTAGTAGCCCACCAGGTAGTAACCCGTGCCATCGGCCTGCACCGAACGAAAAGCATCTCCGAAATCCCCGAGATCGAAAAACGATTTTCCGCCGGTGTCGGTCGCCAGCGTGGCCAGCGTTTCGCGGGAATCCTCTCGTGATTGCGTCTGCGTATAAACCGAATTGCCGCTGAACATCGCCGTTCCGGAAGCCGCGCCCGTAGTGGCGTCGCCCCCGGGAACTTCGGCCAGCAGCCCCCGCGCGTCGATGGTGTAAATGGAAACGTTCGAGCGATTCGCCGCATCCGTCGCGGCGCGCAATTGCGAACGATTTTCTTCGCCCGTCTGCGTGATGCCGCCTGTGAAGTGCACCACGGATTTGCGGCCGGGAATATCCTTCAGGATGTCGGCGACAGCTTCGATCGCGGCGAGTTTGCGATCCGTGTTGAAGATATTGAACTCGGTGTTGTCCGCGGTGAACGCGGCGTCGGTATCCTCGGTAGACGTGAAATCCGTCGGTTGGGCCGCGGCGTCGGCCAGAGCCGCGAGTTGCGCATCCGCTCCCGGACGCAGCGCGGCAAGCGCGCGCTCCAGGAACGCTTTGTCATTCGTGAGGTCGGCGATCACACTCAGTTGATTGCCGAAAATCACGATGCCCACCAGGTCCGCCGGCGTCATCTGCGTGCGCACAAATTTGTCGGAGGCGGCAATCGAGCGCAGCAATTGATCGGGTTCGAGCGAGCTCATGTCGAAGAACAGCACGGTGAGCCGCCGATCCTTCACTTGCTGCTGCACCTGTTCCGGCGGAGCGATGGCGCCGAGCGAAATTGTGATGGGTGCCGTATCCCCCGCGCTTGCGGTCTCGATCTTTTCCACGTCGAAATATTCGAACGTCGAAACTTTCTGTTCTTTGCCGTCCTCAACCACTCGAAATTGATCTTGCTTAAGGCCCTTCACTGGATTGCCGTCGCGGTCCACCACCTGCACGTCGATTTGCACCAAATCCACGGTCGAGCGCAAGACTCCCTTGCCGTTCGCAAGTGGCCGCACAATCGGCGGCGGAGGCGCTTGGCTGGTATCGATCGGTGCGCTCTGCTGAGTTTGAGAATTCTGTGTATTCTGCGCGCCCAGCGTAACCGCGGCCAATCCCGCCAGAGAAATCGTCGCGAGAAATGCCAGGAACGCGCGCGAAAGTTTTCGTTTTCTAAGCCGCTGCTGTCGTCGCGTCATCAGAAGTTCACCCGCGCCGTGAAGTTCATTGTACGCATAGCCCCGGCGCTGAGCACGCGCCCAAACGTCGCCGAATCGACCACGGTGGAAAGTCCCGAGAACGTCGGCGTGTTCGTCAGGTTCGTGACGTTCCACGCCAGGTCCACGCGCCGCAACCCATCGCGGCCGAATTGAATTCCTCGATTCACGCTGAAATTCGTGGTGAAGCCGCCGGGCCCGATGATGGTGTTGCGCGCGGCGTCGCCGATGCACGTGCCGGTGGGCGCGGTGAACGCCGCGGTGTTGAACCACTCGGTAAGCGATCGTTCGCTTGCCTGGAGCGCCGAACCAGCAACCTGATCGGCGCGCTCGGAGAAATCGCCCGGCAGAATTTCGCACGTGGGATCGTGGACCTGTGCCGTGTACGGCGATCCCGTCTGCGCGCTGACGCTGCCGGAGATGCGCCAATCCCCGAAAGCTCGCCGCTTCCATCCTCGCGTAAAGAACGGCTCGCGATCGCCAAACGGCAGCGCGTAAGAATAATTCAGTCGAAACATATTGCGCACATCGAATGACGAAAGCCCGCGCTCGGCCTCGAAATTGTTGATGTCCTGCACGATCACTTGCGCGCCGCCGCCGATGGTGCTGGCGTTGTCGATGGATTTTCCGTACGTGTACGTGCCGTTGATCATCAGCCCGTGCGTCATACGTTTTTGCACGCGCACTTGCAGCGCGTTGTAGATCGAATTCGCGCCCGAAGTGTCGTATGTGAAGCCCTGCGCGTTCGCGATCGTCGTGGTTTGTCCGGCGGTCTCGGCGTTCAGATTCGTCGCGCCGGAAAGTCCCAGCAGCATGTCGAGGTCCGTGCCCTTCGTGCCGGTGTACGTCAGCACCAGCGCCGTGTTCGTCGTCACCTGGCGCTCGACGCTCAGGTTCCAGATTTGCGCGTAGCCGATTTTGTAATTCGGATTCACGGCCACGGTGTTCGGAACCACCGTGCTCGATTGCGTAGGAAATCCATCGGCCAGCGTTAGCTGGGTAGCTGTGCTGGCTTCGAGTGTTTGCGCGAATGCGAATGGCGGCTGGTTGGCCATCTCCGTGGCCAGTTGATGGTAAATCGATTCGTTGTAGAAAATTCCGTAGCCCGCGCGCACCGTTGTGCCGTGTTTGCCCGCGAGCAATTTATTCGTCGGCCTCCACGCGAAGCCGATGCGCGGCGAAAAATGATCGTAATCGCCGCGAACCAGCGAATCCGGAAATGCGCCGTGAAATGGTCCGGTCTCGCCGGGTAGCACCAGAGCGACTTCGCTGAAATCCGAGTTCACGTCGAGATTCGCGATGTGGTTGTAAAGTTCATCGGGCGGCGTGAACGCTTCATAGCGCAAGCCGTACAGCACAGAGAAGTGCGCGTTCACACGAAAATCGTCCTGCGCGTAGCCGATGAAGCCCCAATTCCGAAAATAAACCGACGGCGTGCCGTAGCGAATGCTCGTCGCTTGCGGCAAGCCCAGCAGAAAATCGGCGAAGTCGTATCCGGTGCCCGCCACTTGGCCGCCGCTCCCGCTCGTCTCGGCGGTCAGCAGTCCGTCGAACGTGAACACTCCGTTGGGCGATGGATCGGTCAGCGAATTCGAATCCACGCGCCGCATTTCGTAACCGATGGTCACCGTGTGTTTCGCCTTCAAGATCTGCAGACTATTTACGAAGCGCCACGTTTGGCTGCGCTGCAACGACGGCGGAGGAGTCGTGATCCCGGTGAAGTTGGTCAGGCTGATCGTCGGCAGACCATAATCCAGCGGATCCGTTGACACGCCGCCGATGCCCAGCGCGGCCGAAGCATCGTCCGTATTGGAGAACAGATTCAGCGATTGCGACCGGCTGCGCGTGAAATAAAGATTCGACGAATTGATCAGTTCCTTCGTCCAGTTCTGCGTTAGCCCAAGTTGCACGCTTTGCCCCAGCGTATCCTGATTGCCTTCGAGCGACGGGAAATCGTCGTACGAATGCGAATGCGTGTCGCTCAAGTTGTAGACCACCTGCATGCTGAGCTTGCGCGAGATCGTGTGGTTCACGCGCGCGTTGAACCGATCGGTCGCCGATGGCAGCAGCGTTTGAAACTCGAAATTGTCGACGAGTCCCGGAAGATTCGCCTGCGGCACAAATTTCAGCAAGCCCACCGCGATCGGATTGATCAAGCTCGTGCCCGTCGTCGGACTCACAAGCTGACTTCCCAGTGGCGCGCCCGCCGGGCAGCCCGTTACCGGATTGAGCGTCGGGCAGAAAAGCTGTGCGGCCACGGCGCCGCCCGTGCTGCTGCTCGCCACGTCGCTGAAATCGCCGCCGCGCTCGGCCGCGGTCGGCACAGTCGAAAATTGGTTCAGCGTCGAGCGCTGCCAGTTCGATTCAAAGTTCAAATAGAAAAATGTTTTGTCGCGCCCATTGTAAATGTGCGGGATCACCAGCGGACCGCCGATATTTCCGCCGAATTGCTCTTGCCACGAAGGCAATTTCGCCGTCTCGACGCCGGTCAGTGGATACGGTCGCGCGTTGAAAATTGAATTGCCATACGTATCGTAAAAACTGTAATGCATGCGATTGATGCGCTGACGCAACACGCGCTGCACGCCCCACAGCGCGCCCACTCCTTGCGCGCCGCCT
>JBAQYV010000149.1:0-13460 GCA_049790315.1 Candidatus Acidiferrales bacterium | reverse complement strand
TCGCCTGGTCCAACTTCAGGCCGCCGTATTCCTTCCGCCAGCGGTAGTAGGTCTGTGCGGTGATCTCGGCTTCCTTGCAGGCTTGTGGGGTGGTTTTTCCGTTGGCAATTTCCACTTCAACCTGCCGCAGCAGCGTCACGATCTGCTCCGGTTTGTATTTCCTCATCGGCATACCAGCTTCCCTCCAGAGTGAATTCTCTCTCACTCCCGCTGGTACAAAAAACCCCGGTCAGGTCAGTTCGATTGCGGATTTGGTCGGCGGGCATGGAAGTGGGCCTCCGGGGATCGTTTCCTCGAAAAGAAGATGGTTTGCTAATTAGGCAGGAAAATCAACAAGTTAACGGAGAGCGCCCTGGAGCGCTCCAGAGCGCCGCAGTTTTTCTAAGTCCCTGTTTTCTCGATGGTTCACCACGAGCGCCGGACGGCGCTCTACAGCGCCCAACTTGGGGTGACGTGTCATACCCCATCCCGACGCCGAAGGCGGCGCTCTTCGGGCGCTTTGCGGCGCTCCGCGTTAACAGGGCCGAAACCGCGCTAACCAGGCTTGAAACTCAGCTTCGGTGAGGCGGCAGTACCAGCTTGTGCAGGTCCCAAAATGATCTGATGTCGCCCTTCGATTCGCTGGCTTCTCTGGCGTCGTACGGAATGCGCGCCCGAATGCTGGCCGGTAGGAGCTTCCAGAGAACCTTCATGAAGAACACGTAATATCCCCCTATCAAAGCGGCACCGATAGCGACCCTCACCGGTACTGATGATGGGAACCAACTGCCTACCCGATCCAGCCATTGCAGGCCACCAAAAGCCGAGATCAGTAATGCTGCGATGCCGAGGAAAACCAGCAAGCAGGGGATATAGTAAAAGCACAACTTCGCATAGCTGAACGGCTCCTCAGTCGGATTCCAGCGACGAAAACCAGGCATAAGCGCAGCCTCCTTGATTACTGAACTCCACCGATTGAGGGGCCAGTCCAAGTCTTGCACTTGAAGCCTCCACCGCCCAGCCCGAGTTCAAAACCAACACCTACACCCGAACAGCTACCGCTGCCGCCTGGCCCTCCCTCGTGGAAGTAATAGGCTGGTCCAACCTGAGCGTACCAGCCTCCTTCTGTGCCAGCGAGGTTCTCCTTGCACTGTATGCCGGTGCAGGTGAGAGCCGCCCCACCTAATCCTCCACCCACGCCAATGGGCTTGGCTGGGGGACTGGTGAGCGGTGGGCGTGCAGACAGGCCAACATTTCCGAAGCCGCAAAGGGTCGTGAAGGGAACATTGAATGTGGGATTACTCGTGCATATCATCACGCCAGCAAACAGCAGGCCGCCTCCCCCCGCAAATCTCGCACTGGCATACGCTTCGGCGGTCACTGCTCCGCTCACCCATCTGCCTCCGGGACAGTCGGCGCAATGACCATCAGCGCATGAAGCCCAGCCCAGCGGGTCCGTGAAGTTGAGCGGCGAATTTAGCCCATATCTGTAGAAGTTGAATTCAGCAGTGGTCTTCTTCGGATCCTCGTTGAGGAACCTTCCCGTGGATGGGTCGAGATAACGCGCCCTGTTGTAGTAAATATTGGTTTCGCTGTCGAATTCCCGCGCAGCATATTGGAATGGGTTGGTCAGCGAGCCGGAAGAGTTCGTCGTGTTCCCATAGGAATCAAACGTGTACGTCTGAGCCAGTGCTCCGGTTGTGTTCGTCAGCGAAGTGATGGACCCGTTGCCGTCCGCATCGTAGTAGCCCGTGGTGCCGCTTTGCTGTTCCGCGAGAGGCTCATCTATTATCGGCCCTTGACTGTAGCGAGCAAGCACACCCCCCGAAGCATTCACAGTCTCGACGATGCCCGTACCGTCGTAGAGGTAGATGAACGTTCCTGCGCTGGAGGATTTGTAAATTCTCCGACCGAAGGGATCGTATTTGAAGGTGACCGTGCCGCCAGTACCAGGCAAAGTCACGCTGGTCAGGCGATTCTCATAATCCCACGTGTAGCTCGTCGTTCCCGTCGAGTCGGTCTTGCTAGCCGTGTTCCCATCGTAGTCGTATGCGTAGCTTGCATCGGAATCAGATGTCAGCTCATTCGACGCATTCTTCGTGTAGGACGACACACCCAGCGACGCCGTGCGGTTGCCCACGGGGTCGTAGCTGTAGCTCTCCGTTGTCGTCGCGGCCTGGGTCACTTGAGTTAACTCGTAGATCGGGTCGTAGGAATAGTTGGAGGTTACGCCCGCCAATTGATCCGTCTTCGCCGTCCTATTCCCCGCAGCATCGATCGTGTAGCTGGCGCCGTCAATGGTACTTCCGCCCGCTTGGTGCAACACGCTCAGCAGGCGCGACAGATTATCGTAGGTATAGCTTGTGGTAACGCTGTTCGGGCGCGTCATTTGCGTGCGTCGGCTCAGCGCATCGTAGCTGAACCCAAACGAACTGCCCGCGCTGAACGCCGATGGCGGCGTGAGCGATGTGAGCCGATTCAGAGTGTCGTAAGCGTAGGTGGTCGATCCACTTTCGGGATCGCTGAATCCCGTTCGATTCGATGCTGCGTCGTACGTGTACGCATTCGTGAAACTGCGGCTTGTCAGGAAACTGTAGCTGGTCGTTGTCCCGATCAGCCGCCCCATGTTGTCGTACGCGAAAGCGTACGTCCCTGTTGGGTCGTTCACTTCCGATACCTTGCCGACCAAATCGTAGGTGTACTCAACGGTGGTGGTATCGGGATACGTCTTCTGGGTAAGCCGGTTGAGAGCGTCATACAGGTACGCAATCGTTTGCCCCTTGCGATCCGTCTTGCTGGTCAAGTTGTCGTCGGCGTCGTACTCGTAAGTCTCTGTGTGCGAGGAGGGGAAATTCGTCTCCGTCACGCGGCCAAATGCATCGTAAGTGAAAACGGTCTCGTGCGAATTCGCGTCGGCGATGCTGGTGAGATTATTTTCGGTGTCGTAAGCGTAGGTGGTGACATTGCTCGCCGCGTCGGTGACGCTCGTCAGCCGGTCGGCATCGTCATACGCATAACTCGTCGTCTTTCCATTCTGGTCGGTCACTGACGTGCGCCGCCCGCGCGAATCATACGTGAAACTAGTCGTGGTGGAATCCGGATACGTGATCGAGGTCAGCCGGTCCATCGAATCATAGGCAAACGTCGTTTCATGCGATAGGGCATCGGTGATCGACGTGCGGTCACCGCGGGCGTTGTAACCGTAGGTGGTCACGTTGCTCTGCGCATCGGTGGTTGTGGCGATTTTGTGTGGCGCGGCTGGAGGGATTCGAACCCCCGACCTAACGCTCCGGAGGCGTTCGCTCTATCCATCTGAGCTACAGCCGCGCAGAAAAAAAACTCGAAGTAGAAACCGCACCCGGCGCAATCATTCTAAGCTGGTTTCGCGGGAGGTTCAATCCAATCGCAGGCGTGCGCTCACGCGCGTAACATCGGCCGCGCGAGGAACGCGGCGACGCGTCAGCGTTCTTGCATCAGCATCTTCATTGAATGCGCCAATTTTTCGATGGCCTCGGTCTTGTGAACCAGATCGAGTGACAGCACTTCCGTCGTGTCGAGGGTGTCCACCTGCTTTTTCAGATCGTCCGCCAGAAGCGCAAGTGTTGCGGCATCATGCTGCAAATCCTTACGATCCTGTTTCAGAATCGCGCGCGGGTTCGGTGTCCCGTTTGGATCCGAACCGGCATCCACTTCCGGCACGTCGCCGGGAAATGTACCCGGCTGCAGCGGTGAACTCCCTCCGATCGGCGTGTTCGGAGAGCGGCCCGTAGGGTTCGAGTTTGGATTTTGATTCGGGTTTTGTCCCGGCATCTGCCCTCGGAACCAGATCGGAGTGCCTGCGAGGGTCAGACAACCTGCCAGAAATACCCTGCGATCATTGCGCATGGGATTCCGTCCTCCTTACTTGCACGGGCTCCAGTAGAACCCGCGCCCCAAATAGAACCCGAGTGTTCCAGAAATTAAAACAGGCGATTCCACAGCTCCCGTCTTACCAGGCGGGGGCCGAATGCTATAATCTGCATCTCGCCTATTATGACGCTACCGGCTATCAAATTCACCGAATTCACACTGAGCAACGGGCTGCGCCTGGGCGGAATCCTGTTGCTTGCCTTTGTCTTCAATCGACTTCTTCGCGTCTTCACAAATAGGCTGATTCGGCCCGCCGCTCCCAACGAAACCTCGCGCGGCGTCCTCAGTCGAGAGCAGCATACGCGCACCATGGCCGGCGTGATCTACAGCGGCGGCACGGCGATTATTATTTTGCTCGCCGCTCTCATGGCGCTGCCGGAATTGGGCTTCAGTGTGACGCCGCTGGCGGCTGCCGCGGGCTTGGCGAGCTTGGCCATCGGTTTCGGCGCGCAAAATTTGGTGCGCGATTTCATCAACGGTTTCTTCATCGTCTTCGAGGAACAATTCGCCGTTGGTGACACGATTCGCGCCGGCGCCATAACAGGGCGCGTCGAGCACATCACCCTGCGCCGCACCGTGGTGCGCGATCCGCAAGGCGCCCTGGTCACGATCCCCAACTCGGATCTCAGCACGGTGGCAAATTTGAGCCGCGACTGGGGCCAGGTTTTCGTGGACGTAACGGTGCCGGCGGGCGCTTCGATCGACGCCGCGCTTGCCGCGCTCGATAAAGTCGCCGCGGCGTTTCGCACCGATGCCGCATGGTCAGCCGCGTTGCAGGATGGCCCGCGCGTTTTGGGCATCGATTCCCTCACGCCCACCTCCGCCGTACTCCGATTGCAAATTCGCACGGCGCCGGGCCGGCAAGACGACATCGCGCGAGAACTGCGCCGCCGCATTCTCTCGTACTTCGAGCAGGAAAAAATCGGAATCGGCGAGGTGCATCGTATCGGCCTCATCGACGTCGGCTCCGGCACGCGCGGCCCCGCGCCAACAGGCAGTCAATGACTCTCGAAGAGGCTTTGGTGTCCGTCTGGCGGCAAGCGCTCGAGGAAAATGCGAACTTGGTGGAGCTCGATGGCCGGCGCTTTCCTGTTCGCCGCACCGCACGGCAGCGCCTTCGCCAAGTGGACTTCGAGTTCGAGCAGGAAAATCTTCGCGGCCTTGAACAAAATCCCACCACTCGCTCACGCTGGGCCGAGATGGCTCGCGCTGGTAGCAAAGTGATGCAGTTTCTTTCCGGCGGGCGTTATCTGGCGAATGTCGTGGAGGGTCAAGTAACGTTCTACGGCAAAGCCTCGGCCGGACCGAAGACGCCGCCTGCGCGCAGTGGTTAGTCCTGCGCCGCCGCGCCGCGCACTCTCGGTTCGCGCGGAATAACGCGAACCCCGAATCTTAATCACGCTGCGACGACCGGATCCGTCCGCGGCACATCACTCGAAAGCGCGACTTCGATGCGGTTACGTCCGCCGGCTTTGGCGCGATATAGCGCGGCATCGGCGGCGCGCAGCAACGCCAACGGATCGCTTCCCGGCGCGTCGGCCGTCGAAATCACCCCTGCGCTGAGCGTCATTCGCGTTTGTCCCCCGGTAGTTTCAATCGGGCTGCCGGCCACCGCCTGGGAGAGCTTCAAGGCCCGCTCTTCCGCCGCGTTGCGATCGCATCCAGGCAGCAGAACCAAAAATTCTTCGCCGCCATAACGGCCCACCAAATCGTAAGAGCGCACAGCCTGCGTGATGCGCCGCGCCGTTTCGCGCAGCACGTCGTCGCCGCTCACGTGTCCGAGCGTATCGTTCACAGCCTTAAAATGATCGAGATCCACCAGCATCACGGCGAGCGAACCCCCTTCGCGTTCGGTGCGCCACACCTCACGTTGCAACAATTCGAGAACTGCGCCCCGATTCCACACACCGGTGAGGGCGTCGTGGCTGGCTTTGAATCGCAGCACGTCGCGCGCCCTGACAAGATTATCTTCCAGATCGAGCACTCGCGTCCCGGCGCGCAACCGCGCCATCAACTCTTCAAAATCAAATGGTTTCGTAAGGTAGTCGTCCGCGCCGGATTCCAAACCCTCCACGACATGCTGCTTGTCGCGTTTCGACGTCAGCAGCACCAGATAAATGTACGCCCCGCCGGGATTCAGCCGCAGCTCGCGGCAAACCTCCGGGCCATCCACCAGCGGCATCATCCAGTCGAGAAGCGCCAGCCGCGGCGCTCCCTCACCGCGCAAAATCTCCAGCGCCGCCCGCCCGTCCGCGGCACTGATCACTTCGTAGTTCCGTTTCTGAAGCAGACGTACGGTCAATTCGCGCGAAACGGCATCGTCATCGGCCACCAGGATTTTCATCGCACAACTTCCTGCTTTGTCGCTTCCAGCGGAGCCTTCAGCCGATCGATCTCCGCTCTCAGCGCCGCGAGCCCTCCGCGCCACGCGGTCACGTCGTTTTCATCCGCATATCGCTCGAGGTCGAACGCAGCCGCGGTCGCTGGAGCCGCGCACAAATTCCCCAGCGCGCCGCGCAGTTTGTGTGCCGCGCGCCCTAACGCTTCTAGGTCGCGTGTTTTTTCCGCCGTATCCAGATCTTCGAGCGCGCGCGGCAGTTCGTCGAGGAACAGCCGCACAATCTCCCCCAGGAGTTCTTCGTCGCCCTCTACGCGCTCGAGCAAAGCCACGCGATCAAATGGACCTTCCGGCGCGGCACCCTGCTCACGCGACGTGCCTCGCGATGTGCCGGTCGTGATCTCGCCGCCCGATTTTCCCGCGCGTTGCGGCGAAATTGGCGCAGCGCTCGACGTTGAATTCTGCGCCGGCTTGAGTGGCGAGATTTCTGCTGAGAGTGACCTGGGGTGTTGCCCCGCACGCTTCCCAGGGACCAGGTGGTCAAGCTCGGCAAACAGCTCCGTTGATCGAATCGGTTTCGTCACGTATCCGTCCATGCCAGCCTCCAAGCATCGCTTGCGATCTTCTTCCCTGGCGTGCGCGGTGACTCCGATGATAGGAAGGTGCGAGCGCAGCGCCACTTCCCGTGCGCGTATCGCTGCGGTTGCGCGCAGTCCATCGAGCACCGGCATTTGAATGTCCATCAACACCGCGTCGAACGCATCGAGACCGCGCAGCTCGAGCATGTCGATCGCTTCCTGGCCGTTGCACGCCACGGCCACCAAGTGCCCGCGCTTTTCGAGCAAGCGCACCACCAACCGCCGGTTCACCTCGTTGTCTTCGGCAAGCAACACGCGCAGAACACGATGGGCGTTCGCCTGATGCTCGCCGCATGTAGCTATTGCTGTAGTCATCGGGTACGCGATCGCGGACGCCGGCGCCCGGCCGAGAGCAGTGAGGATCGCGTTCAGCAGCGCTGTCCGCCCGATTGGCTTAACGACGCATACATTGATTCCCAAAGACCGGCAGCGCGCCGCGTCTCCCGGTTGTTGGTCCGACGTCAGCATCATGATCGTCACGCCAGCCAAGCCCGGCTCGTCCTTGATCAGCGCGGCGACCGCGAACCCGTCCATTCCCGGCATATGCGAATCGAGCAGCACGAGCGGCAGACCGCGCCCGGCGTCGCGTGCCTCGCGCAGAACCGCGAGCGCTAATGCGCCGCTCTCAGCCAACCTCGGCCGCATCTGCCAATTTTTCAGCATCTCCTCCAGGATCAGCCGATTGGTTTTGTTATCGTCCGCAACCAGCACGGACACGCCCGCCAGTTGCCGCGCATCCGTCGCGGGCCCCGGCGCCAGCGCCTCTGCCGCTGCTTTGAATCGCGCCGTGAAATAAAACGTGCTGCCTTTTTCGAGTTCGCTTTCCACTTGCAGGCGTCCGCCCATCATCTGGACAATCCTCCGCGAGATCGTCAGCCCTAAACCTGTTCCGCCAAACAAGCGCGTGGTTGTGCCATCGGCTTGCGCAAACGCTTCGAACACCAGTGCGAGCTTTTCTGCGGCGATGCCGATTCCCGAATCGCGCACGGAGAAATGCAGCGCGAACGGATCGGCTCCGCCCTCTTCCGGCTCAACGTCCACAACCACGTTTCCCTTCTCCGTAAACTTGATCGCGTTCCCTACCAGGTTCGCCAGAATCTGTCCCAGGCGAACCGAATCGCCGGCGAGCAGTTCCGGCACGCCCGGAGCCACACGTATGGAAAGTTCCAATCCTTTTTTGTGTGCGCGCACCGAAAGCGGTTTCAACGTTTGATCGAGCAAATCGCGCAAATCGAAATCGGCGGTCTCGAGGTCGAATCTGCCCGCCTCAATTTTGGAAAAATCCAGAATGTCGTTCACGATCCGCAGCAGTCCTTCGGCGGACGACTGCACCATTTGCAGATATTCCCGCGGTTCGTCGTCAAGTTGTGTGCCCAGCGCGAGTTCCGTCATGCCGATGATCCCGTTCATCGGCGTACGAATTTCGTGACTCATGTTGGCCAGAAATTCGCTTTTCGCGCGGCTGGCCGCCTGCGCCGCATCGGTCGCGCTCTGCAGCGCCTCCTCGGCGGCGCGCCGCTCGGTAACGTCGCGTCCGGCGCAATAGATCAGGCCCGCTCCCACATCCGGCACCACATTCCACAAGATCCATTTGTACGAACCGTCTTTGCATCGCGTTCGCACTTCGTAACCGTGCACCGAAATTCCTCGCGCTAACCCCTCGAACCGCTGGTGCGCGATCGCCGCATCCTCGGCATGGACCAAATCCGAGAGCTTTAGCGCCATCATCTCTTCGGTCGTGAACCCCAGCGTTTTCTCGAATGCCGGACTTGCCCTTCGTACGCAGCCGTCGAGGCCTGAGATGATCAGCATGTCCAGTGAGACCGAGAAAAAGCGCAGGCTCTCCTCTTCGGCGCGTTTCCGCGCCATAAACTCGCCGATCTGGCCGCTGAGCGATGTAATCACACCAAGCAATTCCAGGTCTGGATTGCAACGCTCGGCGCTGAAAAATTCCAGCACGCCAACCACTTCCTTTTTCGAGGTGATCGGCACGGCGAATCCGCCATGAATTCCCATCTTCCGGGCCAGGTCTGCGGAGAACGCATCTTCATGTGCCTGTAGGTCGTAAGCCCGCATCACCTTTCCGCTTTGCCAGGCACGCCCTGCCAGACCCACACCCGGCGGGAAGGCGCTCTTGCGCAGCACCTCCACGTCTTTTGACAGCACCGACCCCGGCGCCCGCCACAAATCCACCAGGCGAAGTGCGTTTTCCTCCGGTCGCACCTGCGCCAAAAGACCCAGTTCCCAGCCGGATGCTTCGCAGATGGCCCGCAAAATCCCCGACGTCGCCTCCGCCAGACTGGCGGATTCGGCCAGCACTTGCGTGATTCCGTGCTGCGCATCTTTGATTCGGCTGGCGCGGACGCGTTCGGAAATATCCTGGTAAATCACATATCCGCCCCGCATCTGGTCGTCCACCATCAGCGGCACGGTGTACAACTCGACTGCCACCTTCGTTCCGTCTCTGCGCCGCTGTTCGGTCGTCAGGTGCACCGATTGGCCGTGCAATCCCTGCTGCACCACCGCCACTCCTTCGGCGGTGTCGCCCCCCATCTTCGTCAGTTCGGCCAGAGTTTTTCCCTTCAGTTCCGCCGAGGAAAAACCGAACAGCTTCTCGAACGCGGGGTTGCACATTTCTCCGGTGTTTTCCCGATTGAGCGCCAGAATCGCAAGCGGACTGTTCTCCACAAGCGAGCTCAATGAGAGCGTGCGCTCGTTCAGGGCCTCTTCGTTCGCGCGGCGCACGCTGATGTCCAGAAACGTCACCACCGATCCCACCACTTGATCGTTCCGCCGCACCGGATAAGCCCAATACTCAGCCGGAAAACTTGTGCCATCCGATCGCCACAGCACCTCGCTATCGACGTGCACCGGCGTGGCGCAAAGTGCGGCTTCCATCATCCAGCATTCGCTTTCGGGATACGCCCGGCCATCGGCGTGCGAATGGTGCGCCAGTTCGTGCATGTTGCGGCCAAACAGTTCGGTCGCATCGCCGTAGCCCAGCATTCGCAGTGCTGCGCTATTGCAGAACGTGCAACGCCCCTCAAGGTCTAATCCGTAGATAGCTTCGGCCGTCGAGTCGAGCAGCAGGCGCGTGCGTTCGTCGCTTGTGCGCAGCGCTGCTTCCGTAAGTTCGCGCGCCGAGATTTCCTGCTGCAATTCGGCTGTTCGCTCCCTGACGCGCACCTCCAGATCGTCCTGGGCGTGCAACAACTCGCGGTCTCGGCGTCCGATCTCCGCCAACATTTCGTTGAAGCCGTCGATCAGCACGCCCACTTCGCCGCCCGTATTGCGCTCCGCTCGCATCGAAAAATCTTTGTTCGCCGAAATGGATTTCGCCGTCCAGGCCAGCGACCGAATCGGACCGGAAATCGAACGCTGCAACCGCGCCGCGGCGGCGACCGCGCCCACCAGAAGAATCGCCAGAGTGATGCCATAAAATTCCAAGTCCCATCGAATCACATCCGATAGCTCGGTGAGGTCCGACGCAATCGTCACCTCGCCGATGACTTTTCCATCCAGAACAATTTGCTGCGAGACCACCAGAAGATCTTTTGTGAAGTGCGCCCCATCCGCTTGCAACGGAGGAGCGGAAGATGCGCAAGTTCGCTTGTCCTGCAGATAGGAGGCGACCGGTTTGTCCGCCGCGTCGTACAGACATGCCGCGGCGACGTGCTCGCGGTAGTGCAGTTGCGTCAAAACGTCCCGCGCCGCTTGCGGATCGTCGAACGCCAGCGCCGCCGTGCTGCTCGAAGCCACCACGCGCGCTAGCGTCTGCACGTCCCGAACCGACGCCCCACGGAACGAATAAATGTCGTAGGAAATGAATGCCGCCCCCGCCACGAGCAGTGAACCGCACGTGATCGCCATCACCACCAGGCTCAGTTTCGTGCGAATCGTGAATCGCGAGAAACGGGTCACGCTAATGGCTCGCCACTCCGGCGCTTTCAATCACATGCGAAGCCAGATTCAACAGATTGGCGCTGGCTTTGATACCCGCGTGCTTCACGGCCGTATCGTTCACCGCGAAACGTACTTGCTCGCCTTGGTGAGAGAATTCGATCATCCCGCCCCAATTCAAGAACCCATCGGCGTCGCTCACCGTCAACACGCTCGATCCCTCCAGGGACGTCAGTATTTGCGCCACGAGCCTCTGGCTCGGCCAGCCGATGAAAAGTATCTGGCATCCGCGCAGATCGTCGCCCGCGCGAAACTCCCGCACTTCAATCGCACGGCCATCAGCCGACGCCTGCCACGCCAGGCGCGCCAAATCGAGTCCGAACGGATTTTTGCCGATTACGCCGATCACGAATGGAGCCCTGGGATTTTCAAATGCACTGCTGGGCCACTCAATAAATCGCGACAGATTGATCACACACGCCGCTTCCGCGTCGATTGGCTGCTCGGAATCCGAGCGCACGCCGGTCGCTACCGCCCCCAGCGCGCAAGCCACGCCGAGCAACGCAAATAATCTTCGGATGGTTGCGCCACGCATGGTTCCTCCGGGAATCTGGTTGCAGTTTCCCCGCCAAGTTCCGGCCCTATGCGAGCTTTTGACCTGTGTAAGTGACGCAGGCTAAACGGTTTCCGCCGCGAGGATTTGCTGCCGTAGCGGCGGGTGATTGCGGGTGTTTCGAAACCAACCAGCGTGCCCCTAATCGGCACAGTGCTGCGTCGCGCGCTTCGGGCGCTCAAACATGCAGCGCTCAGCGCCAAGGGCCGGCTTCAAAATTTGTAACTGAATCCTTGCGAGGTTTTCAGCGCAGAAGATCTTCGAGCTTCACTCGGCCTTCGGTCTTCGCGTCGCGATATTTCACGATCACTCCGGCTTGCAGCGAGAGTCCCCATTTGCGGCCAACCGCATGCGTAATCGCGCGCGACCCCGGCACCACAATCGCGCCTTCGGGAATCACCAGCGGCGCATCGTCGCCCGCTGTATACGTCGCGTCGCGCACCAAATCATATACCGGCGTTGACGCGTTCAAGATCGTCCCGGTGCCTAGCACCGCGCCGCGTTTCACCACAGTCCCTTCGTAAACTCCGCAATTTCCGCCCACCATAACTTCGTCCTCAATAATCACCGGCAGCGCCCCGACAGGCTCGAGCACGCCGCCCAACTGCGCCGCGGCGGAAATGTGACACTTGCGTCCCACTTGCGCGCAACTCCCCACCAGCGCGTGCGAATCGATCAGCGTGTCTTCACCGATGTACGCGCCAACGTTCACGAACATCGGCGGCATGCAAATCACGCCGCGCGCCACATAGCAGCCGTCGCGAATGCTGGACCCGCCCGGCACGATGCGCACGCCGCTCTCCGCCGAAAATCCGTGCACGGGAAATGTGGACTTATCGAAAAATGGCTGCTTCGCGCGATCGATGGACATATCCATGATCGCGCCCATGCGAAATCCCAGCAGAATTCCCTTCTTCACCCAGGTCTTCACGCGCCAACCGGTTTTCGCCGAAGCGTCCGGTTCGGCCGCGCGCGCCTCTCCGCGATTCAGCGCGTCCTTGAACGCCTGAAACACCCGGAAGTGCTCGTCCGTATAGTGCGCCGGCGGATGATCGAACCACGGCTCGATCACCGCCTCAATGTCGCGCGGCAGCATGAACCCTCTCGACCATTCCCAGCGCCTCCAGCACGCTTTGCAATCGCGCAACTGTTTCCGGCTTCGGCGCCACCAGCGGCAAGCGCCACACCGGCTCGAGCAATCCCATCAATCCCATCGCCGCTTTCACTGGGCCGGGATTCGTCTCGATAAAATTCCCCTCCATCAGCGCCAGCAAACGCCGATGCAGCGCGCGCGCCGCCACGAAATTCCCTTCGTTACACAGTTTCGCCAGCTCCGTCATTTCCGCCGGAGCCTCGTTTGACGCCACGGAAATCACGCCGCGCCCGCCCAGCGACATCATCGGCAACGCCATCGCATCGTCGCCCGACAGCACAACGAAACTCTCCGGCACCGTGTTTAGAATCGCGCCCATCTGCGAAATGTTTCCTGAAGCTTCCTTAATCCCCACGATGTTGTCGATCTCCGACAAACGCTTCACCGTCGCGGCTTCGATGTTCACGCCCGTGCGGCTCTGCACGCTATAGAGCAGCACCGGCAGCTTCGTTGACGCGGCGATCGCTTTGTAATGCTGATACAAACCCTCTTGCGTCGGCTTGTTGTAGTACGGCGAAACCGAAACGATGCCATCCGCGCCCATCGCCTCCAGTTCGCGCACCAACGCAATCACTTCCGCGGTGTTGTACCCGCCCGCGCCTGCGACCACCGGCACTTTTCCCTTGGCCTCTCCGAGCGTCAGCTCGACCACGCGCAAATGTTCCTGCCGCGTGAGTGTCGGACTTTCCCCCGTCGTGCCGCAGGGACAAACGAAATCGATGCCCGCCGCGATTTGCCTGCGCACGAGAGCGCGCAGCGTGGCCTCATCGAGCGAGCCATTCCGCTGAAACGGTGTAACCAGCGCCGTACCGCATCCTGTAAACATCGCTTGCTCCTATCCGAGAATCCCGCGCGCGCCGGCGGCTACGCCAACTCGCCCAGAATCTCCTGAAACTCGAACAATCCCTTTTTCCCAATCACCCATCGCGC
>JBAQYV010000148.1:0-29256 GCA_049790315.1 Candidatus Acidiferrales bacterium | reverse complement strand
GCGATCGCGCCGCCATTCGGATTGATGCGTGCCGGATCGAGCCCCGCGACCTGAATCACGCTGAGCGCCTGCGCCGCGAACGCTTCGTTCAACTCGATCACGTCAATCTGCTCCAACTTCAATCCCGCAAGCCGCAGCGCCTTCGGAATCGCAAACACCGGCCCGATGCCCATTTCCTCCGGCGGACAGCCCGCGGTGGCGAACGCCACAAATCGCGCCAGAGGTTTCGCGTTCAACGAGCGCGCTCGCTCCGCGCTCATCACCACGGACGCCGCGGCCCCATCGCTCATCGGTGAACTATTGCCCGCGGTCACGGTGCCGCGCGCATGAAACGCAGGCTTGAGTTTTCCGAGGGCTTCGATAGAAGTGTCAGCGCGCGGGCATTCATCCGCGTCGAATTGAGATACCGTGGTCTGCGGTTTCGCTCGTCCCGCGCTTCCTTGCACGCCCGCGATGGCATTTCCATTCGCCCCGTTGCCCGCTGCCGTCATCCGCACTTCAACCGGCACGATCTCATCGCGGAAATTTCCGGCCGCGGCCGCGGCCAAAGCTTTCTTGTGGCTGCTCAGCGAAAATTCGTCAGCTTTTTCCCGCGTGATCGAATATTTCCGCGCCAGATTTTCCGCTGTCAATCCCATATTCAAATACGAATCCGGATAGTGTTCCATCAACCAGGGATTCGGCGCGATCTTATTTCCGCCCATCGGCACCATGCTCATCGATTCGGTGCCGCCGGCCACGATCACTTCCGCGCCGCCGCCCGCGATGCGCTCTGCGGCCATCGCGATCGATTGCAATCCCGACGAACAAAACCGATTCACCGTCATCGCTGAGCATTCCACCGGCAGCCCCGCGCGCAGCGCCGCGATCCGCGCCACGTTCATGCCTTGTTCGGCTTCCGGCATCGCGCAACCCAGAATCACGTCGTCAATTTCTTTGGGATCGAGCCCAGGAACGCGATCGAGCGCCGCCCGAATCGCGATGGCCGCCAAATCGTCGGAGCGCGTGGCGCGCAAAGCACCGCGGCCGGCCTTGCCCACCGCCGTGCGTACCGAGCTCACAATCACCGCATCGCGCATTGCCACCGTCTCCCGCGAACCTCGTGGTTCGCGCATCGCGGCTGATTAGCTTTGTGGATCAATTTCATTGGATGCCTCGAAACTGAAAATAGCAAGGCGCGGCGAAACGCAAATCCCTAGGCAAGATCAATTCCGCAGCGGCTTGCCCGTCTTAAGCGTGTGCGCGATGCGCTCCTGCGTTTTGCGCTCGCCCGATAACGAGATGAATGCCTCGCGCTCAAGATCGAGAATGTATTGCTCGCTCACAAGCTGCGGCGATGACAGCGCTCCTCCCGCGAGCACATTCGCCAGTTTGCGTGCCACGACAGCGTCGTACTCGCTGATGTATTCGCCACGCAGCAGCATATGTATCGCTAATTTCGCTCCCGCCAAAAATTCTTCGCCGAGCACGCGAATCGATGGCGCGTCCGGTGCAGGATGCGCCGGCCGGTAACCCGCGCGCGCCAGTGCCAGCGCTGTAGCTTTTGCGTCGGCGATTAATCGATCGCCGTTCATGGCCACAAGATCAGACGGCCGCAAATAGCCGAGCGTCCGCGCCTCTTCGCCGCTGGTCGAAACTTTCGCCATCGCGATATTTTCAAAAATCGGCTTGAGCGCGTGAAACAAATCGAGATCCTCTGCGCCGGCGGCGTGCTCGTTCGCGCGCACCAGCATTTCTTTGCTTCCGCCGCCCGCCGGAATCAATCCAACGCCGCTTTCCACAAGCCCAATGTAGGCCTCGGCAGCACAGTGAATCCGCGCCCCATGCAAGGAAATCTCGCAGCCGCCGCCCAGCGCCATCCCCTGTGGCGCGCACACCACCGGTCGCGGCGAATGCTTGATCGCCAGATTCACGTTCTGGAATTGCCGCAGCACCCCGTCGATTTCGTCCCACTCCTCTTCTTGCGCCCCCATCAGCAGAAGCATCAAATTTGCGCCGACGGAAAAGTTTTTCGCCTGGTTGGCGATCACCATGGCCTCGAAATCCGTGTGCAATCGTTTCAGACCGGCATGCATCATGGCGAACGTCTCGCTGCCCAGCGTATTCATCTTGGAGTGGAATTCGCAGCAAATCACACCGTCGCCCAGATCGATCAAACTGGCGCCGGAATTTCGCGCGATCTCCTTGGAACGTTCTTTCAGCGATTTCAGAATCAGCACGCCGTCCGGCTCATCCACCGTTTTTACATTCTTGCCGGCGAGATCGAAGTACCGCGTTTCTCCCTGCGAAGTCTCGTAAAATCCTTTGCGCCCCGAACTCAAAAGTTCGGTCACCAGCGGCGGCAGCGTCTCGTTTTCCTTTTCGAGCCTCCGCGCCATTGCCTCCACTCCCAGCGCGTCCCAAATTTCAAATGGTCCCAACTCCCAGCCAAATCCCCAACGCATGGCGCGATCCGCGTCCACCACGCGGTCGGCAATCTCCGGAATGCGCCGCGCGGCGTACAGGCACATGCGCGAAAGCGTAGCCCACAAAAATCGCTGCGCGATATCGCCCTCTTGCCCTGCCATCACGGGTCCAACCAGCGCGCGCAATCGTTCGCGAGTGTCCTCAATCGTTCGTCCCATTTCGATCGAAGCGAGCCGCGCCTTTTGCCGCGGCCGGTATTCCATCGTCTCGGGATCAAGCGTCAGTATTTCGCTTTCGCCGCCACGCCGCACGCGCTGATAAAAACCGCGCCCGGCTTTTTCTCCGATCCAGCCGCGCCGCGCCAATTCTTCGACCAGCGCCGGCACGCGATAAAGTTCGCGCGCTTCGTCGTCCGGCGCATTTTCGTAAATGTTACGAATCACGTTTACGAAAACGTCCAGGCCCACGATGTCGGCCAAACGAAACGTCGCCGATTTCGGCCAGCCCACCGCCGGTCCCGTACATGCGTCCACCTGCTCGATCGTCATGCCGAGCTCGGTCATCACACGCAGCACGTTGAGCAGCGAGAATGTGCCGATGCGGTTGGCGATAAAATTCGGCGTATCCTTGGCGACGACTACGCCCTTGCCAAGTCGCCGGTCGCAAAAATCCGCCAGCGTTTCGAGCACGTCGCTTGCGGTTTCCGGCCCGGGGATCAGTTCAACAAGTTTCAAATAGCGTGGTGGATTGAAGAAATGCGTTCCTGCCCAATTCCGTCCGAATGGGGCGGGCAAGCCTTCGGCAATGCGCGCAATCGGCAGTCCGGAAGTGTTTGTGGTGACGATGGTATCCGATTTGCACAGCGCCGCCACGCGGCTGAGTAGCGCGCGTTTGATCTCAAGATTCTCCGCCACAGCCTCGACGATCCAATCGGCTGCGGCGCACCAATCCAGATTGTCTTCAAAATTTCCTGTGCGGATGTTGCGCTCGATCCCCGGCGTGAAAAATGCCGCGGGCCGCGCGCGCACCGCCGATTCAAGCCCCGCGCGCACCACGCGATTGCGCACGGCGGAATTGTCCAACGCCAGACCTTTGGCCTGTTCTTCAGGAGTGAGCGACTTCGGCGCGATGTCGAGCAGCGAGCAAGGCACGCCGGCATTGGCCATGTGCGCCGCGATGCGCGAGCCCATCGTGCCCGCTCCCAGCACCACGACGCTCTCGATGCGACGCATCATCTTTTTCCGATTGTGTGCGGCCGGTGCTCGCGCGATGCGAGGTTGTATCTCAGTGTTTCGACGCGTTCCCGATGAAAGTTGCGATGTTGCCCTTCAGCTTTGTCAGATCTTCTTCGCGCAGATACATCATGTGGCCGGCGTCGTAATACTGAAGATGAATGTTGCTCCGCAAATTCGCCGGCAGATTCAGGTGGTCCATCGTATATTCCGTGGCGAAAAATGGAGTGGCCAAATCGAACAATCCGTTTTCGGCTTCCACTTGTAAATGTGTGTTCGTAAATAACGCGTCCACCAGGTCCGCTTCGGCGTTCGGCGCGCCACGCGCGGAAAAATTCTCAGGCACCTTGTGGTCCCAATTCCACGATTCGGCTACCTGATCGTTCAGCAGTTCGTAGGATTGGTCCTTGTTGAATTGCAGATCCTGGCGCACGTATTCGTTGAATGCCCCGGCAAATGCCCCGGACACCGCCGTCTCCTGCGGATCGTATGCCGCGTATTCTTCCAGGCGATCGAAGATTGGTCCCGAGAAGCGCGCGTCCAGTCGCCCGGTGGTCAGACCTTTGGCTCGTTGCAACTCGCTCATGAATTGGAACAGGCTCACGCGCAAATTGGCGTTCGAGATGTAATCTTCGCTTAGCCCCGTGAAGCGCGCCAATTTGTGCACGATTTCGGCGCGGTCCGCCGCGGGCAATGACGATCCCTTCGCCAGCGCCATTGCGTAATCCGTCGACGCGAATTGCCGCGCATCGGCCAGGAACGCGTTCAAATCCGCCGGACGGTCGGCCAGCGTTTTGTGATACCACGCCACGGCGGCATAGCTCGGGAGATATAGAACGTAAGACAGGTCTTCGCCGGGATTAAACGAAATCGTCTCGAAATCCAGAACCGTTGAGATCATCACGATGCCGTTGAAATACATGCTCTCGTGATTCTGCAGATAATCCACCAGCACTGCGTCGCGGAAAGTTCCGTAGCTTTCGCCAATCAGGAATTTCGGCGAGTTCCAGCGATTGTTGCGATTCACATACGTGGTAATGAACTTCGCCAGCGATTTCACGTCCTGATCGATTCCCCAGAAATCTTTGCCTTTCGCGTCGCCCACAGCGCGGCTATATCCCGTGCCGACTGGATCGACAAAAACCAAATCGGCGGCGTCCAGCAAACAATTCGCGTTGTCCACCACCCGATACGGCGCGGGCGGCGTGGGCTCGGCGTCGGATGTTACGATGCGCTTCGGCCCGAATGCGCCCATCTGCAGCGGCGCGGAAGACGAACCCGGTCCGCCGTTATAGACGAACGCCAACGGCCGGTCGCTCGTGTCCTTGACGTCGCTGCGAATGTACGCGACATAGAAAATGCTCGCGATTGGCTTCTCGTTGTCGTCCTTCAGCAGGATTGTGCCAGCCGTGGCTTTGTAGGGAATTGTTTCTGTTCCAAGTTTGATCGTGTGGTCGGTAACGGAGGACTCTTCTTTTGGTGCGGCCTCAGTGGCGGATTTTGCTTCCGTGGAAGATTCCTTCGCGGGTGTCTGCGCGGAAGCGCTCGCCACGTGTCCGAACCCAATCGCGCCAACCATCGCGACAATTAGAAAACCAATTCGCTTCATGCTGGTCCTCATGCGGACGCGAAAGTCTGCGCGTTCCTTCGCCAATTCCGGCCGATTCTACCTCGTATCGGCGGCGCGGCGCAAAATCGAGCGCGCGGCGCGGGCGTGGGATGTCGACGCTCGCCGGGGCGCCCACAGGAAGCAGTTTTGACGAGCCGCGAATGAAACTGAATGAGATCGTTTCAGGGAGGTACTCGAAATCTAAGATGATCGCGACTTTATGAAATCCTTATGTTTTCCTTATGTTTTTCAAATGGAGCCCCGACTACGCTTCCAAAGTCGTGAGTCGGCCGGTCTGTTGAATTACGGCAGCGGCCGACTCGCGTCTCACCTTTTATTTCTTCCGAACTTGATCACGCGCCGCGGTTTGACTCGATTCAAACTTCAGTCGCTGCGTGCTAGCCGGCCAGCTTCGTCAAATACTCCGCAAGACGCCCAAGCGTCTGGTGCCCGCCTTCGATCGCGCCGTATACTTTGACGACGTGTTCTCGCTCCGCCGAGGTCGCGAAAACCATTCGTATCGTTAGCTTGGTCTTTTCGCCTTGCGCCTCAAAAGTCCACGTCGATTGAAATTGCGCGCCGGCGTCGCCCGCTTTTCCTCCGCCGTGAGAAAACACAATGCGCCCGGGTTTCACAACCTCGAGAAACTTACTGTGACCCGGATAATCCGTGCCGTCCGGCCCGTGCATCGTCTGCCGCCACACGCCTCCCACCCTCACATCCATTTCGTGAATCGTGGTGGTAAATCCGCGCGGTCCCCACCATCGCGCCACTTGTTTCGGGTCCGTCCACGCTTGCCACACGAGTTCGCGCGGCGCATCGAAGACTCGCGTGATTACGATTTCACAATCTGACGTGTCCTCACCGGTGCCGCTTTTTCTTTCGACCATGTTTTTTCTCCTTCTTTTTCAATTTGCACAGGTAGTTTTCCAAGCGATCGAAACTCTGCTCGTAAAAACTTCGGTACTGCCCGGCCCATTTCGCCACGGACTGAATAGGGTCCGCTTTCAGTTGACATGGACGCCATTGCGCCTCGCGTCCGCGCGCGATCAGGCCCGCGCGCTCCAGCACCTTCAGATGTTTTGAAACAGCGGGCATGCTCATCGCGAATGGCTTGCACAGTTCCGTAACCGACGCTTCGCCGGAAGCCAGACGCGCGAGAATCGCGCGCCGCGTGGGATCGGCGAGTGCTGCGAAGATCGAGCTGAGTGGGTCGATCATTGTATTTAACTGCTAGGTTAAATACAATAAGCGCGGCACCGCGTCAAGTGTTCGTTGCGCCTTTCGCGCAAATACCGCTGCGCGCGCTGGCGTGCTCCAGAAAACCACGCGGGCAAAATCGAAATGAATTCTTTAAAGCCCGCGCGGTCCTCGCATCGGCAACGATGGGGATTGTGATAGCATCCCAAACGAAGGGAATCTTCAACATTCCAGGAGGGCGCGCCGCGCCGTGGGCGGGCGCCAGCGACCCACGTGAAATCCGACCCTGCCGATTTCGGTCTTCCCCCGGCGATTTCCGTTGTGGTTCCGGTGCGCGACGAAGCGGAAAATATCGAGCCGCTGCTGGCGGAGATTCAGGCCGCGCTCGATGGCCTTGAAACCTACGAAATCGTGTGTGTGGATGACGGCAGCCGCGATGCGACGCCTCAGATTTTGAACACGGCGATGGGCGCATGTTCCGCGTTGCGCGTGATCCGGCACGGCGAGCCTGCTGGCCAGAGCGCCGCATTGATCACGGGAATTCGCGGTGCGCGCGCGCCGTGGATTGTCACGCTCGATGGCGACGGCCAGAATGATCCCGCCGATATCCCCGCGCTGCTAAAAGTTCTGCACGATCCGCAACAAGCCGAAGCGCCGCAACTAATTTGCGGCAATCGCCGCCGCCGGCGCGATACCTGGACGAAGCGCGTGTCTTCGCGCATTGCGAATTCCGTGCGCCGGATGGCGTTGCGCGACGGCACGCCCGACACGGGTTGCGGCTTGAAACTTTTGTCGCGCGAAATTTTTCTCTCGCTGCCGCAATTCGATCACATGCATCGCTTTCTTCCGTCGCTTGTGCAAACGGCGGGCGGCCGCGTCGTGTCCGTTGAGGTTTCGCACCGCCCGCGGCGCCGCGGCAAAACGCATTACGGAGTTTTCGATCGTTTGTGGGTCAGCATCGTCGATCTCGGCGGCGTGATGTGGCTCGAGCGCCGGATGAAGCGGCCGCACGCGGTGGAATTGAGCGCGCCGGCTGCGCGCGCCGTGCCGCCCCGCTCGATGCGTCTCGATGGGTGAGCCCGCCGACAGCGCGACGGCCGCGCAACTTGCGGGAGAGCCGCACCCGATTCCTTCAAATCTTCCCGCGCATCTTTCTTCGCATCTTTCCTCCGATGGTTCCCCGCATCTTGATTCCGATCGTCTCTCGCGGGTTCCCTCGAATCGTGGAGCGCGCGCGTGGAGCATCGCCGCGTTTGTATTCGCCGCCGCGTGCATTTTCTGCGGACTCGGAAGTTGGGCGCTGCTGAATCCCGACGAAGGCCGCAACGCCGCGGTAGCGCTCGAAATGCAAAAAGGGGGGGCGTGGCTGGTGCCGCTGTACAACGGCATCCCGTACCTCGACAAGCCGGCGTTCTACTTCCGCACTGTGGCCATCTCGTTCTCCGTGTTCGGCCGGTCGGAGTTCGCCGCGCGGTTGCCGTCGGCGCTGTTCGGGTTCGTGCTGCTGGGGATGGTGTATGCATTCTGCCGGCGCGTGTACGGGTGGCGGACGGGCGCGCTGGCGGTCGTGGTGCTCGCGACGACGCCGATGTATCTCGGCTTAGCGCGCATGGTGATCTTCGATATGGCGCTTGCCGTTGCGGTATGGGCGTCGCTATTCGCGGCGTATCTGGCCGAGGAGAATTCCGGGAAAGCGTGCCGGCTGTGGTATTTGGCGAGCGCGGTTGCCGCGGCGGTGGCGACGCTGATCAAAGGGCCGGTGGGATTCCTGGTGCCGCTCGTGGTGTTGCTGGTGCTTGCGGCGGTTGAACATAGGCGCAGTTTCCTGGCGCGATTATTTTCGCCGGCCAATGTCGTGGTTTTCTTCGCGCTTGTGCTGGCTTGGTTTGTGGCCGTCAGTTTGCGGCGGCCGGATTTTCCTCACTACGGTTTGATCGAAGAATCGCTGCAACGATTTACGACGGCGAAATTCAATCGGCCTGGTCCTTTCTATTATTATTTGCCGGTGATGGGGGGATTTTTCTTTCCATGGAGCGTGATCTTGCCGGAAGCGATGGTGGCGGGATGGCGCGCGAGAGCACGCGCCCTTCCGGCAGATCGATTGTTTGGCGTCGCGGCAATTGTCGTGCCGCTATTTTTCTCCGTGTCGCACTCGAAGCTGCCGCAGTACGTTCTGCCGGGCATTGTGGCGCTGGGCGTTTTAGTGGCCAGAATATTCGCGCTGGCGTGGGAAAATCCCGGGGGGCGCGCGGCCCGGATCGTCTTGCGGGCATGCGTGATCGCGGCGGTGGCGAGTTTAGCCCTGGCGGCGCTGCTGGCCGTGGATGTGTTCCATGTGCGCTCGCTATTGCCGGCGTTCGGTGTGCGCAACGCGCAGAGCTTGCTACTGCGTGGATTGTTTGCGCCGCTGCTCGTGGCGCTCGTGGTTCTGGGCGTGTTGACGGCGATGGCTCGAATGCTGCGATCGTGCCGCGTGGCGTTCGTGGGATTTCTCCTGTTCCTGCCGGTGACGATGATAGCCGGGCGACGAGAGCTTCGCGCGTATGCGGATTCGGTTTCATCGCGCCCTCTGGCTGAGCGAATCGAGATGGAAAATCGCGGCGGCGACGTTGCGCTGCTCGAATGTTTCTCCACGGGGCTGCCGTTTTATCTCGACAGGCCGGTATTTCTGGTGAGCCGCGACGGCGCCGAAACCACCAGCAACTATATCGCGCACTTGATCGCGAAGAATCCCGACGAACAAAATTGGCCTCCCACAATTATTGCGCCGGATCGATTCGCAGCGTGGCTCGCGGCGCGCACGCAGCCTGTCTCAATTCTGGCGCGCACCGATCGTGAATCGGAACTTGTGGCGCTTGCCGCATCGCATGGCGCCACCGTGGAGGCGGTTGAGCCAGGGTGGTTTGAGGCGCTGATCGATCCGGGAAAGATGCCGACGACGCCGGGAACACCAGCGGGACCGGCAATGTTGAACGCGCCGGCGGGGTCGCGCTGAAATGTGCGGCATTTGCGGCGTAGTCGAATGGGGCGGTTCGCGCACGGGCGCAGCGGCTCGCGAAGGCGAAATCGCTCGCATGCTTGACTGCTTGATCCATCGCGGACCGGATGGATTGGGCGTGGATAGCCGAGGACCGGCGACGCTGGGCGCGGTGCGCCTGGCGATTCGCGGATTGGAAGATGGCAGGCAGCCGATTGTGGATGAAGAGAACGGAATCCTGGCGGTGTGCAACGGCGAAATCGACAACCATTTGGAACTGAAACAGTGGCTCGCGTCGCGCGGACGAAATGTCGACGCGGCGACCGATGTGGCCGTACTGCCGGGTTTGTTTCTGGAACTTGGCGCGTCGTTTGTCGAGCGGCTAGTCGGTGCGTTTGCGATTGGATTGTGGAGCGAGCGCGACGGCGTGTTGTTGCTGGCGCGCGATCGAGCGGGCGAGCGTCCGCTGCACGTGATCGTTTCCGAGCGCGGGGCGCAGTTCGCATCGGAGCTAGCGGCGCTGGCCGCGGGCGCGCGCGAGCCGCTTGCGGCGGATACGCAAGCGCTGCGGGGATATCTGTCGGCGGGATTTTTTCCGGCGCCGCACGATCCATTTCGCGGCGTGCGCAGAGTGGCGCCGGGCGAACTGCTTGAGATCTCGAAGAACGGAATTCGCAACCGGCGATATTGGACCTGGAAGATTGGCGCAACCTCCGGAAGCACGAGTGCGGACGGGAAGAATGCAATCTCAACGCATTCGTCGCCGAAAGAGTTGAGCGATGAATTCGATGGCGTGCTGCGGCGGGCCGTCGGGCGTCAGAGCGAAGTGGACGTGCCGTATGGCGTGTTTCTGAGCGGTGGGCTTGATTCGTCGCTGGTGGCCGCGGTGCTGCGGCGGTTGCGGCCCGGATACCGGCTGGCGGCGTTCGCAATAAAATTTGCCGAAGCGTCGTACGACGAAAGCGAACACGCGCAACACGTGGCCGCGGCGCTCGGCGTGGAATTGCACCGCGTCGAAGTGGGACCGGCCGCATTGCCCGGCACGATTGCGGAATTGGTGGCAAGCTCGGGCGAACCATTGGCGGACCCGGCTTGGGTGCCCACGGCGTTGCTGGCTCGGCGCGCGGCGCAGGACGTGAAGATCGCGCTGGTGGGCGAAGGCGCCGATGAATTGTTTGGCGGATATCCGACGTATATCGGCGCGGGAATCTACGATCGTTACGCGCGGCTGCCGGCGTGGGTGCGCGGCGCGGTGCGCTGGGGCGTGGAGCGCTGGCCGGTAGCCGATAAGAAGGTGACGCTATCATTTTTGTTGAAACGATTCGTGCAGGGCGAAGGCCTCGACGCGGTTGCGCGGCATTTGCTTTGGACTTCGACGATTTCGCCGCAGGTGATGGAGCGGCTGGGAGTGCCGGTGACGGAGATGCGTTGCGCGGACTTGGCGATTGAGGCGAACGACGTTGCAAGCGGCGATGCCCCGCGCGATTCCGGCGTCCTGGATCGCTTGCAGCGGCTCGATCTTGAGAATTCACTCGCTGAAGGGTTGCTGACGAAAGCGGACCGGGCGAGCATGAGATATGCGATCGAGCTGCGCGCGCCGTATTTGGATGTCGACGTGATGGAATTCGCGGCGCGCTTGCCGGCGAAAGAGCGCGTGCGCGGGTTTGAGACGAAAGTATTTTTGAAGCGATTCGCGGAGCGGTATCTTCCGGCGTCCACCGTGCATCGGAGAAAGCGCGGATTATCCGTTCCATTGGCGCGCTGGCTGAGAGAGCCGTTGTACGATTGGGCGCGCGCACGGCTGGACGCCGAGTGGCTGGAATCGGCGGGGGTTCGGCCAGGCGCTGCGATCGAGCTGCTTCAGGAACATCGGCAACGCCGCCACGATTTTTCGCGCGCGTTGTGGACATTGATCGTGCTGAGCGAATGGATCGAATGGGCCTCGCGGCGCGGCGACGGTTCACACGAGTCGCATGCGCCGATTTCGGACGCGCGGCCGATTGCTCAGCCAGACACCCACATCGATGCGAAGAGCCGTCCGCGGCCACGCTGATCTGAACATGACGACTCCACCGAAAAAAATTCTCCTGACTGGCGGCGCCGGATTTATCGGCTCGCACGTCGCGGAAGCGCTTTTGCGGCTCGGCGCGCAACTGACCATCGTGGATGCGATGGATGATTTTTATTCGCCGCAACGGAAGCGCGCGAATCTGGAAGACGTGCGTCGCAGCGGCGAATTTCAGTTTGAGCGCGCGGATATTGGCGATGAGCGGCGCATGCGCGAGATATTCGCTACGGCACGGCCCGATGCCGTGATTCATCTGGCGGCGCGCGCTGGCGTGCGGCCCTCGATCGAGCAGCCGCGGCTGTATGACCGCGTGAATGTTGCGGGCACTTTGAACTTGCTGGATTTGTGCCGCGAGTTCGGCGTGCCGCGATTTGTGTTCGGCTCGTCGAGTTCGGTGTACGGCGCGGACAGCCCCGTGCCATTCTCCGAAGCGCAAGTCACGATGCGGCCGATCTCGCCGTACGCGGCGACGAAATTGGCGGGCGAGCTTTTGGCGTACACCTATGCGCACGTTTGGGGGTTGCAGATCGTGTGCCTGCGATTTTTCACGGTGTATGGACCGCGGCAGCGGCCCGATCTTGCGATTCACAGATTCACGGCTCTGCTGGAGGCGGGTGAGGCGCTGCCGATTTTCGGCGATGGTTCTTCGGCGCGGGACTATACGTACGTTGACGATATCGTTGCCGGCGTCCTGGCGGCGGTCGAATACAAATTCGGCGAGCGCGCGGGCGGCTCGGCGTTTGAGATTTTCAATCTGGGTAATTCGAGTCCGGTGCGCCTGGATGAATTGGTTGCGGCGATTGAGATGGCAACCGGGCGTACGGCGCAACGGCGTTCGTTGCCGATGCAGGTGGGAGACGTGCCGATCACCTGGGCGGATATATCGCGCGCGGAGAGGGAACTCGGGTACAAGCCGCAGGTGCCGCTCGGAGAGGGATTGAAGCGATTTGTGGAATGGTTTCGCAGCGTTCGCGGTGCGCGCAATCCGTAATCGCGGAGTCGAGCGCGGCATCTGAAAACCGGCATTAATTTTCAGCATAGCGCCACCGGTCTCATAGATGGCCGCCGGGAAGTCGAAATTTTCGCGTGAATGCCGATTCTGTAGCCCCCCTCCCCCTAGGTGTTTCTTGGAAGTGTTGATTCTGCGGGACTTTAAATCCTTTGCGCCAGAACTGCTCATTCTAAAAGGGTTAAAAGACGATTTTTCAGAACTGGTGATTCTGAAGGGGTTACTGGCACAGAAGCGCGGATTCGGATGATCGGAATGCACGGTTGTAGGATAGCACAGACAATACCAGTACGTCAACATATATCCATAGGTTATTCGAATACGTGGGTAAAAAATACCCAGCGCTGTGCGCGGCGAGGAGTTGGGCGACGGGGGGGGCCGTTTGCGCTGAGTTATGTCGCCCCTCCGGGGCTTGTGCGCATTGTGATGTGTATCTGGAGCTTATTCGCCAAAAAGAGGGCGGACCAGATGCCCTGGGCTAAAATGTGCCGCCCGACCGGGGTTTGCGCGCGTGCGGCGGATTACGAACGCTGGGCTGCTGTGCGAGGGCGGGTTTTGCGGCTGCTTCTTTGCCAGAAGTAGATTGCCGCGGCGACGATGGCGACCACGGCCAGGGCTATGCCCACGATAACGGGGTGACCGTTCTTGACGATGACGGCGATTATTTGGTGTCCGTAGCGTTCGCCCAGATAGGCGAGGATCGTGTAGCGCACGGCGCGGCCGAGCGTGAGGGCGGCGAGGAATTTTCTGACGGGATACTGCATGGCGCCGGCCGCGAACAGAAACGGAACCATGGGCATGGGCGGCGGAATTAAAGCGGGGATAGCGATGGAGCCGAAGCCCCAGCGCTCGAAAATCTTGGTGACTCTGGTTATTTTCTGGCGCGAAAACTTGCGTTCGAGGGCTTCTTTGCCGCCCTTGCGTGAGAGGCGGTAGGTGACGTAACCGCCGATCACCGAACCAATCGTGGCCATCAAGGCATAATAAATCCACCACTGAGGCGCGCGCGCGGCCAGCACAATCGTGGCGACATCCATCGCGCCGGGAATTGGCAGGGGGGAATTGTCGAGCAGTGCGAGCGGAATCAGGCCGACGCCGCCGAGATGGAGCAGCGAGCGCCGCAGGCCTCGCGCGGTTGTCGGCACCAACACGGCGATATCGTGGGCGGAGAGCATTCGCGTCGAGGTATCTTACCCGATATCCGGCGGACTCCAACTAGAGCCCGGACCCGGACTCGGCACGGCACTCGCGCGAATTCACGCGCAGAGCGCGTCCGGAGACGCGCCGGCTAGTCTTCCAGTACGCGCTCGACCTGACCGATTTTGCTTTGAACCTTGCCGCCGATCTTTTCGGCCCGGCCTTTGGCTTCCAGATCGGGCTTGTTTGCCGCCCGGCCCACCTTCTGTTTAACGCGGCCCTTTACTTCGTGAAGCTTTCCTTTTGCTCTGTCTTTCGTACTCTGTCTCATGACTTGCCTCCGTTGTAGGGCTCAGATTACGGGCGGACTCCAAGCAGGCCCCGCACGCGGGTCAACGCAATACGCCGAGGAAATATAAGATCACCGCGATAAGTATTACCGTCCCGACGATACCCAGCCCTCCACCGGAGCCCCACCGGGAATAACCGTAATAGCCTCCGCCTCCGCCGAACAGCAACAGCAGCACAATGATGAGTATCAGCAGCATCGTGAGTCTCCTCTGAGTCCGCGTCGATTGGCGCCCGCGAAACTCATTCGAACTTAGATGCATTGCGGGTCACAAAATGTTCGGTTAGGGACAGTCATGTCAGAAAGACCCTACATTTGGGCGAACCTGCGGCAACGGATGCTAAGGATTGGAATTGCGGATTTTTGCGTCGGCGGGGAGCACGAAGCGGTAGCCGATCCAAGGCTCGGTGCGGATCAAATCGGGCTTGGAGGGGTCTTTTTCGATTTTTTTGCGGAGCTGATTCACGACGACGCGCAGGTATTCGGTTTGCTCGCCGCTGTCGGGTCCCCAGACGGCTTGCAACAAGCGGCGATGCGAAATCGGTTTGCCTTGGTTTTGCACGAGCATGTGCAACAAGTCGAACTCCTTGGGAGTGAGGTGCACGGGCTTGCCGCCGCGCAGGGTGACGGTGCGCGCGGCGAAATCTATATTTAGTCCTTTGGAGACGATGGAGACGTCCGCGTCTTCGGCCGACGTGGTGCGGCGAAGCGCGGCGCGGATTCGCGCGAGCAATTCTTCGATGCCGAACGGCTTGACGACGTAATCGTCGGCACCGGCATCAAGCGCGCGCACTTTGTCTTTTTCGGCGTCGCGCACGGTGAGCATGAGGATGGGCACATCGGAGCCGGCACGCAGCTCGCGGCAGGTGGCGAGGCCATCGAGTTCGGGCATGTTCATATCGAGGAGAATCAGATCGGGCTTCTCGCGTCGCGCGACTTCGACGGCTTCGATGCCGTTTTTGGCTTCGATCGTGGTGTAGCCTTGCGCGCTAAGCGTGGCGCGCAGGACGCGGCGAATCTGGGATTCGTCGTCGACGATCAGGATGGTGGAGGATTTCATCTGCACGCATTCCTGTGTGTGCGTCTATGCATGTGCTACCCCGGCGCGCGCGATGGGCAGCGTGAAGAAAAACACGGAGCCGTGGCCGAGCTGGCTGGTGACGCCGAGCGTTCCGCCGTGCGCTTCCACGATGGCTTTGGCGATCGGCAGGCCCATGCCGGTGCCTTGTACGAGATAACGTTGATTGCGGCCGCGATAAAATTTGTCGAAGATCAGCGCCTGTTCGACGTCTTCGATGCCGGGACCGCGGTCAGCTACGTGCGTGGTCACGAGATTGCCGGTGACTTCAGCGGTGATGGTGATGGGGCGATCCTTCGGGGAATAGGCGTCGGCGTTTTCGATCAGGCGCACGAGGACGTCTTTGATGCGCGTGGCGTCGGCCTGCACGGGCGGGAGGCCGGGCGGCAGATCGACCTGCACGGGACGATCACCGAGAACGGTGCGGCACTGGTCAAGCGCGATGCGCACGATTGCGGCGATCTCGTGCGGGCCGGCCTCGAGTTCAAATTCGCCGGCGTCCAGGCGAGCCATCTCCGCTGCGTCGCCGACAAGCTGATTCAGGCGATCGCATTCCTCGTTGATCACGGAGAGAAGCTCGCGCGACGGCGGCGCGGCGGATGGCGGCGCGGAGAGGAGGCTGGTGACCGAGGCCTTGATGGAAGTGAGCGGCGTGCGGAAATCATGAGTAATGGAATCGAGTAGCGCGGATTTCAGCCGCTCGCCTTCGCGCGCGGCCTCGGTCTTGCCGAGTTCTTCTACGGCGCGGACGCGCTCAATGGCGATGCCGGTCAGCGTGCCCATCGCGATGAGAGTTTCGCGCGACAGCGATTGGCCGGAGAGTCCCAGGCTGCCGATCGGGCGCGTGCCGATTAGCACGGGAACGAACGAAAGGCTGCGATCGCGGTCGACGACGGGCTCCTGGTGCTCCGTGACGCGGCGCATTTCGTCGTCGTCGAGATTGGCCAGCGTGCCGGCGCGATAGAATTTTTGCTTGTCGCGAAGGTAAAGCGCGACGGCGCCCATCTCAAACGTTTCGATGATGTGGCGCGGGATGGCGTTCAAGAGCGTGATGACGTTGCCGGAAACGAGTAGGCGGCGGCTGAAAGCGTAAAGGCGTTCGGCTTCGCGGCGGCGGCTCTGCGCTTCGTCGGCTTGCTGGCGCATGCGCGTGGAAAGCTGGCTGGAGATCAACGCGGTGGCGAGAAATGCGAACAGCGCCGCCCAATTTTGCGGATCGGCGACGGTCAGTTTTCCGATCGGCGGCAGAAAAAAGTAATTGAAAGCAAGCATGGCCGCCACGGACATGAATGCCGAAACCGCGAAACCCCAAGCCGCGGAAACTGCTAAAATCCCCAGCAGAAAAGTGAGCGCGATCGTGGTGGGGTTGGCGGAAAAGGCGTGCCGGTAAAATGCGGTGATGCCGCACACGATCGCCAACGCCAGGATCAGATGAAACGCGCGAACCAGAATACGCATGGTCACAGTGGCGACATTGTAGCTTAGTCGCGGCATTTGCCTAGAGCGGTGCGAAAGGTTCGCAAATGACGAAACGTCCGGAAGATTGGCTGGAAGTAGCGTCGCCGCCGGAGAAAACCAAGGGGGCGTTCAAGTTATTTCTGGGCTACGCGCCCGGCGTGGGGAAAACTTTCGCGATGTTGGGCGAGGGTATCCGCCGGCATGCGCGCGGGGAAGACATCGTTGTCGGCGTGGTGGAAACGCACGGTCGGAAAGCCACGCTGGAGTTGGCGGAACAACTCGAGATCGTGCCGCGGCGCAAGATCGAATACAAAGGCACGATGTTCGAGGAAATGGATGTGGACGCGATCATCGCTCGGAAGCCGGCAGTGGTGCTGGTCGATGAGTTGGCGCACACGAATATTCCCGGCAGCAAGCACCGCAAGCGCTACGAAGATGTGCAGGAAATTCTGCAAGCCAAGATCGACGTGCTCTCCACGATGAACATCCAGCATCTTGAAAGCGCCGCGCCGACGGTGCACTCGATCACGGGAATCACCGTGCGCGAGACCGTGCCCGATTGGGTGCCGCTGCTCGCGACCGAAACCGTGATGGTGGATTTGACGCCGGAAGCGCTGCAGAACCGGTTGAAGCGCGGCGACGTGTACAGCACGGAAAAAGTGAATCAGGCGCTGGGGAATTTTTTTCGCGCGGGGAATTTGATCGCTCTGCGCGAGCTTGCGCTGCGGCAGGTGGCCGAGCATGTGGATCGCAGCCTCGGGTCCTACATGGACGCGAAGGCGATCGAAGACAACTGGGCCGTGCGCGAGCGGCTGGCGGTTTGCATCAGCTCAAATCCGGCGGGGCAATACGTGATCGCGCGCGCGGCGCGCATGGCGCGTCGGCTGGACGCGGAATTTTACGTGGTGTATGTGGAATTAAAGACCGGGGAGAGTCCTGAGAATCAAAGATCGCTCGCCGCGAATTTGCAATTCGCGCAAGATCTCGGCGCGATCGTGGTGCGCGCGCGCGGCCACAGCGTGGCGCACGCGGTGGCGGAACTCGTGCGCGAAAAGCGCATCACTCAGGTGATTTTCGGGCGCACGGCGGTGAAGGGCTGGCGGCGATTCCTGTACTTAACCGCCGTGCATCGATTTTTGCGCGAAGCGCCTGCTGTGGACGTGCACATCGTTACGCACGAAGGCGAGTAGCGAAGTCGCGCGTTAAATCCGTACCGCCGATTGTCGCTATTGCATCCCGCCTGTTAGGTCTCATCGCGATTCAAAAAATTACGGATTTGCCGCAGGACACGCGCCATCATGGCGGGCGTGAGACGGCCGGTCTGCGTGTTCTGCTGGCTGGGATGATACGACGCGTATAGGCGCGGCAGCGGGTGGGGCAGCCGAATGCATGCGCCGTGTGAAAATGTGAATTTAGATTTTCGATCGAGAGCGCCGCGCAGCTTGAGAACGCGCAGGTAAGCGTCAAACGCGATGTGGCCGAGCGCCAGCACCGCGCGCGGGCGAAGCAAATCCAATTCGGCTTCCAGATACGGCGTGCAATTGCAAATCTCTTCCGGCAGCGGTTTGTTTTGCGGCGGGGCACAACGAATCGTCGCTGAGATGAATGTGTTCGCAAGATGCAACCCATCATCGCGGTGCCGCGATTCGGGCTGGTTCGCAAAGCCAATGCGCCACAGTTCGCGATAAAGAAAATCACCCGAGCGATCGCCGGTGAAGACGCGTCCCGTACGATTTGCGCCGTGCGCGGCGGGAGCGAGGCCGAGGATGAATAATTTCGCGTGCGAATCGCCGAAACCGGGCACCGGCCGTCCCCAATAAACTTGATCGCGGAAAGCGCGGCGCTTCACGCGCGCCACTTCTTCGCGATAGCGCACCAGGCGCGGGCATTTTCGGCAAGCGGTGATCGTTTGTTCGAGTACGCGGAGAGATTTCACGGCGGCGCTAGGCCGCGCCAGCGCGCGTATTGCCGCCTGCTTCGCCCTTCGAATCGTCGCGCCCCGCCGGACCCTGTGCGAGCCAACCATCGGCGAGCTGGATGGTGCGATTGCCGTAGGCGGCCCAAGCGTCGTTGTGCGTGACCTGAATGATCGTGGTGCCTTCATCGTTCAATTTCTTCAGCAGGTCCATGATCATTTTGCCCTGTGTGGTGTGCAGGCTGCCTGTCGGCTCATCGGCCAGAATCAGCTTCGGCGAATTGATCACCGCGCGCGCCACAGCCACCAATTGTTGCTGTCCGCCGGAGAGCTGATTCGGATACAGGGCTTGCTTGGCGACAATCTGAAAGCGATCGAGAACATCCGCGACCATTCCGGCGCGCTCAGCCTTTTTAATATTGCGGTAGGAAAGCGGCAAATCGAGATTTTCCGCGACGGTCAAATTGTCGAGCAAGTGGTACTGCTGAAACACGAAGCCGATGTATTGCTTGTGCAATTCGACGCGCCGGCGCATATCGAGCCGATGCACGGCGTAGTCGTCGAGAAAATATTCGCCCTTCCACGCGCCATCGAGCATTCCAATGATGCCCATCAGCGTGGATTTTCCCGCCCCCGACGGCCCCATGATGGTGATGAACTCGCCTTCGCGGATATCCAGGCTGATGCGCCGCAGCACCCACGTTTTGCCGACGCCGGATTCGTAGAATTTTTCGACGTCTACGAGTTTGATCACGGGTGGGCGCTGACGCTCGATTGCAAATCTTCGAAGTTAGCGTCCACGATGCGTCCATCGAACAGGTGGATGTTGCGGCTGGCGGTGGCGGCGTAGCGCGGATCGTGCGTGACCATGCACAGCGTAGCGCCCTGCCGATTCAGTTCATGAAGAAGTTCCATCACCGCCTCGCCATTTTTTGAATCGAGGTTTCCGGTTGGCTCGTCGGCCAGCAGAATTGAAGGTTCGCCGACCAGCGCGCGCGCCACGGCCACGCGCTGCTGCTGACCTCCCGACAGTTGCGATGGATAATGTTTCATGCGGTGCGCCATGCCGACTTTTTCGAGCGCTTGCTCCACGCGCTGTTTGCGCTCGGAGGAGCTCATGCCGCGATACGTGAGCGGCAGCTCGACATTCTCATAAACCGTAAGATCGCCGATCAAATTGAACGCCTGGAAGATGAAACCGATTTCGCGATTGCGAATGCGCGTGCGCTCGGAAAGCGAAAGGCGCGCGACGGCGCGATCGTTCAGCGTGTACGTGCCGTCGGACGGCGAATCGAGCAGCCCCAGAATCGAAAGCAGCGTCGATTTGCCGCAGCCCGAAGGTCCGGCGATGGAAACAAATTCGCCGCGATGGATTTCGAGTTCAATTCCCGCAAGCGCGTGCGTTTCCACCTCGTCCGTAAGAAACACTTTCGTGACGCCATCGAGATGAATCAGCACGTCGCTGGATGAGTCCATGATTCCTCCTCGCTATTTCAATCGTACGCGGTCCACGCCATCCCAGGCCGACATATCCGAAACGATCACCTGGTCGCCTTCGTGCAATCCCTCGAGCACTTCGATGGTGTTCACCGAAGCGCGGCCGAATTTCACTTGCGCGCGCACGGCTTCGTCGCCATCGCCAGTGAGCTTGAAAACGCCCGCCGTGCTTTCAGGTTCCGCGTGCACCGGCAGCGTAACATATAGAATGTTCCGCAGATTTTCGATTTCCACTGTGCCTTCAACGCTAAGGGCGGAGCGCGCGCCCGCCGGCAGCGGGCCATCGGGCGTGACGTCGACGTCGACCGTGCCGTTGACGACCGCGGCATCGACGCGCGTCACGTGGCCGGGGGCGATTCCGTTGCGCGTGTCGATCTGCGCTTTCTGTCCGGGCGCCACATCTTTCGCCTGCGTTTCCGCAACCTGGATCGTGGCCATCAAATGCGTCGGATCGGCAACGCGGCACAGATTCGTGCCCGCGGTCACTTGCTGGCCCTCATCCACCGGAACGTCTTCCAGTACGCCGTTAATTCCCGCGCGAACGTGCAGCGCCTCCAGTTGACTCTTCTTCAATTCGTAAAGCGCGCGCGCCGAATCCACTTTCGCGGCCTGGGAAAGCAGTTGCGCCGAATTGGAATCGGCGGTGATCGCCAGGCGTTGTTTGTCGATCGCCAATTGCTCGGAATCTCCATTGGCTTTCATTTCGTCTTGCTGCGCGGTGCGCTCGGCCAGCAGACCCTGGTCGGCCAGCGTGCGATCCGTTTTGGCTTGCAGCGCGTCATAGTTGTAGGTGGCCTCAAGCGCGGCTTGTGTTTCCCTGATCTGCATCAGAGCGGTATTGAGCTGCACTTTCAAGCTGTCGTAATCGGCTTGCGCCATTTTGAATTGGTATTCCGCGGTCAGCGCGTCGTCCTGCAATTGCGGATCGCTCAATTCCAGGATGATCGAATCCGCTTTCACCGGCGCGCCCGATCGCAGCACGACGCGATCCACGCGCGCGTTCGATTGCGCCGCGATCCAGCGAATGTCGGTGGGCACCAGCGTGCCCAGGCCGCGAACTTCGCGCAGCATGTCGCCGCGCGTCACGGTGCCGGTCCAAATGGTCGTGCGATCCACGGTCGGCGCGGCCGGCTTCAACCGCGAGAGCGCCACGGTCACTCCGCCAAGCAGCACAATGGCGACTCCGGCATAAATCAGGCGGCGAACTTTCTTCGCGCGTGCGGCATCGGGTCTGGCGATATCCATCATGACGTTCGCAACCTCTGAGGCCATTCGCGATTCCGCATTCGTTGCGCCGACTTCAAATACAGTTCAAGCACATGGTAGTACGCGACGTGAGCCAAAATTGTTCCTCGCTGGTGCTGCTTTATGCCGTCATCCCCAGGCCATCCCCGCCGCGCGAATTGTACTACTGTGAGACGCGCCGGAGGCTGGCATGTGAGCTACTCGTAACGCAATGCTTCCATTGGATCCACGTTCATCGCGCGGCGCGCGGGAATGTAGCATGCCAGCAGCGACACACCGACGAGCGCGCCACAAACGCCCAGGATCGTGAACGGATCGCGCGCGCTAACGCCGAACAAAAGCCCGCTTAGCAGCCGCATCAATCCCAGCGCGCACACCAATCCAATCGCCACGCCGGCCGCGGCCAGACGCAAGCCTTGTCCAAGCACCATCATCATCACGTCGCGTCGCCGCGCTCCGAGCGCGATTCGCACCCCGATTTCGTGTGTGCGCTGAGCCACGGCGTAAGCCGTCACGCCGTAAACTCCCACGCACGCCAAAATCAGTGCGAAAATTGTGAACAGCGTCAGCAGCGAAACCGAAAAGCGTTCCGGCGTGAGCGATTGCGCCAGCACTTCATCGTACGTTTGGGGAGTGTCCACAGATAAATTCTGATCCATCGAATGCAGCGCGTCTCGCACGGGCGCGATAAGCAAATGTGGATCCGCTGCCGTGCGGATCAACAGAGCTCCCCCTATTGACATGTTCTGCGCGTAGTCGATGTAAACCATTGATCGCACCTGCTGCCCGGCGCCGCGTTCCCGCGAATCGGCCGCTATTCCCACCACCGTGAACCATCGGCCCAGCGGCGGAAGATTCACCAACTGAATTTGCTGGCCGATGGGATCAGCTCCCTGCCAATAGCGCTGCGCCATGGCCTGATTGATTAGCGCGACTAGCGGATGAGTGTCGTCGTCTTCCGCTGTGAACGCTCGGCCGCGCATCACTGGGATTTTCATCGTGCTGAAATAGTCGGCGCCCACGAATCGCGAGTCGGTGAGGATCGGATGCCCGGGCTCGGGGGCGGGCCTTCCTTGAATCAGAAACGGCGAGCCCGCGCCGTCGAATTGCCGCGTGGGAAGGCCGGACGTGATGCTCGCATCGATGACGCCGGGCAGTGAGTTCAGATTGTCCAAGAGCCGTTTGTAGAATGAGCTGAATTGCGGCTGTGTGGTGTAGAGCGTGCTGTCGAGACAGCAGAATCCCATCGTCAATACATGATCTGGAGTGAATCCCAATCGGTCGTTCTCGAGGTTGCGAAGGCTCTCCACCAGCAGCGCGGTTCCGATCAGCAGAACCACAACGACGCCGATCTGGCCGACCACCAGGGCATGACGCACGAAGGCGTCGCGTACACTGTGGCCGCCACCGCGACCCGCTTTGCGCAGTCCTTCGCCAAGGCCTTGCCTTGAGACGCGCATCGAAGGAGCCAGGCCGAACAGCACGCTGACAAGAAATGAAGCCGCCATCGCAAAGAGGAAAACATGCGCGTCTATGCGCACCGCGTTCGGCCGGAACGATGCCATGCGCGGCAGCATCACGACAAGCGTGCTGAATCCAGCCCATGCGAGCAGGAAACCCGCGGCGCCGCCCGCCAGACCGAGCAACACGCTCTCCGTAAGAAATTGCCGCACCAATCGCATCCGCGTTGCGCCCAGCGCCACGCGCACCGAGATTTCCTTGTGCCGCGCCGCCGCGCGCGCCAAAAGCAGATTCGCCACGTTGGCGCTGGCGATCAGCAAGAGCCCTGCGACAGACGCCAGCAGCAGGAGCAGCGTTGTCCGCGCGTTTCGGCGATTGGAATAGAATCGCTGCAGCGGTTGCACCGTGACTCCCCAGCCCTTGTTGGTCGTTGGAAATTCCTGTTCAAGCTGCGTCGCGATGGCATCCATCGAAGATTGCGCTTGCGGGACCGTCACGCCTGGCTTCAGCCGTGCCATCACCATCCAGTTGTGATAGTGGACCGAGGCCGTATCCGGTCCGATGTCCAGCGGCGTCCAAACGGCATAGTTCGGATCTGAGAACTGAAAGTCCTGCGGCAGCACGCCAATGATCGTAAACACTTGGCGATCCTCCGCGCGCCAGATGGTTTTTCCGATCGCGCTGGGGTCGCCGCCGAATTGCTGTTTCCACGTGTTGTAACTCAATAGCGCCACGTGGTCTTGGCCTTGCCAATCTTCCGAGGCTGACCACAATCTTCCCAGAATTGGCTGGACGCCGAGCATTGGAAAGAAACTGGACGAGACACAGCGCCCGTTCAAGAATTCCGGCACGCCCTCTTCCGCCAGCCTGTAACCGCAACCGTAAAATCCCGCCAACGATTCAAATGCGGTTGAGCGGCGCTGCCATTCGAGGAAATTGCTCGGTGTAACGGTGAGCCAGTCGAGTCCTTGGCCCTTATTTGTTTCGAGCACCGTCACCAGTTGCGATGGATCGCGGAAGGGAAGTGGTTCAAGCACGAGCGGACTTACGACGGAAAAAATCGCCGTCGTGGCGCCAATACCCAGCGCCAGCGTAAGCACCGCAACGATCGTGAAGCCGGGGCTTCGGCGCATCGTGCGAAGACCGTAGCGAATGTCCTGCCACAGCGTTTCAAGGAAGTCGATGCCGCGCGCTTCACGGCATTCTTCTTTGATCTGCTCGCCTCCGCCGAAAGCCATGCGCGCGCGCCGGGCGGCCTCATCGCGAGGCACACCCGCTTGGACCAGGGTTTCCACGCGGCGCTCGAAGTGAAAGCGCAATTCGTCGTCCATCTCGGTTTCGACGGACTTGCGCCGAAACAGTGCTCGCAGACGAATTTTAAGATCGCTCCACATGGCTTGGCTTTCGCCTCTCGGCGCGCGTCTTCCTTCGCCTCTAGGCTGTCTCCAGCACGTGCGCCACGGCTACCGTCAATTTGCGCCACGCGCTTTTTTCGGTTTCGAGTTGTTTGCGCCCTGCGCTTGTCAGCTCGTAGAATTTCGCGCGGCGATTGTTCTCCGATGCGCCCCATCGCGCCTTCAGCCAGCCGCGGCGCTCCAGCCGATGCAGAGCGGGATACAGCGAGCCTTCCTGAATGCGCAGAACGTCGTGCGAGATCTGCTGCACCCGCTGTGAAATCGCCCAGCCATGCTGCGGCCCCAGCGCCACCGTTTTCAAGATCAGAAGATCGAGCGTGCCCTGCGGAAGATCGATTCGACCGTTGCCCATGATTCGTCTTGCCCCCTTGTGCTTCTACGGGGAAGGAGGATACAGCCTTTCACATCGAAGCGCAAGGGGAAAAGCGGCAGGAGGATGAAATGCCGCCCCCGAGGTGTACTCGAGCGCATTCGCCGCCAAATTGACTTCGTTTGGGGCAGCGCATAACATTGATGGTTTCCGTACCCTTTCAAGGAGCCGTTGACGTGCCATGGCGAACGAAATCCCATCGAGCAGCGTGCTTGCGCGCATCATTCAGGCGCGTCGAGACTCCGTGGCTTATCGCAAGCGCGTGCTGCCCGAAGCCGTGCTGCGCATGGGCGTCACCAAGGCCGATCCCGTTCGCGATTTCTCCGCGGCCCTGACCCGTGACGCCTTCAACGTCATCGCCGAGCTGAAAAAAGCCTCACCATCGCGCGGCGTCCTGCGCGCGGATTTCGACGCGGCGACACTGTCGGCGCAATTCGAGCGCGCGGGCGCCACGGCACTTTCCGTCCTCACCGAAGAAGAATTTTTCCAGGGCGATCTGAATTATCTGCGCCAGGCGCACAAGCGCGTGGCCTTGCCCATACTGCGCAAGGATTTCATCGTCGATCCCTGGCAGGTGTGGGAATCGCGCGCCACGAATGCCGATTCATTTCTCCTGATCGTCGCGGCGCTCAGCCAGGAAACGCTCGTCGAATTGCTGACGCTGGGACGCGAACTCGGAATGGAACCGCTCATCGAAGTCCACACGCGCGAAGAACTGGATCGCGCGCTCGAAGCCGGAGCGCGAATTATCGGTGTGAACAATCGTGATTTGCGCACGCTCGAAGTGCGCGTCGAAACTTCGTTCGAGTTGATCGAGGCCGTCCCCGATGGCTGCATCGCCGTGGCTGAATCCGGTCTCGGCTGGCACGCGCAGCTTGTGCATCTTCGCGCAGCCGGCTTTGACGCGTTTCTCGTCGGCGAAAGCTTGATGACCTCGCCCGATCCGGCGGCGGCGTTGAGCGCCCTGGTCGAGGCGAGCGTCTAACGCAACGCGATGGTGCGCGTAAAAATTTGCGGGATCACGAATTGGGCCGATGCGCGTCTCTCCGTGGATTTGGGCGCCACGATGCTCGGTTTCATTTTTCATCCGGCCAGCCCGCGCGTGGTTTCGCCGGCGCGCGCGTGGGATATTATTCGGCGCCTGCCCTCGTGCGTGGTGCCCGTGGGACTTTTTGTCGATTGGCAGCCTGGCGTAGTGGATGCGCTGGCGCGCGCGATTCACCTGAAAGCCGTGCAGTTGCAAGGCGACGAATCGCCGGCCGATGCGCGGGCCGTGCATGCGCACGGCCACAAAGTGATGAAAGCGTTTCGCGTGAAGCCCGGCTTTCGCGTCGCGAGCCTGGCGCGGTATCGTGGCGCGTGGGCGTATTTGCTTGATGGTTTCGCGCCCGGCCTTTACGGCGGCACCGGCAAGACGGTCGATCTAAAAATCGCGCGCCGCGCGAAGCGCTACGGCCGCATAATTTTGGCCGGCGGCCTTCGCGCCGAAAATGTTCGCGAAGCGATCCAAGTCGCCGAGCCGTTTGGCGTGGATGTGTGCAGCGGAACCGAAGCGCGCCCCGGCAAAAAAGATCCCGCGCGACTCCGCGCTTTTTTCCGCGAAGTCGAAGCAAGCGATGGCTTGGTCGCGTCCTAGATTCGAGCGTTTGTCGCTAAGCGGCGGGTTACATCGCGCCGGTTCAGAGTGGGCCTTGCGGTCTTCGGATCGAAAGTGCGGCCATGCAGTACAATGTTCGGCCCGTACGCTGAATCAGCCCCGTAGGGGCGGCACAATCTTTAAGCATTCGTCGCCAATCTAGGATGCTACGGAAATTGCGCAAGATATCTCGAAGCACGCGATAGGAAAGAAAAGGATTCAACGCACTCAATGGCCGCATCCACACAAATCTGGCCCGACGCCCGCGGCCGCTACGGCCCATACGGCGGCAGCTTCGTTCCCGAAACGCTCGTCGGCCCGCTCGCGGAACTCGAACGTGCCTACGCCGAAGCGCGCGCCGACGCCGCGTTCCAGCGCGAACTCGATTTTTCGCTACGCAATTTTGCCGGCCGCCCCACGCCGCTACAGCGCGCCGAGCGCCTTTCCGCGCATTTAGGCGGACCGCGCATTTATCTGAAACGCGAAGACCTGCTGCATACCGGCGCGCACAAAATAAATAATTGTCTCGGCCAGGGCCTCCTCGCCGTGCGCATGGGCAAGCGCCGCATCATCGCCGAGACCGGCGCGGGCCAGCACGGCGTCGCCTCCGCCACAGTCGCCGCGCGATTGGGACTCGAGTGCGTCGTCTACATGGGCACAGAAGATATGGAGCGCCAGCGCCTGAACGTTTCGCGGATGCGCATGCTTGGCGCCGAAGTCGTCGGCGTTTCCGCCGGAAGCCGCACTCTCAAGGACGCGATCAACGAAGCCATGCGCGATTGGGTCACCAACGTGCGCACCACTCACTATCTCCTTGGCTCGGTGCTTGGCGCGCATCCGTATCCGCAAATCGTGCGCGATTTTCAAAGCGTGATCGGTCGCGAAGCGCGCGCGCAAATTCTCGAAGCCGAAGGCCGCTTGCCCGATTTGCTGGTGGCGTGTGTTGGCGGCGGCTCGAACGCGATCGGCTTGTTCTACGAATTTCTCGGCGACGCGAGCGTGAAAATGCTCGGCGTCGAAGCCGGCGGCCGCGGCACCACGCTTGGCGAGCACGCTGCGCGTCTCGCAGCCGCGGTTGGATTTGCCGGTGCGCGCCCCGGCGTGTTGCAGGGAACTTACACATACGTGTTGCAAACCGCCGACGGCCAAATCGCCACTACGCATTCCGTCTCGGCCGGCTTGGATTATCCCGCCGTCGGCCCCGAGCACGCGTGGCTCGCCGATCAGCATCGCGCCGAGTACACTGCGGTCGGCGATGAAGCCGCAATCGAGGCCGCGCGTTTGCTGGCGCGCATGGAAGGAATTATTCCCGCGCTGGAATCCGCGCACGCGCTGGCCGAATTGGCCGTCCGCGCGCCGCGCATGAAGCGCGACCAAATCGTCATCGTGAATATTTCCGGCCGCGGCGATAAAGACATGGAGATGCTCGCGAAATTTGCTTAGTTACGCGATGCGGCGTAACGCGCACATATATAAATGACCAAATGACTACGCGAATCACAGCGCGCTTCAACAAACTCCGCGAATCCGGCGAGATGGGCCTGATCCCGTATCTCACCGCCGGCGATCCGTCGCTCGCCGCCACGGAAGCATTCGTGTTGGCGCTAGCCGCCGCCGGTGCCGACGTCATCGAGCTCGGCGTGCCCTTCAGCGATCCCGTCGCCGATGGCCCCACGATCCAGCGCGCCATTGAGCGCTCGCTCGCCGCTGGCACCACGCTTCGCGGCGTCCTCGATCTCGTGCGTTCGCTGCGCGCGAAAACAGACGTTCCGCTGATGCTCTTCAGCTATTACAATCCCGTCCTGCAAATGGGACTCGATCGATTCGCGCAGGAAGCGGCCGCCGCCGGAGCCGATGGCGCGCTGATCACCGACCTCACGCCGGAAGAGGCCGCCGATTATCGCGCCGCGATGTCGAAACACGGCCTCGACACAATTTTTCTCGCCGCGCCCACGTCCACCGACGAGCGTCTCGCGCGCATCGCCGAAGTTTCGAGCGGTTTTCTTTACGTGATTTCGCGCACCGGCGTAACCGGCGCAAAAGATACGCTGCCCGACGAGCTGCCCGCGCTGATTCGCCGCGTGCGCCACGCCACGCGCCTGCCGATCGCCGTAGGTTTCGGCGTGTCATTGCCGGTCCACGTTTCGCTGCTCGGTGGATTGGCCGACGCAGCGGTCGTCGGCTCAGCGCTGGTAGATGAAATCGAGCGCGCCGGCTCGATCGACGCCGCATCGCAAGCGCTGGCCGCGCGCGTGCGCTCGCTCAAGCAGGCCGCCGTGCAAGGCCTGAGCCGCCGAGGTACCGAAGCATGAAAACACCGGACTCCGCGGATCGCCCCGCTTCAATCGACGATTGGCGACGCCGAATAGACGAAATCGATTTGCGCCTCGTCGAACTGCTCAACGAGCGCTCGCAATGCGCGCTGGAAATCGGACGATTAAAGGGTGCCACCGGCCAGCCGGTTTATCAACCGGACCGCGAGCGCCAGGTACTGGATGCAGTCGAGAAAGCGAGCCGCGGTCCTTTATCTCCCGCCGCGATTCGCCGTTTGTGGGAACGAATTTTAGATGAAGCGCGTTCTGTCGAACGCGTCGTCATGCAAGGGCACGAGCACGAACACGAAGCTCCGCCGAAACAATCGGCGAAGCAATCGAAAGCGCCAAATAAGTAGCCGCGCAAACAAAGGGAAGAGGTCTTCGACATGGTCGTTGTGATGCAAGAAGGCGCCACCGAAGCGCAAATTCAACACGTGATCGATCGCCTGGTGGACATGGGTTTCGATATTCATCGCTCCACGGGCGCGTCGCATACCGTACTCGGCGCCGTCGGTGTGCGTCCCGATTTCGATACGCGCGATGTTGAATTGCTCGAAGGCGTGCGTCAGGTGCTGCGCATCACGCAGCCCTACAAACTCGCCAGCCGCACTTTCAAACCCGAAGGCAGCATTATCGATCTTGGCAAAGGCGTGCGCATCGGCGGACCCGAAGTCGTCGTGATGGCCGGCCCCTGCGCCGTGGAAAATGAAGCGCAAATTGATTTGATCGCCGAGCGCGTTGCCGCCGCGGGCGCGAAAGTTCTGCGCGGCGGCGCATTCAAACCGCGCAGCTCTCCGTACACGTTTCAAGGCCTCGGCGAGCCCGGCCTGAAATTCATGCGCGCCGCCGCCGACCGCAACGGCCTCCTCGTCGTCAGCG
>JBAQYV010000147.1:0-8696 GCA_049790315.1 Candidatus Acidiferrales bacterium | reverse complement strand
TTTTCACACCGCCGGAAATTTCGGCATTTATCTTGCGCGAACTTCGGCAATGGGCCGAACAGTTTTTCGGAGAATCGGTGGATCGCGCCGTCATTACCGTGCCCGCATATTTCAACGACGCGCAGCGCCAAGCCACCAAGGACGCTGGCCGTTTGGCGGGACTCGAAGTTCTGCGTCTTGTAAATGAGCCGACCGCGGCGGCGCTGGCCTACGGTTTGCACGAAAAGCGCAGCGGCAAAGTCGCGGTGTACGATTTCGGCGGCGGAACATTCGACATTTCGATTCTCAAGCTCGTCTCCACAGGCGAAGGCGACATTTATCAGGTTCTTTCCACGAACGGCGATACGCATCTCGGCGGCGACGATCTGGATAATTTGCTCTTAGCGCGCGCGAGAGAGGAGATTCTTCGCGAGCATGGCGTGAATCTCGACTCGCATCCGGAAGCCGTGCAGGAATTGCGGAAATCGTTGATCCGCGCGAAGCACGATTTATCGTCCGAGGATCGCACCGCTGTCATTTTCGATTTGCCGGGCGGGAGCGGTTCGTGGGTGCGCGAGTTCTCGCGTGCGGAATTTGAATCCTGGATCGCGCCGATTGTGGAGCGCACGATCGGACCGGTGAAAATGGCGCTGTCCGACGCAAAGCTTGCACCTTCGGAGATCGACGAGATCGTGCTGGTGGGCGGCTCAACGCGCGTGCCGCTGGTGCGGCGGCGTGTGGAAGAATTCTTCGGACGCCGTCCGCACATCGAACTCAATCCCGATGAAGTGGTGGCGCTGGGCGCGGCCGTGCAAGCCGACATTCTGGAATCGGGCGTGCGCGATATGTTGTTGCTTGATGTGACGCCACTTTCGCTCGGCATCGAGACGATGGGCGGCGTGGTCGCCAAGATCATTCCGCGCAATTCGACAATTCCCGCCAGCGCGCAGGAAATGTTTACGACCGGCGTGGAAAATCAGACGGGCATCGACATTCATGTGCTTCAGGGAGAACGCGAACTGGCGAAAGATTGCCGCTCGCTTGCGCGATTCACGCTGCGCGTTCCGCCGGGGCCCGCGGGCCTCGCGCGCATCGAGGTGAAGTTTCTGATCGACGCCAGCGGAATCCTCCAGGTCTCCGCGAAAGATTTGCGGGCTGGCGCGCAGCAAACGATTGAAGTGCAACCCAGTTACGGCCTGGGCGACGCGGAAATCGAACACATGCTGGAGGAATCGATCGAGTATGCGGAACAGGATTTTACCGAGCGGCAATTGATCGAGGCGCGCAACGAAGCAGAGATTACGCTCACCGCGACGCAAAAATCCCTGGCGCGCGATCAGGCGCGGGAACTTGCCGCGGAGGAACGCCGCGCAATTGATGACGCAGTGACAACACTGCGCGAAGCCATGACCGGCCGCGATTACAAATTGATTCGCGCGCGGCTTGAAGCATTGAACGCGGCCACCGAGCGTTTGGCCGAGTTGCAGATGAATAGCGCGCTGTCGGAAGCGCTCGAAGGCAAGCGCCTGGGTCAGGTCTAACGCAGATTTTGGCAAGCTGATTCTAGATTGCACATTTGGCATCGCAGGAACTGACGAGAGGAGGTCGACGATGGGCGGCTCAAATCCTTATATCGAGCAGGCGAAGTACACGCCCGCGACCCGGAAATACAAGGTCACGTTTGTCGGCGAGGACAAAATTGTAGAGATCGACCCGGCTAAGATTCCGTATGGACACGATGGGCTGCCGGGCAGCATCCTGGACATCTCCACGGGATTTCACATGGGTTTGGACCACGCGTGCGGCGGCGTCAACGCGTGCTCGACATGCCACGTGATCGTGCACGAAGGTCTTGAATCGTGCAACGAGCCCACCGACGCCGAACTCGATCAGCTTGACGAAGCACCGGGCCTCACGCCGAAATCGCGCCTGGGATGCCAGTGCGTTCCGGACGGCACGCGCGATCTTGTCGTGGAGATTCCGGAGTGGAATAAAAATTACGCGAAAGAAGCCGACCACTAGAGCGGAGGCCGAGGCATGCCAGCACAATTTGGTTGGAGCGACGCCGAAGAGATCGGCATTCAACTCGCCGAGAAATATCCCGACACTGATCCGCTATCGGTTCGCTACACCGACTTGCACAAATGGGTGATCGCGCTTGACGGTTTTTCCGGCGACGCCACGGAATCAAGCGAAGGCAAACTCGAAGCCATTCAGATGGCGTGGTACGAAGAATACAAAGAGACCCACGGCGATTGAAGCGCGCCGGTCCCAAGCCCGCAGCATCTCCTCACTTCTAATTACGCCCGTCTAGTGTGCTACGATTAAAAGCCCGAACGCGGGTTTCAGCAGGACACAGTGGCGCTATGGTGCAACGGTTAGCACGCGGCCCTTTCAAGGCCGAAATGCGGGTTCGATTCCCGCTAGCGCTACCAGATAAATCTCGCGGCGATTTTCTACGCGAGTCGCTTCTTCCACAATCCTAAGACAATTCCCATCAGCCAGAGTCCCACCAGCGGATAGAAACTGTTGATCGCGAAAAGCAACTTCGGCCGGCCCTCATACATATTGGTCGTGAACGTCACCGGTCCGATGAATCCGATCCATAGAAGCACGCCAATCGCGGCGCCGCGGGCGGCGGTGTTGGCGTTGCGCCATGCGCACAGGTTGGCCAAAACGAAAGCCATCAGCAGGCCCAGCAGGAACGACGTAACGTATTGCTCTGCGGCGGCTTTTCCAGGCGTCATCGTGATTCCTTCAAGCGCCATCCACCGCTGACCAAATAAAACTCCGTACCACAGCCAACCCAGCAGGAAGTACAGCACAGCACAAACAAATACCGCGGCGTAATTGATTTTCACAGATGGCTCCTTTCTTCTCGATGAGCGGACGCTCCGATTTCTCCGGGCTGCCCGCGTTCGCGCGAGAGTCTGCTTTTGAGGCGCACGAATGTCAAGCGCGCCGCGTTCCTGTCACCCTGGTTCCCGCCGAGCTGCGCTGGTTTCGCGGATTTCACCCGAACCGGCGACCCGGCCGTGGCCGCCAGGCTTTGGTTCGTTTCTACCCATCCGACGCCGTCCGGCGCTAAAATTTCGCGTGACTCTTTCCTCGTATTCAAATGTAAATAAGCTACTTAGATTGCGGACGACTACCTGGCGCTCCAGTTGCTATTTCCAAGGTTACTCGTGGCTGCTTCCCCTACGAATTTTCGGGGTGGGGCCCCGCCGGGCGTGTCCGCCTGGGCAGGAGAAAACAGAGTGCATCGCAGCCTTAATTTAAGCTCCGCCGGACGGATGAGTGGCGCCACGCGCCGCGACCGCGGTTTCACGATGATCGAGATCGTCATGGTGATCCTGATCGCCCTGATCGTGATGGCCGCCGCCATTCCCGCGGTCAACAGCGCCGTCGGCAATTACCGCCTACACAGCGACGTAGCGAGCGCGACCTGGGCCATTCAGTCCACGCGATATCAGGCGCTGATGGAAGGCTATCCGTTCGAGGTCACGTTCAATTCCGCGACGAACGCTTATCAGATTTTGAGCGCTCCAACGCCGGGAGCACCGACCACGTTCACCAACGTGGGCAACAGCGTGCCTATGTCCGGTTCCGCGATGTCCCTCAATGAGAACGTGACATACACATTCACTCCGATGGGCCTCGTCACGGCGAGCCCGGCAACGGCGTTGAGCACTTCGCCCATGGTCGTCACGGCCTGGGGCAACACGGCCACAATTGTAGTCTCCAACTACGGGAACATTACGGTGAACTATGGAAACGGTGTATTCCAGTAATCGTTGTCCTGCGAGACCCACGGTCGCCGCGGCAAAACGCCTCACCGCTCCGGCACGAGGCTTCACATTGATCGAAGTTATGTTTTCGATCCTGGTTCTGTCTGTCGGAATCATGGCAGTTGCGTCGCTCGTGGCGCAGATGGAAAGCGGCACTGATCGCTCCGGCTATCTGAGCTTGGCTTCGACGTACGCTTCGGAAAAGCTCGAAGACCTGAACCGGTATCCAACCTGGGACCCTCACGTGTGCGTGAATTCCGGCACTACGGCCGGCAGTCTGAGTTCGGACATCCAGGCAACCGTAGGCGCGGGGGCAAGCACACCAGGGACAACCGTCGCTTGCAGCGGCACTTCAGAAACGATCGACTATTACGATGACGTGCAGATCACGAACTCGAACGGAGAGCTTTGCGAGACGGTTGGCGCGAGTCCGACCTTCACCACGACCTGCCACCAGGCCAGCGGCGTCGCTCTGCCAACTAGCACAACCAGTACGGCGGCGGCCGCGGAAGCCGGCACGATCTCGTTCCATCGCCGCTGGACGATCGAGATGGATCAGCCGATCACGAGCGTCAAGCGAATCACCGTGCTTGTCAGTTTGAATAACGGATACATGCAACCAGGCGTCAGCTTCCAGTTGAGCACGGTGCGGCCGTGAGCGAGCGACCACAAAGCGCGGGCTTTACGCTCTTGGAATTGATGGTCGCCATGGCTGTGTTCCTGATTATCGGCGGCGTTACGCTGGGCTTGTTCGCAGAGCATGTGCCCTTATTCAACCGCCAACAGGACCAGGCGGCCCTGAACATTCAGATCCGCAATTCCATCATGCAACTCCAGACGGATGTCGTGAACGGGGGATCGGGATATGTCACCGGGACAGACCTTCCGGCTGGCGTGTTGGGAGTCACAATCACGAACTCAAATCCCGCGACGGCCTGCAATACGCCATCAACATACACCTATTCGTCTACGTGCTTCGACACGTTGAACGTCATCAACGTGGACCCCAGTGTCTCCGCCGCGCATCCTGACAGCGGAACATTCGCCAACGGGTACGCCACTACCGCCTCTGACTGTATTACGTCGAATTCGAGCACGATTTACGTCTATCCGCCCACGGGCCTTACCGCGGCCTCGCTGCTCACTGAATACCAAAACGCATACAACAATTCGGCCGAGAAGGAACTCCTCTTGATCAATGCGGCCGGCACGAAAATGACCACCATCATGCTGAGCTCCGCTCCCAGCGCCACCAGCGTAAAAAACGGCGTCACGGCCATTAAGCTGTCGTACAACGTCACCACCTCCAGCGGAGGCAACACCGCGGCGAACGATCCGCTGAACATTAGCATCACGGGTAACGGCAACCCGATGCTCGGCGATGGAAATTACTGCTCCACCGATTATGTTCTGGATCTCGCGCCGATCACCTACAACGTGAATACAAGCATAGCGTCAGACCCAGAGTTGATTCGCACTCAGGGTGGCGTGGCGACCGTGTTGGCTCAGCAAGTGATTGGTTTCAAAGTGGGCGCCATGCTGTGGGACGTCAACACCACCTGCACGGGCGATCCCACTATGGCCACCGATTCGCCCACGTATTGCTACGATTCCTCGAATGACAGCACAGGCTACTCTTCTCAGTGGACGAAAGTTCGATCGGTGCAGATCTCCCTCATCGGGCGTACCAACCCGGACGGGGGAGCGGAATATACCTATCGCAATGGATTCGATAGCGGACCTTATCAGATCGAGGGCGTGAATGCCGTCATCAATCCGCGCAACATGTCGATGAATGACGCCGATTTTTAGCCCGAAATTAGACCCAAAAATCGAGGGATATGCCATGAAGCCACATCACAATCCTGAACATCGGTCCGAAAGACGCGCGGGGGGCGGGGATGCCTCCCGAGGCGTCGCCCTGGTCACCACGTTGCTGATTCTGATGTTGCTCGTGGCAATGACGCTGGCGATGACCATCTCGGTCACTTCCGACACCCTCATCAACAAATACTATCGCAACGCGCGCGCTTCCTTTTACGCGGCCGATTCCGGCGTGAACGTCGCCCGCCAGTACATGATCAGTCAGATTGAGAATTCAATTTCGTACAGCACCGATTACACCTCGGCTACGGCGCCGATTTCATCGGGCGAGATGACCACAGCTTTGAATAACGCCATCTCAGCATACGGTTCCAAAACGTCAATCCTTGGCGGCTCGGGAGCCAGTTCCTGGCCCTCCAGTTTCACGATCGAAAAGACGTACTCCGGGACAGTCGGCACTACGCTGCCCACGACGACCCCGACTCCGACTTGCAGCGTGGCTTACACGGGCACCGCCAAGAACAGTGGTCCCTTCACGTGCACCAATCTTCCGACCGGCGTCACTATCACGGGATACACATACTCTTACACTATCCCTTACACGATCACCGCCGTTGGCCAGTCCCTTGCCAGCGAACAACAGGTCGTCGAGGACGAAGGCAACGTTACCCTCAACGTCACCGAGGGGCAGACGTCCAGCACTACATTTAGCTTTGCCGGCTGGGGTATGTTCATCGACCAGTTTCCGATTTGCACAGACGGCGATCTAGTCGGCGGCACGATCACAGGGCCGGTGTTTACCAACGGCGCGTGGACATTCGGCGAAAGTTCGTACACGTTCACCGGCTCCGTGGGCAGCGTCTCTTCCAAATTCGGTTACGACTTTGGCACCTGCTACCAATCCTCGGCGACAAGCTACAAAAGCGGCAGCACCACTATCGCTCCCACTTTCCAGGCGGGCACTAATCTGGGCGCAAGCGCCGTTTCGCTTCCTACGAACAGCTTCAACCAGAAAGAGGCTGTGGCCGACGGCCTGGGCAATTCGTGGACCGGCGATTCGACGGCGCAACAGGACACTGCCATGAACGCGGCCTTGAAAGACGTCAATAACAGCGGTTCTGCCTATCCCGCCGCCGGCACAACGGCGAATGGCGTCTACTTGGCCTATTCGTCGACGACCGTCGGAAGCGTCACGACGAATACGATGACCGGAGGCGGCATCTACGTCGAAGGAAACGCGACTGACGTCGAGCTGCAGGCTACCACGGCCGGCAACGGAGACCCAGAGCAAGTCTATGTAATCACCCAGGGGAGCACGGTCACTACGATCGTTGAGGACCTGACCGCGAATACAACCACTGTCGGATCAAAAACCGGCTCCACAACAAAGACCACCACTATCGTCGGCATCCCAGAGATCGATACGGGGACAAGCCCTTCGCCGGCGACCATGCTCTACGTGGACGGCACCATCGGGACGTCGGGGAGCACTGGATTGTCCGGTCCTGGCCAAGGCGTTCCCGCGATTCAGAATGGCGCCGCGGTCACAGTCACTGCTGCCAGCAGCATCAACATCACCGGTGACCTCCTTTACAACACTGAACCTGTCACTACGTCGGCAAATCAATCCGTTTCAAGCTCTCTGACGACGTCATCGTGCTGTTCCGGCGATCCCACCGACACCTTGATTCCATACAAGACGGAGCCTACGTCGGTGCTCGGAATCTTCACTGCCAACGGGAACGTCAATCTGGACAATCAGCAGAGCAACGGGAACCTCGAGATCGATGCGTCGATCGCCACCATTTCGGCCGGAGGCAGCGGCGGAATCGTGAACAACGGTAACGCCATCGATACGCTGACGATTGTGGGCGGCCGTATCCAGAACACAATTCAGGACATCAACACCTCGACGCGAAACGTCGACTTCGATCAGCGCTTCTCGGGCGGCACTTTCGCTCCGCCGTGGTTTCCTTCCACCACACTTGGCGCGACCAATACGCTCTCCGTGAATTCGGTCACGCCGACATTCCAGCGGACGTTTTGGCTGTCAATGAATTAGCAAGAAGCTTTACCCGAGAGGCCAGGGGGCGAGCCGTCTGGCCTCTCCATCGTCATAATTCACATCTACGGGCCGGATTCCATCGTCGTGGAGAATCCGGTCGCGACCGGCGGACTCGTGCATGCGAATTGTGCGGGCCAGCCTGGATCGGTGAGCGCGTTTCGGCAAAGCGCCGTCGTGGCGCCCGGCACATCGGAAGGTTCGAGCGGCCCGTCCAGCGGCTCCGCGTAAATCACGTAACTCTCGGGCGCGCCCACCGCCAGCTTCTCGATCGCGTATGAGCCGTCGAACTGCGCCGGTCCCGGATCCATGCACGACCATCCTCCGATCGTTGCAGCCTCCACAGCCCCGCTCGTCGCATCCACGGCCACCACTTGCGCGCCGAACACTCCCGTTGTCCCTGCGGGCAGAATCAGCGGGTTGGCCGGCAGCACGCGTCCGGAAATGGTGCCGATGTGCGTCGTGTCCGCCGCATCGGGATAAAGCGCGCGCAGACCGGCGCGGTCGTCATCGGCCAGTGGGGCGTCGAGCTGGCTCTCGGTCGGCCGCGTGCCCAGATATGTTCCCGGTGACGGTCCAAACGGCGACATCATCGCGCGCCACACTCCCGAATGTCCCAAGCCGAGCGTGTGTCCGATTTCGTGCGCCAGTACGGATTCCAGATCGTAGGCCGATGGATTCGCGGAGAGTGCCTCGGGAGTGGCAAACGTCACGCTGCTATCGCCAGGCAACAGAAAAATATCGGCGTCCAAAATTTGTCCGATAAAACTTGCGGCGGGTGTGCCAGGCCCCGCTTGTTGCCCGATCGCGTCGGTTGTCGTCACCCGCGTGAAGGAAAGCACGCCCGTGGTGAACGCGGGATCGGCTTGATTGAAGCAGATTGTGTTCACGCCGTCGGTTGGACTGCACGCGATCTGTTCCTCCGTAGTGCCGAGCGGTGCGAACGCTGCCGGCGCAAGTTCCGTTCCGCTCACGCCCGTCCACATTCCGTATGCCGCTGCGATCGTGGCGGCAATTTCCGCAAGCTGCCCCGCGGGCGTTTG
>JBAQYV010000146.1:0-7664 GCA_049790315.1 Candidatus Acidiferrales bacterium | reverse complement strand
GCGGAATCGTAAGCATGGGACGCGGCGTGTGGCCGATGGCCGCGCCGAACACAATCGGTACGCCGAGATCCGCGAGGCGACGGCGGCACACTTCGAGAATCGTAGTTCCCGTGCGCGACGAGCCGGCGTCTGGAAATTCACCGAGCACGATGCCGCGCACACCTTTGAATTTCCCCGCCTGGCGCAAATGGAGCAGCATTCGATCGAGTTGATAAGGACGCACGCCGCGATCTTCGAGCAGGAGAATCGCGCCGCGCGCGTCGAATTCCCACGGCGTGCCGAGCGTGGTCTGGAGCAGCGTAACGCAGCCGCCGAGAACGCGCCCGCTCGCCGTGCCACGCATCATAGTGCGCCCGCGCAGCGGGATCTCCCAGCCGCCGCGCGTAACGCGCACGGCGCTGGCGAACGAAGCGGCATCATAGCCATGGCGCTTGCCTGCTCCGCCATCAAGGTGCGCCGCAGCCATGGGTCCGTACAGTGTGACCCAGCCTTTCCGCTGCCACAGAAAAACTTGCAGCGAAGTGATGTCGCTGAAACCAATTAAAAGTTTCAGTCGCAATCCGCGCGCGGCCGCGAGCGCCTCGAGAATTTCGGCACTGCCATAGCCGCCGCGGACGCAAATCAGGGCGTCGGATCTCGCGTGGCGCAATGCCGCGATGAACTCCGCGGCGCGTGCTCGAGCGGGCGCCGCGAAGTACCCGTCTGGCCGCTCTCTTAGTGCAACGCGGCGCGGGCTCCATCCCAATCGGCGTAGCTCCGCCATGCCGCGCTCAATCGAACGCGCGTCGGCGGGAAATCCGGGAGATACGAGCGTGACGATACTGCCGGGAACGAGAGCGAGCGGTTTGTGCGGGCGCGTCATTGCAGGACGCCGCAGTATATAACGCCCGCTTGTCCCAGCGGGCCGCGGCGCGCGACGCATGACGCTAGAGAGTGAACTGCGTGAGACGCGCGAAATGCTTCGCACGTGCGTTGATTTCGCGGCGAGTAACGCGCCGCAGCCGATCGAGGCCGAATTTTTCGACAGCGAAGCTGCCCATCACGGAGCCGTAGACCATGGCGCGCTTCAAATCCTCGGTGGTGGAGCGGCCGCGGCCTGCAAGATAGCCCATGAAGCCACCGGCAAAACTGTCGCCAGCGCCGGTGGGGTCGTGAACTTCTTCGAGCGGAAAAGCCGGCACGCAGAACGCTTGACCGCCGTGGACCAGCATCGCGCCATATTCGCCGCGCTTGATAACCAGAGTGCGCGGACCGAGTTTGAAAATGTGGCGCGCGGCGCGCAGCAAATTGTGCTCGCTCGACAGTTGCCGGGTTTCGGAATCGTTGATCATCAGAACGTTCGTGTGTTTCAGTGTTTCGCGAAGCTCGCCGGGAGCGCGCTCGATCCAATAATTCATGGTGTCAAGCGTGACGAGTTTCGGTTTTCCGCGAACCTGTTTCAGAACGTCGCGCTGGAGCGTGGGGTCGATATTGGCGAGAAAAATGTAGCGTGAATCGCGATAGTGCCCCGGCAATTTCGGGCGGAACTCCGCGAAGACGTTTAGATCCGTAATGAGCGTGGTGCGCTCGTTGAAATTCTCATTGTAGCGGCCCGACCAGAAAAAACATTTGCCGGAGGCGCGCTCGAGGCCCGCGATATCGATGCGCCGATCGGTTAGCACGGCTTCATCGGCGGCGCCAAAATCTTCGCCGACAACGCCGACAAGATGAACTTGCGTGAAGTGACTGGCGGCGACAGCCGAATATGTGGCGGCGCCGCCGAGGGTGCGTTCGACTTTGCCGTACGGCGTTTCGATCGCGTCATACGCGACCGATCCCACGACGAGAAGAGACACGAAGAAATCCTCCTGCGCGCAAATGGTTCGCGCGACTTTTTTAAGACAAATATTTCCCGATGATGGCGGACAGTCTTTTGCGCGTCGCGGCCGGAACAAGCTTCGGATCAGTAACGATAGCGTGCTTCAATGCACTACCGCAACGGCACCCACGCGTTTCGGGCATGGCACGCACCACGCCGCGCAAAATGTTCTGCGCCGCAGCCGCGTTCTTCGTGAGATTGGCAATGATGTCCGCGAGCGTAACCGAGTCATGTTCGGGATGCCAGCAATCGTAATCGGTGATCATGGCGATGGTGGAGTAGCACAGCTCAGCTTCGCGAGCGAGCTTGGCTTCGGTGAGATTTGTCATGCCCACGACGTCAAAGCGCAACTGCCGATTCACGTGCGCTTCGGCAAGCGTGGAGAACTGGGGGCCCTCCATGCAGATGTACGTTCCGCCACGATGAATCGTTACGCCGGCTTCGGCTCCCGCAGCGGCGGCGATGCCCGCAAGCTCGGCGCACGTGGGTTTGTCAAACCCTACGTGCGCGACAATGCCCTGGCCGAAAAAGGTGGCGATGCGGAGCCGCGTGCGATCGAAGAATTGATCGGGAATGAGAAATTCGAGTGGGCGCAAATCCTCGCGCAACGAACCGACGGCGCTGAAGGAAACCACGCGTTCGACGCCGAGTAACTTCATCGCATAAATATTCGCGCGATAATTAATCTCGGACGGCGAAATGCGATGGCCGCGGCCGTGTCGCGCGAGAAACGCCACGGGCTTGCCTTCGAGGCGGCCGACCACGAACGCGTCGGACGGATCGCCGAAAGGCGTGCGAATGCGACGTTCGCGCGCGTCTTCAAGGCCGGGAATATTGTAGAGGCCGCTGCCGCCGATGATGCCGATGGGCGCGGGAGATTTCGACACGGGTTTTGGCGCGGACGACTTTCTTTTCGTTTTCGGTTGGCGTTTTGGCATTCGTCGATTTCCTTATCGTTAGGCGCGGAACTTACTGCGCCGCAGCGGGCACCGGAACGGGAACGCGTGTGGATTGCCATGCGACCTGTTGCCAACGGCCATCACGGCGCGCGTACACGGTGAGAAAATGAAGATCGATGATGATTTCATCTTTGCTGACGCGATGATCCATAGCGTGCACGCTGTAGATGCCGTTGAGAACGGCGACATCACTGCCCAACATGCGGACGTGAATCTCTCGGGCCTGCCAGGATTGGTAGCTGAGCACGCCGGAACGAAGCGCGCCGAGGTAAGTTTCCTTTGTGTCGCGTTGGCCGCTGGCGTGAACGTAGGTGACATCGTCGGCCATGAGTTTATCGAGCGCGGCAAAATCGCCGGCGATCAGCGCTGTGGTTCGCGCTTGTTCGGCGTGAAGGACTTCGTCCGAAGCGGCGTCGGCGCGGAGGGCGGGCGGCACGCTCGCGTTCACGCAGAGCAACGCAATCAACACGAATGCGAACGCGAGCGCGACTCGGATTGGGCGCCTGACCGTAGACTGCGTTGGGTCGTTCATCCCGTAACCTCCGTGAGTTTATCGCCGACCGCGGGTGAACATCTTCGCCGATCGGCAAGGCAAAGGCCGAGTCAAAGGCTGCCGCCTGGAAGGCGGCGCTACAAGGGCAACCGCAAAAACAATTCCGCCATTACCCGATGGGCTCCGGTCGCCCCAAGTGCGCATCAATCGACGGTAGCCGGTTCGGCGCGGACATGATCGCCGTCTTCACGCAACCACGCGGCGGGCGTGGCCAGATCGTGCGCGAACAGTGCGAGGGTTCCTTCACGCGTGAGCTTGGGAATCCAATGCCGCTTCAGCTCAAGCGTGGTGAGCGGATAAAGATCAAAACCCATGATCCATGGGAGAGGCAAGTGAGCGATGGTCGGCACGAGATCGGCCAGAAAAATCGCGGAGCGACCGCCGCCGGAAAGACGCACGCATTGCATATCCGGCGTGTGGCCCTGGATGCGAATCAGCTCGACACCGGGGACCAGTTCCGTATCGCCTTCGACGAATTGCCATTGGCCCGCGGATTCGATGGGCAAAAAGTTTTCGTCGCGAAAACTGCCGCGATCGCGCTCGGTGGGCTTTTTCGCGTGATCGTAGGCGCCGCGCTGGATGACGTAACGCGCGTTGGGGAACGTGGGCACGATGCGATCGCCTTTGCGGCGCGTGTTCCATCCGCAATGATCGAAATGCAGGTGCGTGTTGACGACGAAATCGATGTCTTCGGGGCGCCCGCCGGCGGCGGAGAGGGATTCAAGCAAGCGATGCGATGACTCAACATTGTAGATGTCAGCTTCTTTGGCGGTCCATTTATCTCCGCAGCCGGTTTCAACGAGAATCAATTTTCCGGCGGCGCGAATCAGCAGGCAATTCATGGCGAGGCGAACGCGATTGCGCGCGTCTGCCGGCGCGACTTTCTCCCAGAGCGGTTTGGGAATTACGCCGAACATTGCGCCGCCATCGAGGCCAATTGTGCCATCCGTCAGAATTTTAAATTCCAGGTCGCCCAAGTGCATTCCATAGCCTCCCGAAGAGATTTACAACACTTCTACTGTCGCGCTTACACTCCCGCGCGCGACGCGAGTTCGCGGATCGCGGCGTACGGATCGGTGCGCCGGTCGGCGACTTCGCGCGCGAGCGACTCCAATCGCGCGGCGCCAAGCGGACCTGCCAACACTCGCTCGGTAACCTCGATCTCGAGCATGGCTACCAGGCGGCGCTTCCAATGATCGATATTTCTGGATGCGCGCGCGGAACTTCGGTCGGCGTATGCGCGGAAACGCGCAATTGCGGCGACCAATTCATCGATGCCGCGGCCTTCGCTCGCTACGGTACGCACGATAAGCGGGCGCCAGGCGTTTTGCTTCGGCGCGAGGTCCAGCATGGCACAAATCTGCTGCTCAAGCCGCTCGGCCCCATCGTGATCGGATTTGTTGACGACGAAAATGTCGGCAACTTCCATCACGCCGGCCTTCATGGTTTGAATGTCGTCGCCGAGACCCGGAACGAGAAGCACGATCGTGCAGTCGGCAAGACGCACGACGTCAACTTCATCCTGGCCGACGCCGACGGTTTCGATCAGCACGACGCGTTTTCCGGCGGCGTCCAGGAGCAGCGCGGCATCGGCGGTGGCGGCGGAGAGTCCCCCGAGCCGGCCGCGAGTGGCCATCGAACGAATGAAGACGCCCGAATCGCCGTAGTGACTTTGCATGCGAATGCGATCACCGAGAATCGCGCCGCCCGTGTAGGGGCTGGTGGGATCGACGGCGATCACGCCGACTTCATCGCCGGCATTGCGATATTGCGCGGCGAGGCGATCGACCAGAGTGCTCTTCCCCGTGCCGGGAGCGCCGGTGCAGCCGATAAGATACGCGGCGCCGGTTGACGGAAAAAGAGTGGCGAGCAATTCGCGCGCAGCGGGATCGCGATTTTCGATCGCGGTGATCGCGCGAGAAAGGGCGCGCACGTCGCCGGCGCGAATTCGCGCGGCCCAGGTAGCGGGGTCGACAATGGCGGGCACGGCGCTAATGGCCGCCGCCAAGAAGTTGGCGAGCGATCACAAGGCGCTGAATTTCGCTTGTGCCTTCGCCGATGGTGCAGAGCTTGACGTCGCGATAAAACTTTTCCGCGGGATAATCTTTAATGAAACCGTAGCCGCCGTGAACTTGCACGCATTCGTTCGCGACGCGGACGGCCACTTCGCTGGCATAAAGTTTCGCCATGCTGGATTCGCGCGTGAAGCGCACACCGCCGCGATCCGCAAGCGCGGCGGCTCGATAAACCAACATGCGGGCGGCTTCGATTTCCGTGGCCATGTCGGCAAGCTTAAACTGGATGGCCTGAAATTCGGAAATCGCGCGGCCGAATTGTTTTCGTTCGCGGGCGTAATGCGTGGCGACCTGGAAAGCTCCTTGCGCCATGCCCAGCGCGAGCGCGGCGATTGAAATCCGGCCGCCATCGAGAACTTGCAGACTATTCTTGAAACCTTCGCCTTCGGCGCCGAGAAGTTGCGCAGAAGGGACGCGGCAATCGCTGAAGATGACTTCGGAAGTATCGCTGGCACGCATGCCGAGCTTATTTTCTTTTTTGCCTGCGCGGAAACCCGGCGTGTCTTTTTCAATAATGAAGGCGGAGATGCCGTGCGCGCCTTTGGAAGGCTCGGTAACGGCCATGGCCACGCAGACGCCGGCGAAGTGACCGTTGGTGGTGAAAGTTTTCGCGCCGTTCAGAATCCATGCGTCGCCATCGCGCACGGCGACGGTGCGCGTGCCGCCCGCATCGGAACCGGCCTCGGGTTCGGTGAGCGACCAGCAACCTAGCGTGCGGCCTTGCGCGAGCGGCACAACGTATTTCTGCTTCTGCGCCTCGGTGCCAAATTTGAAGATGTGATTGGTGCAGAGCGAATTGTGCGCAGCGACAATCAGGCCGATCGAGCCGTCCACGCGCGCGAGCTCTTCGATGGCGATGACGTATTCCGTGTAACCGAGGCCAGCGCCGCCGTAGGCTTCGGGAAAAATCACGCCGAGCAGGCCCATCTCGGCGAGCTCGGGAACAATTTCGGCGGGAAAGCGGGAGGCCTCGTCCCACTCCATAACATGAGGAAGGATTTCGGCGGCCGCGAATTCGCGTACGCTGCGGCGCAGCTCCTGCTGATCATCGGTGAAAGAAAAATCCAAATGCGCTCCATGCTGCCGCAAGACAAACGCCCTCGCACATATTACAGCGACTTGGCCACGCGGCGCGGCGCAATTACGGCCCGGAATTTGCGCGCTCAGGCAGCGGACAGAACCGCGCGCAATTCGGATACGGCGCGCTCAATGCCGGCGCGATCCACGTCGCAGTGCGTGAGCATACGAATTGCGGCGGGGCCGGCGGCGCCGCAGAGGACCTGGCGCTTCGCGAGCTCGGTGCAGATCGTGGCGGCATGGCGGCCTGTGCCGGTCACGTCGAAAAATACGATGTTGGTTTGAACTTTCTTAAGATCGACGCGCACGCCCGACAATTCGTTCAGGCGCTTCGCGAGGAACTGCGCATTCTCGTGGTCTTCGTGCAGGCGCGCGGGAGATTTTTGGAGCGCGATCAGACCGGCAGCGGCAAGGACGCCAGCTTGGCGCATTCCGCCACCCAGAAGTTTGCGCTTGATGCGCGCGGCTTCGATGAATTCGCGCGAGCCGAGCAGCATCGAGCCGACAGGCGCGCCAAGCCCCTTCGATAAGCAAAACATTACGGAATCGAATTTGGATGTGATTTGGGCAACCGTGCGTCCGAGCGCGACGGCAGCGTTAAAAATGCGCGCGCCATCGAGATGCACGGGAATGCCGGCGGCGTGAGCGCGATCGCAGATGTCGTCTGACACATGTTGCGGATAGACCGTGCCGCCGGCCATGTTGTGGGTATTTTCGAGCGCGATCAGCGCGGTTTGCGCGCGATAGTAAATTTTCGGGCGGATTTGAGGCTCGATGCGCTCCCAACTGAGTATGCCGTCGTCGACAAATGTGGTGCGCGGCATGCAGCCGGCGATAGCGGACATCGAGGCCATTTCAAATTGGCAGATATGGCCGCGCTCTTCGCAGATTATTTCGTTGCCGGGGCGCGTGTGGCACAAGATCGCGATGAGATTTCCCATCGAACCTGACGGCACGAAGAGCCCGGCTTCGCGGCCGAAGATTTCGGCGGCGAGCGCCTGCAAACGATTGACCGTGGGATCTTCGGCGTACACATCGTCGCCGACTTCCGCTTCGGCCATGGCGCGGCGCATTTCGGGCGTGGGGCGCGTGACGGTGTCGCTGCGGAGGTCGACCGTTTTTTTAGCGAAGCGCGCGTCTTC
>JBAQYV010000145.1:0-2991 GCA_049790315.1 Candidatus Acidiferrales bacterium | reverse complement strand
GCGGCTTGCGCGAGACCGCTTTCGGTATCGGCGGAACCGTTGCCTTCGCCGTTGGTCGCCGCGGCGCTTTCGGCATCGCCCGAAGGCGCATCGCCCTCGCCGGGAGCGAGGAACAAATTCGATTCGATGCCATGTTGCTTGGTATACAAGTCGTAGTATCGCCCGCCGCGCGCGTACAACGATGTATGCGTGCCGCGTTCCACAATTTTCCCGGCCTCGACAACCAGAATTTGTTCCGAGCGTCGAATCGTCGAGAGCCGATGCGCGATCACAAACGTAGTTCGCCCGCGCATCAGATAAGAAAGTCCTTCTTGAATCAGCGCTTCGGATTCGGAATCCAGACTCGACGTCGCCTCGTCCAGAATCAGGATTCGCGGGTCCGCCAGTATCGCGCGCGCAATCGAGATTCGTTGCTTCTGTCCGCCCGACAGTCGCACGCCGCGCTCGCCGATCACCGTTTCGTATTTTTCCTCGAATCCTTCCGCGAATTCGTCCACGCGCGCGATGCGGCACGCCGCCAGAATATCTTCCTCGGAAGCGCCGGGCCGCGAGAATGCCACGTTCTCTCGAATCGTGCCGTCGAACAAAAATGTGTCCTGCAACACGATGCCGAGCTGCGTGCGAAAAGTTTCCAGGCGCACCGTCGCAAGGTCCACGCCATCCACCAGCACGCGTCCGGAATTCGGCGTGTAAAACGCGGCCACCAATCCAATGATCGTCGATTTTCCGGAGCCCGAAGGACCCACCAGCGCTGTCGCCGTACCCGGCTTCGATTCAAAACTCACGTCGTGCAGCACCATGCGTCCTTTTTCGTACGCGAAGTTCACGTTGTCGAACGCCACGTTGCCGCGAATCGTTCCGATCGCGACCGTGCGTTGCGGATCGGCGTCTTCCAGATTTTCCTTCAGGATTTCGCGCGTGCGCTCAAGTCCCGCCATGCCGTCGCTGAACTGCGGCCCGATGCTCACGACTTGAAAAATCGGAGAAACCAGCATGGCCATGTATCCGACGAACTTCAGGAACATTCCGAAGGAAATCTGCCCCGTGGCCAGCGCCGAAACTCCCGTCGGAACCTGCCGCACGCCCAGGTAAATAATGAGCGCGCTCACAGTACCAAGCAGCATCGTGGAAGCAAGGCTCATCAGCGAAGTCGCGGTCAGTGTGTCCAGCACGTTCTGGAGCAGCCGCTGCACTCCTCCGGCGAAGACTTCTTCCTCGCGCGCCTCGGCGCGATAGCCCTTCACGACGCGAATCCCGCCGAGCGATTCCGCGAGCCGTCCGGTAACTTCCGCGAAAATTTTCGAGCGCGCGCGATAGATCGGCCGAATCCATCCGATCGCAACATTCAGGCTCAGTCCCGTAGCCAGCAGAATCACCAGCACCACAGACGTGAGCACCACGCTGATGCGCATCAGCAACACGAACGCCATCACCGCGGTCATCAGGCTGCCGGCGAAATCCACCAAGCCGGTGCCCATCAGATTTCGCAAACCGTCGACGTCCGTCATGATTCGCGTCAACAGCGAACCAGATTTGTTCGCATCGTGGAACGCGACGGCGAGCCGCCCGATATGCGCCTGAACTTGTTTTCGCAAATCCGCGATCATGCGCTGCGCCGCTTTGGAAAGCAGTTGCGTGAGCGCGTAGGACGTTATGCCTTGAATCGTGGTCGCGGCCAGAATCGCGATCACGATCGGAACCAGCAGGTTACGCTGTCCGTTATGGATCACTTTGTCGGCCAGCGGCTGCATCGATGCGGGCAGCACGAATCCCGCCAGCCGATTGATCGCCATCAGGAAAAATCCCACGAGCAACAGCCATCGTTGCGGCCGCACAAATTCCCACACTTCGGGCAGCAGCGTCAGGAAACTTCCCGACGATTTCGATTTTTTCTCGCGGGCATGGCGATCGTGTGCGTCTCTGCCGCGATGTGTGTAGGAGTTGAATCCGCGCATAGAATCTATGTCCTTATATTACTAGCAAAACCGCCGATCTCGCCCGAGGACCGCTTTTTGTTCTTAATTTGCAGCGGCGCCTGGCGCCGCCGCGACAGCCCGGGTCCCGATCGCCTCCATTTATACCCGAACCCATTTGATGTTGCGTGGCGTGATTTAACTACATGCGGAGAGAGGGAATTGCCGCCAATCGCCCCCGATGGTACATTGGTGATTCGGCGTCGGATGCGATGCCGGGAAATATTCCGGCACTCTTGTTTTGGCTTCGCGCAGCTCGTCTCTCACGCCGCGCCGCTCGGATCGAATTACCCTAATAGGTTTGTCGGAGGACATCGTGATCAAGGAATTGACACCCGAAAGCGTGGCGGAAGCGCGGGACGCTGTCGTGATCGACGTGCGCGAATATCCGGAATTTGCGGCGGGGGCGATCTCGAAATCGCGACTGGTGCCGCTGTCAACGTTGAAGCGCGCGGCGGAGGACTGGGATCGCGGAGCGGAATACATATTCGTGTGCAAGGTGGGCCAACGGAGCGTGACGGCGGCGCAGCAAATGTCGGCCGCGGGATTTGCGAATGTTGCGAATCTGACGGGCGGGATCGACGCCTGGAAGGCGTCGGGATTGCCTCTGGATCGGCTGGAAACGAGAGTGTGGTCGCTCGAGCGGCAAGTGCGCGCGATCGCAGGAAGTTTGATTGTGATTACGGCTGTGCTGGGATTGACGGTGTCGCGATGGTTTTTCGCGGGAACTATTTTTGTGGGCGCGGGATTGACCTTTGCGGGGATCAGCAATCTGTGTTTGATGGCCACGGTGCTGGGGAAAATGCCCTGGAATAAGCCGCGAACGGTGCGCATAGGGAAACCCGTGGAAGCGCGAAGCTGAAATTCGCGGCATTGGTGTTGTGACGCGCGTCGTGTCGGGCGACTCTGACAGAGTGAGGTCCGGAAAATGAAAATGACGTGGATCGCGAGTCTGGTATTGATCTCGGCGGCAGGAACCATGGCGCAGGCACCCTCGATGCAAGCGCCTGCGCCATCC
>JBAQYV010000144.1:0-23301 GCA_049790315.1 Candidatus Acidiferrales bacterium | reverse complement strand
GCCGAATCTTTGCCGCGCGGATGGGGAATCATGGCGGACGATTGGATCGCGGGCGTGTACGCCGGCATAGGCGTGATGCTTTTGCGCGCGATCGGTCTCTGAAAACGATAGAGTATCTCTCGTGGATACCAACGGCATACCTCGGATCGACCGCATCACTCCGGCAGCAGCCGTGCCGGGCGGAGACGTGACCATCCACGGCCATTTTTATTCGACGCCGAACATTCGGCCACGCGTGCGCTTCGGCGACGCCGAGGCCAATTTACTTATTGCCGGCGACGATTATTTGATTGCGCGCGTTCCCGAAGGTTCGATCGGCGGCTTGGTGCGCGTGGAAACGTCGCGCGCCGCGAGCCAACCGTTCGCGATGCACGTCGGCGTGCAGATCGCCGACAATTTGCATCCCGTGGCAAATCCGGTGGTGGATGCCGCGGGAAATATCTATGTCACGTTCAGCGGACAGCGCGGCGCCAAAGTTCCCGTCTCGCTTTACAAAATCACGCCGAATTACGTTGTGAAGCCGTTCGTCACCGAGATGATGAATCCCACCGGCCTGGCGATCGATCGCAACGGCGCGCTTTTTGTTTCGTGTAGGAACGACGGCACGATTCATCGCGTCTCGCCCGAAGGCCGCGCCGAGCAGTGGATCGAAGGCATGGGCGTGGCCACCGGCATCGCGTTCGATCGCCGCGGAAATCTTTTTGTCGGCGACCGCAGCGGCACGATTTTTAAGATCAGTCCCGAAAAAGAAATCTTCGTTTTCGCCACGCTCGAACCTTCGATCTCCGCGTATCACCTGGCGTTCAATCCATCAGGAGAACTGTTCGTCAGCGGGCCTACGACCTCGAGCTTCGATCGCGTGTATCGCATCGATCAGCACGGAGAAGTTTCCACTTACTATCGCGGCCTCGGCCGTCCGCAAGGATTGGCGTTCGATAGTTTGGGAAATTTGTACGTTGTGTCGTCGCTTGGCGGATATCGCGGCGTGGTGCGCATTTCGCCCGACGGCAAAGCCGAGCAAGTAATTAGCGGCGTCGGCCTTGTCGGAATCGCGTTGCCGCCAGGACGCCGAGCTATCCTCGCGACGACGAACGCGCTCTTCAGCCTCGATTGGGACGTCGAGGGAGCAGCGCTGCCGATTTAGCGCGTCACCCATGAAAGCGGAAATCATCGCGGTTGGTTCGGAACTCCTCACGCCCGATCGCACGGACACGAATTCTCTGTACCTCACGGCTCGCCTGAATCTTCTCGGCATTGAGGTCACGCGAAAATCCGTTGTCGGCGACAATCTCGCGCGGATCCAGGATACATTTCGCGCGGCGCTCGATCGCGTCGAACTCGTCGTCGCTTCCGGCGGACTCGGTCCCACAGAAGATGATTTGACGCGCGATGCCGTTGCCGAGCTTCTCGGCCTGCGCATGGTGCGAAATGAAGGTGTGATTCGCTCGATCCAGGAACGTTTCCAAAGTTTCGGCCGCACCATGGCGGAAAATAATGTGCGCCAGGCGATGGTGCCGGAAGGCGCGACGATTCTGCCGAACGCGCGCGGCACGGCGCCAGGACTTTGGATCGAATCGAAGCAACGCATCGTGATTCTGCTGCCGGGACCGCCACGCGAATTGAAAGGAATGTTTGAGGCGGAAGTCGAACCGCTTCTCGCGCGCCGCGCGCCCGCATTGCGATTGCATCATCGCGAGCTTCGCGTGGCGGGGATGCCGGAATCGGATCTCGATCAGCGCATCGCGCCGATTTACAAAACTTATTCCGACGTCGAAACAACGCTGCTCGCCTCACCCGGTGAAATCGAAGTCCACTTTCGCATCTGGTCGGCCGATGCCGCCGAGGCCGATCGCCGACTTGACGAGCTTGAACGGCACATGGCGCTTTCGCTCGGCGAATACATCGTATCGACCGGCGGCGAAACGCAGGAACAAGTGGTAGGCCGCCTGCTCACCGCAAATCACGCGACAATCGCGACGGCCGAAAGCTGCACCGCGGGCTTGGTCGCCGAGCGGCTGACGCGCGTCGCCGGCAGTTCCGCGTATTTTCTCGGTGGCGTGGTGTGCTACAGCAACGAATTGAAAACTGCGTTTGCCGATGTCCCCGCCGAAATGATTGAGACGCACGGCGCCGTCAGCCCCGAAGTCGCCCGCGCTCTCGCGGAAGGAATTCGCCGCCGCACCGGCGCCGCGCTCGGCATCGGCGTCACCGGCGTCGCTGGACCGAGTGGCGGAACGCCCGCGAAACCAGTGGGCACGGTGTATATCGGTCTCGCTACGAATAGCGGCACGATCGAACGCGCCTTGAAATTAACCGGTGATCGCGAACGCATCCGCTGGCAAGCATCGCAATCCGCGCTGGACATGCTGCGGCGGCATTTTCTGGGCGCGAGCGAATCGCACAGGGGCGTAGTCAGTCCACGCGGCGGCGCGGCCGGCAGAACGAATTCAAAGGCCTGATCGCATGCGTCTGTTCGTCGCCGTGGAAACTCCCGAAGCCGTTCGCCGCGCGCTAAGTAAATGGATCGGTCCGCTGCAAAAGGCATTTCCAAGCGCGCGCTGGGTGCGCGCGGAAAATTTGCACGTCACGCTGAAATTTATCGGCGATGTGTCGGCCGAATCGCTGGATGCATTGCGTTCGGCGCTCGACACGGTGCGGCACGCATCGCCGATCGAGATAAATTTTCGCGGCGCGGGATTTTTCCCGGAGGAACGCCGCCCGCGCGTACTGTGGGCCGGAATCGAAGCGGGCGCCGAACTCGCACAACTTGCGCGGGCGATCGATGAAGCGATCGAGCCGGCCGGCATCGCACGCGAAACGCGCGAATTCCGCCCGCACCTGACTGTCGCGCGATTCCCGGAGAAATCGGACAACGCCGGCGTGGCGCGAGTCCGCGGAACGCTCGCCGCGGCAGACTCGCCGGATTTCGGCTCAGCGCGCGTCACGGATTTTCATTTATATCGTAGCGTGCTGAAACCATCCGGAGCGGAGTACACTCGCCTTAACTCGTTCAACTTTGCGCGGAGCGATCCCGAGTGACTCCATCGCCGATTCTGGTCCCACTCCCGCGGACGCAGCTCGAAATTTTGTCCGTCGCGTACTTGCTGGGCTCGATTCCTTTCGCGCGCCTCTTTGGTCAACGGCGCCACCCGGGCCCGACCGCCAGACTCGCGACGTTCATCTTGGATGTCGCGAAGGGTTATGCCGCGGTCTGGTTAGCCGCGCGGCTGACGCACGGCAACATTCACTGGATGACGTACTCTGCCCTGGCCGTAATCGTCGGCCACATGTTTCCGGTGTGGTTAGGCTTCAAGGGCAGGCACAGCGTAGCCACGGCTGCGGGAGCGTTCATTTTAATCTGCTGGCAGGCAGTGGCACTGGCCGCTGGGCTGTGGATCGCGGTGGTCTGGTTCTGGGGCTACGCATCGCTTGGCTCGTTGGCCGCGGCTGGTGCCCTGCCGCTGCTACTCTATCTCCTTTATGCTCCACGACATGCGCCTCCTACGGTGGTGTCGGCCTCGGCGTTGCTGGTCACGGCACTGCTCGTCCTGAAGCATCGGCTGAACATCCACCGGCTCATGGCTGGCACTGAGCCGCGGTTTTCTCTCCGTCGCCCGAAGCCCTAGATCGTGGCAAGCCGGTCGCCCGTACTATTGGCAAGTGCGCTATCGAGCCACCACCACCACCCGTGCTGGCCTCTCAAAGCCTTTAAAATAGTGGGTGTAGGTCGCGAACTTGAAACCAGTGTTACGTACTGCCGGTGAGTGGGTCACCAGCCCGTGAGCATCGACGCGATCAAATCCGCACTGCGGCGCCCGCGCATCCTCTGGATGGTGCTGGGAGCGATGCTGCTCGTCAGCGTGTTGCCTCTCGGCCTCTACCATCGCCAAGTGTTGCAATTGAGTCAGGAAAAATTGACGGACACCGAAAGCTTGCAGCAAACCGAAGTGACGCACTCGGTGGCCGAAGAAATTCAACTTTTCGACACCAATCTCTACCAACAACTCATCAGCGAACGCCAAATTCTGGCGCTCACGGATTTAATCGGCTCGGTGGACGATCCAGTAAAGGCGCCGCAACTAACGCGGCTGCTCGAAAATTTCGTCTCGAGCGATCCCAACATTCTTTACATGACGGCGGTCGGCGCGGACGCGAAAGGCGCGGATGCCGGCGTGCTCTCTCCCGCCAACGATCCTTTCGTGAACAACGCTTTGCAGCGCGGCTTCACCGCGTGCGTGCAGTCGGACGTCGTGGTGTTCCGCAGCGATCCGCTGGCGATCGGCAAGGATAATAGTCCGGCCATCGTGATGGCGATTCCGCTGAGTGTGGGCGGACAGTTTGGCGGGATGCTCGCCGCCGTGGTTTCGCTCGATCCGATTTTGCAGCGCTTGAAAGAAACCAGCGTGCGCGGCCGAGTCGTGTATGTGGTCGATCGCTCGGGACATATCGTGGCGCATCCGGACACGCAGCAATTTGTGCCGGGCACGGACGCGCGAGCGACTTCCGACGCCGTGGCGCAAGTGACGGCGTTGCCCGAAGAATTGCGCGCCACCGAAACCGTGCAGCAATTTTTCAAGCAAGAAAATGGGCGCTCCGTGCCGATGATCGGAACGTACAGCACAATTCCCGATCTCAATTGGGCGGTGGTCGCCGAGCGCAGTCTGGAAGTGGCGCGTGAAGATGCCGGTGTGACGGAGCTGAACGCGCAAGCGTTGAAGTTCGTGCTGGTCGTCGGATTTTGCGCGCTGGTTCTGGGATATTTATTCGCGGTCGGCATCAGCTCGCCGATTCGCGCGCTCGCATTTTCCACGCAAGCGATCAGCCGCGGAGAATTTCACGAGCGCGCGCCCGTGCGAGGCGCCGCGGAAATTAGCGAACTGGCCGAAACGTTCAACAGCATGGCCGGCGACATCGAGCAATTCATCGAGAAATTAAAGCTGGCCGCGCAGGAAAACCGCGAACTTTTCCTGAACAGCATCCGCATGGTCGCCGCGGCCATCGACGAAAAAGATCCGTATACGCGCGGCCATTCCGGACGCGTGGCGAAATATTCGCTGATCCTCGCCAGTGAATTGGGACTGAGCGAGAAGGAACAGGATACGCTGCGCGTTTCCGCGCTTCTGCACGACGTCGGCAAAATCGGCGTGGACGATCGCATCCTGAAAAAACCCGGCAAATTGACCGAAGAAGAATTCGATCAGATGAAAGAGCATCCATCGAAGGGCGCCAACATCATGCGGCCCGTCGCGCAGTTGAAAGAAATGCTGCCCGGTATCGAGCTGCATCACGAGCGCATCGACGGACAGGGTTATCCCTACGGGCTCGCCGGTGACGACATCCCGATGATGGCGCGGATCATCGCCGTGGCTGACGCGTGCGACGCCATCACAACCGACCGGCCCTATCACTCGGGGCACGATCTCGAATACGCGCTCAAGGAAATCCGCAATCTCGCGGACAAGCGCTACGCCATCGAAGTCGTGAACGCGCTCGAAGCCGCCGTTCGATCCGGCAAGCTCAAACTCGCGTCGAAAGCTGTCGAAATCCCCGGCACCCCGGTTGAAGTCCCCATCGCGTGAACGCCGCGCGTTCGGCGCTGTCACGGCGCCACTCCGCCATGCAATGCGACTATCCGAAGCGAAACCCTTTTCGCGTATACGTGAAGCCCAATCGCCTCTATTTGTAGGTTTCCGACCGCTGAGTCCGGATTTGTGGGCTAATCGGGAACCTGCGCGCTAACGCCCGGTGCGGTGGCTCGGAGCGGTGACGCGGCTCTGCTAGAATTGTTGGCGAGGGCTGCGGCCCACTCCAACTCATGTTCTCCCTATTTGGAAAAGGCAAAGACAAAGATAAGGGCAAGAGCGAAGGCTCGCTGATCGACCGGCTGAAGCGCTCGGTCGAGCGAACGCGCTCGCAGATTGCGGCGCGCGTCGAGGAACTTGTCAGCGGCGAAAAGCGGCTGGACGCGGCGGCGCTTACGCAGCTTGAGAATTCGCTGCTCGCGGCGGACCTCGGCGTGCGCACTACGCGCGATCTGGTGGACGCGGTGCGGCGGGAATCGGACAAGGCGCCGCTGCGCAACGCGGCTGCGATCAAGCAGGTGCTGAAATCGCAGTTGATGACGATTCTGCAGGCGACGCCGGCAGCGGCGAATGGCGCTGGTGCGGCAGCGGATTCCGCGGGCGATGCGTTAGTCGCCGCGAAACCCGAAGTGCTTTTCATTGTCGGCGTGAACGGCACGGGCAAGACGACGACGATCGGAAAATTGGCGCATCGGCTGCGACAAAACGGACAGAGCGTGCTGCTTTGCGCGGGCGATACATTTCGCGCGGCGGCCATCGAGCAATTGGGCGTGTGGGCTGAGCGCACAGGCGCGGAACTCGTCAGCACAAAATCGGGCGCCGATCCTAGCGCTGTGTTGCACGACGCACTGTCGGCGGCGAAATCGCGTGGCGTAGACGTCGTGATCGTAGACACGGCGGGACGACTGCACACAAAATCGAATTTGATGGCGGAGCTTGAAAAAATGCGGCGCACGGCGGCGAAGCTGGTGCCGGGCGCGCCGCACGACGTGCTGCTGGTGATGGACGCGACAACGGGGCAAAACGGTTTGGTGCAGGCGCGCGAATTCACCGCGGCCGCCGGCGTCACTGGAATTGTACTGACGAAACTCGACGGTACGGCGAAGGGCGGAATTGTTGTGGCCATTATGCGCGAACTCGGATTGCCCGTACGCTTTGTGGGAACCGGCGAATCGGCCGACGACCTTGTGCCGTTTGACCCGGAAGCGTTCGTCACTTCCCTTTTTGAATGAGCCCCGAGAAGCCGCCACTGTCGACGACCGGCGCGTCCGTCACGGACCACGCGCTGTGGATGGCGCGCGCGCTGGACCTTGCGCGGCACGGCGAGGCGCACGCCAGTCCGAATCCGATGGTGGGCGCTGTGGTGGTGCGCGGAGGATTGGACGCGGGCGAAGGATTTCACAATTACTCCGATCCGCGGCACGCGGAAATTGTGGCGCTCGATGCTTCAGGCGATGCGGCGCGCGGCGCCACGTTGTATGTGAATCTCGAACCGTGCTGCATCACGGGACGAACGGGGCCATGCACCCTCGCGATTGCCGCGGCAGGAATTCGGCGTGTGGTGGCCGCGATGGCCGATCCGAATCCGGCGGTTGCGGGGCGCGGCTTCGATGAATTGCGCGCGAACGGAATCGAAGTATCGGTGGGCGAAGCAGAGGACGATGCGCGGCGATTGAATGAGGCGTTTGCGGTGTGGATTCGCACGAAGCGGCCGCTGGTTACGCTGAAGAGCGCAACTACGCTGGATGGACAGGCGGGACTTGCGCCTTCTGTAAAATCCGGCGGTAAACGCGTCGTTGGCGGCGATCCTGCGGATCGCGCAAACAGATGGATCACTTCCGAAGAATCGCGCGCCGAAGTGCAGCGGATGCGGCATGCGTCGGACGCGCTGCTGACCGGAATCGGCACCGTGCTGGCCGACGATCCGGCGCTCACGGATCGCTCGGGACTTGCGCGGCGACGGAAACTTTTGCGTGTGGTGCTCGATGCGAAGTTGCGTTTGCCGGCGCGATCGAAGTTGGCGCGCACGGCTGAAGGCGATGTCCTGGTGTTCACCGCGATGCCTGAAAAATCGGCGCAAACTCGCCGCTTGCGCGCCGCGGGCGTGGAAGTTGTGCGCGTGGCGGCGCGGCGCGAACGCATCGATCTGCACGCCATGCTTGATGAATTGGGACGGCGCGGTATTTTAAGCGTGCTGCTCGAAGCGGGGCCAACTTTGAATCGGGCAGCGCTCGAAGCGGAAATTGTGGATAAAATGCGGCTGTTCGTTGCGCCGCGCTTCGCGGGATCGGCACCGCGCTTGCCGGCGTTTGGCGGATGGAGCGCCGCGCGGCCACTGGCGGATGTTTCGGTGCGCCGCTTCGGACCGGACGCTTCGATCGAAGGATACTTGCGCGATGTTTACGGCCATCGTTGAAGCGGTAGGCAGACTCGAAGCGATTGAACGCTCCGCGACGGGCGGACGCGTGCGCGTGCACGCGGGGGCGCTGGCGGAATCGCTCGCGGTTTCCGGCAGCATCGCGGTGAATGGTTGCTGCCTCACCGTGGTCGAGCGCGACGCCACAACATTTTCCGCCGATCTTTCGAGCGAGACGCTGCGCATGACTTCGTTCGGCGAATTGAAAATTGGGGCGCGGGTGAACCTCGAGCGCCCTTTGCGCGCGGGGCAGGAATTGGGCGGGCATTTTGTACAGGGCCACGTTGATGGCATCGGGCGCATCACGCGGTTGGAAGCGGAGGGCGCGAACTGGTGGCTTGGCGTGCGCGTGCCGGATGAATTGGCGCGTTATGTGTCGCGCAAAGGCTCGATCGCGATTGATGGAATCAGCTTGACCGTCGCGAGCGCGCTGCGCGACGGCGTAGTTGAAGCCGCGATTATTCCGTACACGTACGCGGAGACGAATCTGGCGGGCGCGAAAGTTGGCGACGCCGTGAATCTCGAATGCGATGTGCTGGCCAAATATGTGGAACGGCTGATGGATGCGCGACAGGAAAATTCGGCAGGGCGTCTAACGATCGACCGGCTGGTTGAAGAAGGCTTCTGATCGTCTTGCGCTAAATGTCCGCGGCGATTGCTACGCGCGCGCTTCGTGCCGCTTGTTCCACGCGCCGCGAAAATAAAGAATTAAGCCAATCAGTACGCACAATCCTGTGCCGCCAATCACCTTGCCTTCAAACATCCAGACGTTTTGCGTTTCTCCCGGCGGAATCATGGAAAGCACGATGCCGGCGAGTACAACGACGAAACCGAGCGAGCCCATCAGCCACACGCCGAATTTGCCGCCGGGAACTAACACTACATTTTCGCCGGCGGCGCGATCGGGACGATACGCGAGCTTGATGACGGCGGCATACATGTAAAGGAACGGAATGAAATACAGAATCACGGCCGCGTCGACCAGAATTTGGTAGGCGCTATTGGCTGTCTCGTTCAACTGGATCACCAACAGAACCACGCCTGAAATTCCGGCTTGCACCAGAATCGAAACCCACGGCGTCTTCCACTTCGGATGAATCTTGCCGAATGCGGCGGGCATGTAGCGGTCGATGCCGACGACAAACGGGATGCGCGCGACGCCCGCTACTGTCGAACCGACACCGCCGGCGTTGCCGACCGTGACGAGCACCGCGGCCACAATTCCGAATGCGCTTAAACGCAACATCGTGGAAGCGAGCGTCAGCGCCTGAAACACGCCGCTCTTCGGGTCAACCGCCGTGGCCGGCAGCATCGCGAGAAGCGCTACGGTGCCGACGGTGTACATCAGCGCAATCAGCAAGCCAGAGCCGACGATGGCGCGCGGGAAAATGCGGCGGGGATTGCGCACTTCTTCGCTCATGGCCGAACACAATTCAAGGCCGGTGAACGCGAACGCGATCTGCGGCCAGAAATTCACGGTGTTCCAATTCCATGTGGGGCGAATCGTAGCCCAACTAAAATGCGTGGCCGAGCCATGCAAGTGCCAGATATACGCGCCCATGCCCACCAACATAAGCAGCGGGGCGTATGTGGCTACGCCGCCGGCATTCTGCAACCATTTTCCAACGTCCAGGCCGATCAAATTTAAATAGACCGCGACGATCAGCAACGCGAACGATCCGAACATCAAGAACGAGCGGCTTTGCGCCAGATGCGCGGCGCCGCTGCCGCCCATGTAGGCGGCCATCGCGGCGCTGGCCATCAGTAGTCCCGGAAAATAAAAAAACGTGTAGACCCAGTACGTCCATCCGGCGACGAATCCGTGGAATTCGCCGAAGGCCTCCTTCGACCACGCGTAAAGACCGCCCTCGTCGGGAAAGCGCGTGGAGAGTTCGATGATCACAAGTGAAGTCGGCAGAAAGAAAACGACCGCGGACAACACCCACAGACTGATCGACGATGCGCCGTTGTGTCCCGCGGCGGCAATCCACCGCGGTCCAAGCACTGTGGCGATATTGAAAAGCAGCACATCCCAAAAACCCATCACGCGGCGAAGCTGGCTTTTAGGATCGGGCGAGAGCGATGCTTCGCTCACAGCGTAGCGTCCAGCGCGGGAATCAATTGGTCTTGCAAGCGGAAATCGCGGAGGAAGGGATCGGTGGTGGATTCAAATTCGGACCACGGTCCGAAAAATGTTACGCGGCCTTCTTGCAGAAACACCAGGCGATCGGCAAGTTTTTTCGCAAGATGCGTATCGTGCGTGACGACGACGGAAGTCTTGTGCATCGCTTGTTTCAATTTCAGGATCAGGTCGCCGGTGTGCGTGGCCATGATCGGATCCACCATGGTGGTCGGCTCGTCGTACAGCACAGCTTCGGGATCGAGCGCCAACGCGCGCGCGATGGCCACGGCGCGCTTTGTGCCCGTGCTGATTTCGGATGGCAATTTATCGAGCAGCTCGGAGACTTCGAGCATGTGCGCGAGTTCGGCGACGCGCGCGTCCAGTTGCTCGCGCGTGATATCTTCGCGGCCTTCCAGCGGGAAGGCGATATTTTCGCCGACGGTGAGCGAATCGAATAGCGCGCCCGATTGGAAAACCATTGTGACGCGCCGGCGAATCGCCGTGAGTTGATCTTCCTTCCAATCCGTGATGTCTTGTCCCGCCACAAGCACGCGGCCCGCATCGGGTTCGAGAAATCCCAGAATGTGCTTGAGCGTGACCGATTTTCCGACGCCGCTGCGGCCCATGATCACGCAGGTCTCGCCGTGCTCGACGGTGAAGCTCACGTTGTCGAGCACCAGGCGGCCGTCAAACGATTTCGAGACTCCGCGAAATTCGATGTAGGGATCGCTCATGTGTTTGCGCCGCTTCGCGCCGCGTTAGTTTCCCGATATGCGCGTCAGGCCGCTCGCTCATTGTTCCCAAGCAGGCCAACAGAAGCAAACGATTTTCTCCGCCGCAGGTGCGGCACGAACCTGTGTGTCAATAGGAACGAGGCAAGGGCTGAAAAATGGGCGAAAGGTAACATTGACAATGAGACGCTCAATATCGGGAATCGTCAATAATAGAATAAAGCATTCATTATCATAGGCTTATATGGAGCTATCAGGCCGCCCTGCCTTTTCGCCTCACGAATGTCACTTGACAACGACATCCCAGCACACTATATTGGCACTCGCCTTACAGGAGTGCTAATTTACCAAGCACCTCTGCCGGCAAGATTCCCAGCGACAAGGAACCAACAAACGAAACGGAGGACTTGTAACGATGGCTGTCAACGTCACGCCGCTACACGACCGTGTGCTGGTCAAGCGGATTGAAGAGAAGGAAAGCATCAAGGGAGGCATCATCATCCCGGATTCGGCAAAAGAAAAACCGCAAGAAGGCGAAGTGATCGCGGCAGGCGCCGGCAAGATCGAGAAGGGCGTGCGAGTTCCTCTCGATGTGAAGGTGGGCGATCGCGTTCTATTCGGCAAGTACAGCGGCAGCGAAATCCGAGTGGACGATGAAGATTATTTGATTCTTCGTGAGGAAGAAATCCTCGCAAAGCTCGGCCCGGCCGCAAAAGCGGCGTCAGGGCGCAAGTAACTTTCCCCCGCGTAGCTTGACCGGCGCGGGGCCGCACCAAAGTATTCCGCAATTCGGAAGTCGAGACGAATCTCGAAATTAAATCATCAGGAGGATGGAGTCCTATGGCAAAGCAAATTGTGACTGGTGAAAATTCACGCCAGTCCATTCTGCGCGGCGTCAACGTGTTGGCGGACGCCGTGAAGATCACGCTCGGTCCCAAAGGCCGGAACGCCGTGATCGAGAAGAAGTTCGGCGCCCCGATCATCACGAAAGACGGTGTGACGGTGGCGAAGGAAATCGAGCTGGCAGACCCGCTCGAAAACATGGGCGCACAAATGGTCCGTGAAGTGGCGTCGAAGACGTCGGACGTTGCCGGCGACGGCACGACGACGGCGACCGTGCTGGCGCAGGCGATCTTCCGCGAAGGCGTGAAGACCGTGGCGGCAGGCGCGAGCCCGACGGCTCTGAAGCGCGGAATCACGCGTGCGGTGGAAGTCGCGGTAGAAGAGATCAAGAGACTTCATCGCGACGTTAAGGGCGACATGATCGCGCAAGTGGGCACGATCAGCGCCAACAACGACCGGCAAATCGGCAACATCATCGCCGAGGCCATGAAGAAGGTCGGCAAGGACGGCGTCATCACCGTTGAAGAATCGAAGACGATGGAGACGACGCTGGAAGTGGTCGAAGGAATGCAATTCGACCGCGGCTACCTTTCGCCCTACTTCATCACCGACCCCGAGCGCATGGAGTGCGTGGTTGAAGACGTCTACATCCTGATCCACGAAAAGAAAATCAGCTCGATGAAGGATTTGCTTCCTTTGCTCGAGCAGATCGCCAAGATGGGCAAGCCCCTGCTGATCATCGCCGAAGAAGTGGAAGGCGAAGCTCTGGCAACCCTCGTGGTCAACAAGCTGCGCGGCACGTTGCAAGTCGCGGCGGTAAAGGCTCCTGGCTTCGGGGATCGCCGCAAGGCCATGCTCGAAGATATCGCCATCCTGACCGGCGGCAAGGCCATCACCGAAGACCTGGGCATCAAGCTTGAAAACGTGAAGCCCGAGGACCTCGGCCGCGCCAAGAAAGTCACAATCGACAAAGACAACACCACGATCATCGAAGGCCGCGGCAAAACCTCCGAGATCGAAGGCCGCGTGAAGCAGATCCGTGCGCAGGTCGAGGACACCTCCTCGGACTACGACCGCGAGAAGCTGCAAGAGCGGCTGGCGAAACTCGTCGGCGGCGTCGCCGTAATCAAAGTTGGCGCGGCGACCGAAGTCGAGTTGAAAGAGAAAAAGGCCCGCGTGGAAGACGCTATGCACGCCACGCGCGCCGCGGTTGAAGAAGGCATCGTGGCCGGCGGCGGAGTCACGCTGGTTCGTTGCGTGGGGCCGCTTGAGAAGCTGAAGCTCGAAGGCGACGAAGCCATCGGCGTCAGCATCGTCAAGCGCGCGCTCGAGGAGCCCATGCGCCAGATCGCGCAGAACGCGGGCTTTGAGGGCGCGGTCGTTGTCGGACGCGTGCGCGAATCGAAGGACGATAACTTCGGCTTCGACGCGGAGTCCGGCGAATACACCGACCTGATCAAGGCCGGCGTAATCGACCCCGCAAAAGTAACGCGCCTGGCGCTGCAGAATGCGGCGTCGATCGCGGCACTGATGCTCACAACCGAAGCCTTGATTGCCGATATCAAGGAAGACGACAAGAAAGCGGCCGGCGCCGGCGGTCCTGGCGGCGGTGGCGGCGGCATGGGCGGGATGTACTAACCTTCGCGAATCGCGAAGCCGTTTCAAGCATCAGGGGGCGCCCGAACTTTTCACAAGTTCGGGCGCTTTTTTTATCGCACATGCGGTATCGCGATGTCGCCGCGCGGCTCCGCGTTTTGTGCTCCCTCGCGCGCCCGCTGCGGCTTGCGCCGCGTCTGAATACGATACAAAATGAGCCTCTCGACTAAGTCCCTTCTTGCGATTATTCGGGAGAAAATCGTATGCGGCGGAAAAGCGTAGGCGTGTCGGCAAAGTGTATGCGACGACGGGCGATTGCCCAGTTGTTCGTAATCCTCGGCGCGGCGCTGTTCATCGGGCATCCGGCGCTCGCCGCCTCGCCTTCGACATACGATAGCGCGATCAAACAAATCTGCTCGCAATTGGCGGACACCATCGCCAGCTCCGGAAAAAAGATGATCGCGGTCACCGCCTTCACCGATCTCGATGGCAACGTCACCGAGTTCGGCCGATTCCTCGCCAGCGATCTATCGGATTCTCTTGCGGCGCAAGCGAAAGGTTTTCTTGTGATCGATCGCACGCAGACGAATGGCGCGCCGCAAGCCTCGCACATCGACGCCATGGTGATCGGCAGCCTCACGACATTTTCAGATCACGTACGGCTATCGACGAAACTTCTGGACGCGGCGAACTCCGCGATCCTCGGCGCGGCGAGCGTGGATATTCCGCGCACGAAAGACATCGACGATCTGCTCGCCGGGTCGACGCCGGCGCCGTCCGTGAAATCGAATGGTTCGCGCACCGCGCAACCATCGAGCGCGTCGAGTTCGTCAACTTCCGCCGGCACCGCGTCTAACGAAGGTCCCGCGCCCACCACCGCGGCGCCATCCGCCAAGCCGTCTCGCGGGTCCAGCAAACCTCCGAAAGCGCCACCGTCTCCCGCCTCGCCGTCACTCACGGGAATCGGCAGCGTCGCCACCGATGCCTATCGTGTGGTTGCGATTTCGCTCGAGCGCTCGGCCGGCGCCGCGTCGCTCACGCTGGAATTTGACGCTGTCAGCGACAACACCGTCCAGCTCGCCATGCTGCGCGCCGATACTTACCTCACGGACGAAACGGGCGTCCGTTGGACGCTGACGCAACCCGACACTGCGGCCATCTTCAACGCGCGCGGCGGATTCTGGAGGGGAGTGCCGTTGGCGAAGGGCGCGAAAATCCGGACCGTGCTTACTTTTGCTCCGCAAGGCCCGGTCGCCGGAACTAAATTCACGCTCACGATTACCGAATTCCGGCCGAAATGGAACCGCGTCGTCGCGATTCAAGGGCTAAAATAAGCATCGGCGGCGAGCTTGCCCGGCCCGCACAGGTCGGGATATAGTGCCTGCGCCATCCCGATTCCCGTCCAGGAGCCCTTATCCCCGTGTCGGATTTTCTGCGCAAACTTCTGCCGCACGAGCCGTCGTTCTTCAATCTTTTCACGCAGCTAGCCGAAAACGTGGACGTTGCCGCCAAGGCTCTGGTCGATCTGGTTCGGGATTACCGCGACGTCCCGGCCAAAGTGGAACGCATCAAGGGCCTCGAGCACGCCGCCGACGACCTGACGCACGGCCTGCTTACGCGCTTGAACCAATCGTTCATTACTCCCTTCGATCGCGAAGACATTCACGAATTGTCCACGCGAATCGACGACGTGCTCGACCTGATCGACGCCGCCGCGGGACGCCTGGTGATCTACCACGTCGATCGCGTGCGCGAGGGCGTACCGGAATTGGCGGAGACGCTGGCCGAAACTACCGCGCAAATGGTGGCTGCCGTACGCCTGCTCGAAAAACGCGATCACATTCTGGACTACTGCATCGAAATCAATCGCCTCGAAAACAACAGCGACCGCCTTTCGCGCACCTTGATCGCACAGCTCTTCGACGAAGAGAAAGATCCCGTGCAGATCATCAAGTGGAAAGAAATTATCGATATCATCGAAGACGCCGTCGACAAGTGCGAGGACGTCGCCAACGTCATCGAGTCCGTCACTATCAAGAACTCGTGAGCCGCGCGACCGTGAATCGATTCCGCTTCCTTCCTTTCCGCGTCTCGATCCCGGCTTCGAGCCGCGTTCCGATTCGCGCCTCGGGTTCCGCCGCATGAAGGCTTCATCGTGACCAGTTTCCACTTGCTGCTTTGGATTGTCGCGATCGCGCTGGCGTTCGATTTCTCGAACGGATGGCACGACGCCGCCAATTCCATCGCCACGATTGTTTCCACGCGCGTGCTGTCGCCCATCTGGGCGGTGTGCTGGGCCGCGTTTTGGAATTTCGTCGCGGCGTTTGTTTTCGGCACGGCGGTCGCCAAAACAGTTGGCGTTGGATTGGTGCGCATCAATCTGATCAATGAGAACACCATCATCGCCGGGCTGGTGGGCGCGATCCTGTGGAATTTATTCACGCTGGCGCTGGGATTGCCCACCAGTTCTTCGCACGCCTTGATGGGCGGCTACGGCGGCGCGGCCATCGCTCTTGCGGGATTTCGCGCCATCGTGGTGCACGGATGGATCACGCCCGTGCTGTTTATTTTTCTGGCGCCGCTGATCGGGATGGTGCTCGCGATCGGCATCACATCAATCACAAGTTGGATCGTTTATCGCCACCCGCCGCAGCGCGTGGATCGCTGGTTCCGGCGCCTGCAGCTCGTCTCCGCCGCGGCTTACAGCCTGGGCCATGGCTCCAACGACGCGCAGAAGACCATGGGCATCATCACCGCCGCGCTGATCGCCGGCGGCCTGGTTCATTCGACCGCCATTCCCTGGTGGGTTATCATCGTATGTCACCTGGCGATGGCGGGCGGCACGATGGCCGGCGGCTGGCGCGTTGTGCGCACGATGGGACAGCGCATCACGAAATTAAATTCGTTCGGTGGATTCGCCGCGGAAACTTCCGCCGCTCTGACGCTGCTGGGCACCGCGCACTTCGGCATCCCGGTGAGCACCACGCACACCATCACCGGCGCGATCGTTGGCGTGGGCGCTTCGCGCAGGCTGACGGCCGTGCGCTGGGGCGTTACGCGCCGCATCGTTTGGGCCTGGGTGCTCACGATTCCGGGAGCGGGCATCATGGGATTTGTTCTGTGCCGGATTCTCTCGGCTTGGCTGCACGTTCAGTAAGACCCTGGATTTTTGTGAACCGAAAATGAATCGCATACCGATTCCATTTGCCACGATCGAGGAAGCCCTGGAAGAAATTCGCCAGGGCCGGCAGATTGTTTTGGTGGACGATGAAGACCGCGAAAACGAAGGCGATCTGGCGATGGCCGCGGAAAAAGCCACGCCGAGCGCCGTCAACTTCATGGCGAAATTCGGCCGCGGCCTCATCTGCCTCGCGCTGACCGAAGAACGCTGCGACGAGCTGCATTTGCCGCCGATGTCGCCCGTGAACACTTCCAATTACGGCACCGCATTTTGCGAATCGATCGACGCGCGGCGCGGCACCACCACCGGCATCAGCGCGGCAGACCGCGCCACGACGATTCTCGCCGCGATCGATCCCGCCACACGGCCCGCGGACTTGGCGCGTCCCGGACATGTGTTCCCGCTGCAGGCAAAACGCGGAGGCGTGCTGGTGCGCGCGGGACAAACCGAAGCCTCGCTGGATTTAGCGCGCATTTCCGGACTGTATCCCGGCGCGGTGATCTGCGAAATCATGAATGACGACGGCACGATGGCGCGCTTGCCGCAGCTTGCGGATTTCTGCCGTGTGCACGGACTCAAACTCGTCAGCGTCGCGGACCTGATCCGCTATCGCATGCGCCACGAGCGATATGTGCGCCGCGTCGCCGAATCCGATCTGCCGACGCGATACGGCACGTTCCGCATGATTGTTTATTCGTCCGATGTGGACGGCGCGCAACACATCGCTCTCGTGCATGGCTCGATCGGAAACGACAACGCGGCGGAAACCGTTGGCGAAAAAACTTCCAGCGGCGCGCAGGAAGCTTCACCGCTCGTTCGCGTTCACTCCCATTGCTTGACCGGCGACGTTTTCGGCTCGATCACCTGCGATTGCCAGGAGACCGTAGCGAGGTCGCTTGAAGCCATCGTCGCGGACGGTCGCGGCGTGTTCGTTTATTTGCACCTTGCGGGGCGGGGATTTTCAATCGAAGCGCCATCGGCGCACGACGTGTTGCCGCGCGTTTTGTACCACGGGCTGCAACATGAGCGCGGTCAAATCGAATCGAGCGCCGCGCATCAGCAAATGTTGCAGCGCGAAAGCGGCATCGGCGCGCAGATCCTGAGCGATCTCGGTCTCACGTCGCTGCGCGTGCTCACAAATCATCCGCGCAAGCTTGTCGCGCTCGAAGGCTACGGATTGCACATCGCCGAGCAAGTTCCGATTCCCACAGGAAGTCACCGCACCACACATCAACGCTTCTAAAACAATTTCAACGCGTCACTTCGGGGACGGTCCCACAGTTACATAAGGCCGAATCGCTTCGAGTTTCCGCCGCGAAATTCCGCGAATCGCCAGCAAATCTTCCACGCGGCGAAATGGTCCGCTCGTCTTGCGCAAATCGACGATGGCCTGAGCTGTCTTCGGGCCGATGCCGGGTAGTTGCGCAAGCTGGTCGGCGGTTGCGATATTCAGATTGAGTGGCTTTGCCGGCGGCTGCTTCGCGGCGAATGCCGCGCCCGCGCAAAACAATCCTGCCGCAATGACAAGCAGAAAAACTCCGCGAGCGCGGCGAAGCACGCAGTTGCCTCGATGATTTTCCTCAGCGCCAACCGCGAACTTTCGCGCTAAAGGCGATTTCCTTGCGCGTCGAAAACCTCAAGTGGGCCGAACAACCCCGCTTGCGTTTCAATGTGCGCGCGATCTCCAACGACCACGATCTGCGCGTTCGCGGAATCGAAATATTTTCGCGCCGCATCGAGCACGTCTTCCGCGGTGAGAGCTTGAACGCGCGCGCGATACGTCTCGAGATAATCGCCGGGCAATTCATCGAGCAACACGCTGCCAAGTTGTCCGGCGATTCCGTCCTGCGTGCCCAAGCCAAGCGAGAACAGGCCGGCCATATAATTCCGCGCGTCGGCAAGTTCGTCATCGCTCACGGCCAGCGCGCGAATGCGGTCCATCTCGTAAAACATTTCCGAAAGCGTGGCCGCCACCACTTCGCCGCGCACCGCGGCATGAATGCTGAAGAAACCGTGCTGCCGCAGCGCGTGCAATGAACTCCGCGGACTGTATGTGTAGCCCTTCTGCTCGCGAATGTTCAGCACCAGGCGCGAATGGAATGCGCCGCCGTAAATCGCGTTCGCCAGCGTCGCGCGCTGCCAATCGGGATTGTTCCGCGTGATCGCGCGATTGCCCACGGTGATCTGCGCTTGCACCGCTCCGGGCAAATGAACCACGTAAACGCGACGGCCGTGAATTTCCGGAAGAGCGGGATCGGCGGCGGCATCGGGCGCCGCGCCCTTCCAAGCGCCGAAACTTCGCTCAACCTGCGCGCGCATTTCCGCCGCTTCAAAATCGCCGACCAGCACAAGCAACGCATTCGCCGGCCGGTAATTGCGCCGATAAAAATCCGGCAACTGCGCCAGGCGATACGATTCCACCTGCGCTTCCGTGGGCGCCACGGTCGCATAAGGATGGCTGCCGAAAAGCACCTTGCGAATGCATTCGCCCGCGAGGAAACCCGGCGTGGTGCGCTCGATTCGCAAACCTTCGAGCAGTTGACGGCGCTCGCGCTCGAATTCATCCTCTGGAAATGAAGCCTGCTCCGCAAGCTCCGCCACCAATTGCAGCAGCGGCTCTCTGTGGTCGGAGAGTCCGGCAAACGAAATCACGCTTGTATCGGCGGAAGATCCCGTCGAAAGATCGGCGCCCATTCCACGCAACGCCTCTTCAATTTCCTGGCTCGCGTGCGCTTTCGTGCCCGTGCGCAACACTGACGCCGTGATTCCCGCAAGGCCCGGCATTGATGCCGCCGTCGCTGCGGCATTTCCACTGCGAAAATAAAGCTGCCCCGTGAATTTCGGGATTGTGTGCGACTCCACGAGTGCGATATCGAGCCCGTTCGCCAGCCGATCGATGGATTGCCGCGGCCACACCACCGGCCGCTCGGGGCCGAGCGCGGGAACTTTCGGCGAAAGCGGTTCTGTTACGGAAGTGACGGCCATCACGCGCTCACTTTCGACGCAGGCTGCCGATACACGATCGAGCGCTCCGCGGGAACAAGATATTTATTCGCGACCGCCTGAACCGCCGCGGGCGATACGTCAAGAAAACCGCCGAGCACCGTGTTGACCAGGCGCGGTTCATTATCGAAGAGCGTGAAACACGCCATGCAGTGCATCAAGCCGTAACGCGGAATATGGCTTCCATGGCCGCCTTCGAGCATTGAGAAATAATCCGAACGAAACTTGATCTTGAGCTGCTCGAGTTCAGCCTCGCCGATTCCCTTCTCTTTCACTTCATCGAGCACTTTCTGAAGCTCGACCAAGGTTTCCTCCGCGGAATGTTCGGGCTTGTAGAGAATGCGCGTCACCATTTGCGTTGGGCCGTTGTAATCGAACAAATCGCCGACCGGATAGTGAATTCCGCCTTCGGCGTCCACCGCGATTTGCTTCTCAAGCACCAAGCGGCGATAAACGCGCCCGGCGCGTCCTCCATGCAACGCTTGATCGAGCATCGCTGCCGCGTACCAATCGGGAGTGAGGCGGCGCGGCGCCGGATAGCCGATAGCGAGCGCCGGCAATGTGCCGAATTTCTCTTCGACAACGCCGCTGCGCTCGGCGACTTGCGGCGCCTCGCTGACATCGGCGTGCGGCGCGGGCGGTCCGGCAGGTATCGAAGCGAAATGGCGTTCGGCGAGTTTGAAACCTTCCTCGGGCAGAACGTCACCGAGCATTAAGAGCACCGCATTCGACGGCGCGTAGTACGTGCGAAAGAATGCCTGCACATCGGCAAGCGTCGCGGCATCCAGATCGGCGAACTCGCCGTAAAAATTATGCGCGTTGGCCCAGTTGCGATACGCGATCGGCGGCAGATCGAGCCACGGGAAACCGCCATACGGCTGGTTCAATACGTTTACGCGGACTTCTTCTTTCACGACGTCGCGCTGATTGCGCAGATTTTCGTCGTCCACTTTGAGGGCGCGCATGCGATCGGCCTCCAGCCACAGCACGCGTTCGACCGCGTTCGACGGCACGGACTCGTAGTAATTCGTGACGTCATAATGCGTGGAACCATTCAGCACTCCGCCGGAAGAATTGATCAAGCGAATGTGCACCATCTTGCCGGCGTTTTCCGAACCCTGAAACATCATGTGCTCAAATAAGTGCGCGAAGCCGCTGCGGCCGCGCGGCTCCAGACGAAATCCGATGTTGTAATACACGCCGACTGTGGCGATTGGCGCCGTGCGATCCGGCGAAATTACGACGCGCAAACCATTTGAAAGCGTGGTGGTCTCGATGGGAATCCGCAGATCGGTCAAATTCTCTCCTCTTCCAAATGTTTTCCTTCGCGCGGCCCGCCATGAATTGCGTGCTCGTGGCCGTTGCCATTCGATTTTTTCGGCGCGCGCGAATCTCCGAGCGCATTCCGCAGACGCTCAAGCGCCGAATACGCGTCTCGATACGACCGCGGAAATCGCCGCAACGCCGCCCCGCCGCGCGGAATCCTGTGTGCGCGGGGCGCATGAGTCGCTCCCGAAGCGACCGCCTGCGGCCCGAGGCGCAAAACGTTATCCAGTGTGCGCCGCGCCAGCGGCTCAAGCACGCGCGTCGCTTGGCGGCGCGTGAAACCGTGGGCCATCAGAATTCGCGTGGCCGTCTCAAACGACGCCGCCAAAAACGCGGAGACAAAAGAACGCGCCGCGTGAATCGCGCTCTTACCGCTTGCCGGCACGCTCAGCGGCACGCCGCCTAAGTCCCGGCAAATCCGTCGCGCCGCGCGAAGTGCCGTCGGGCTGCCTTCGATTACAAAGAAGCAACCCTCAAGCGGCGTCATGCCGCGCCGGTTAAAAATCTGTACGGGATGCAACGAACCCGTCGCCGCTCCGCGTTCGCCAAGGGGGCGAAGCTCCCGCGAATCCAATCGCCCGCTCGCGTGCAATACGGTTCTGCCGCGCCATTCCTGGCCGCCCAATTCGGCGAGGCGCTTCGCGACCCCGCTAATCTCCGCATCGGTGGCGCACACGAGAACCAAATCTACCGCCAGAAGTTGGCGCGTAAGCGTCGCGTAAGGCTGTCCATCGCCGATGGCGCGAACCGCAAGACGCGCCGTCGATAGCCGGCGCGTTACGACCGGGCCGACACGCCAGCCGGCGGCGCGTAATCCATGCCCCAGGGCGCGTCCGACGCGGCCGGCGCCGACGATTCCGACCGTGAGCGTGCCGTGTGTTAGCATAACGTGTCGCTGAGTCCCGCGTCTCAGGTCTTTTGCCCTTGCATCCCTTCTGGATCGCCTACTTCGCCTTGATCGCGGCCGGCGCGCTCACGGGCGTGGCTCTCTGCGCGCTTGGGCTCCGCCAATTGCCGTGGCTCAAAAACACAGAGGCGGCACCAAGCGATCACGCGCCATTTATTTCCGTCATTTTCGCGGCCAGGGATGAAGCTGAAAAACTGGCGACCGCACTCCCAACGCTTCTGGCCCAAGACTATACAGATTACGAAGTGATCGCGGTCAACGATCGCTCGCGCGACGCGACGTTCGACATTCTTAACCAATTTGCGCGCGCAAGCAATCGCCTTCGCGTCATCGACGTGAAGGAGTTGCCGCCGGGCTGGCTGGGAAAAACGCACGCGCTCGACGTGGGATTTCGCGCATCGCGCGGCGAGTGGCTGTTGTTCACCGACGCGGACGTGCAGTTCGCACCCAATGTATTGTCGCGGGCGATCGCGCTGGCGGAACAGCGCGGATGGGATCACCTGACGCTGCTGGCCGGAATCGAGATGCACGGCGTGTGGGAAATCGCGGCGATCAGCTATTTCGGTTTGGTGTTTGTCGCGGGCAACGGCATCTGGCGAATCAATCAGCCGCGCTCCCGCGCCTACAACGGCGTCGGCGCGTTTCAACTCGTGCGCCGCGAAGCGTACGAACAATCGGGCGGGCACGTGCGGCTCGCGCTGGAAGTGATCGACGACATGAAGCTGGGCAAGATCATCAAGCTCGCGGGATTTCGATCGGGCACGGGCGTGGCGTTCGATGAAGTGCGCGTGCGGTGGCAATCCGGACTGCGCAACGTGATCAACGGCGTGACGAAAAATATGTTCGCCGGGTTGGGATACAACATCGCGATGGCCGCCGGGGCGATGATGCTGCCGCTTGTGTTCAGCATCAGCACGCTGCTCGGCGTGATACTCGCGACGGGTTGGGCGCGCGCGTTCGCGGGCGTTGCGCTGGCCGCGGTGCTCGCGATGCACGCGGGCTCTCTCGCTTCCGCTGGACAATCGCCGGTGTATGCGCTGACAAATCCGATCGGCGCGATTTTGTTCGACTGGATGATTGCGCGGTCCACGATCGTCACGCTGTGGCAGGGTGGAGTGAAGTGGCGCGACACTTTTTATCCTCTCGACGAATTACGCAAGCACATGGTTTGAGCCGAAACTTCCAAGCACCGTGCGTGGCACAAAACTTCCAAACTTTTCTCTCCGCGCAAATCTTCCACACTTTCTTCTCCGCACGAATCTCCCAGCCCCGCACTCCGCACGAATCTACCAGCCTCCGCACTCCGCACGAATCTTCAGCTCGCTTTCGACACCGGCGGATCGGCGGCCGGCGGACCGGCATCAGGCTTGGCGGCCGGCGCTGGGACGAACAGCGCGCCGATATCGCGCTGCTTCAGCGCACGAACGCGATCACGCAGCGCAGCGGCGCGCTCAAATTCAAATTTCTTGGCGGCTTCGCGCATTTGTTCCTCGAGTTGCGCAATGGCGTGAGCGAGCTCCTGCTCCGTAACGATGTTCTCGTCGACGAAATCCTCGGCGGGCACGTTCAGATAATCGGCATCGACGATTCGGGC
>JBAQYV010000143.1:0-2539 GCA_049790315.1 Candidatus Acidiferrales bacterium | reverse complement strand
GAGATTTTAACGGTCTGTCGTGGCCCCCGATTACACAGGAAATACCGATTTGCCTAACCCCTGGGAGCCTTGCTCAGAACATCGATAAAGCGCTGGCCCTAAACTATAGATCCGCCGGATTGCAAGTACTTCGCAAAGAGCTGTTCGACAGCACTGATGGCAAAGACGCAGCCCGGACGGCACGGATGATCTACGAGTTCATCGAGCAAAAACGCCGTAGTCGTTGGTCGACCATAGGAACAGACATTCATTGCCGCAAGCGGCGGCTGGCAGAGACGTGCGGCACTACCGTCCGGCGGCTAACGCATCCTGCGCTCACATTGAGGAATAGCCTGCGCCGCTTCGCGCGGTTCCAGCTTCCGATCCTTCTCTACCACAACGTCGGACCTGTGCCGGTCGAGGACCCGTTCCGCTTGACCGTCCCGCCCGAGGAGTTCGAGCGTCAGATGAGTTTGCTTGTGAGCCGGGGATATGAGGCGATATTGCCATCTGAGTGGCTTGCGAGGAGGCGGGAAGGCAAACCGCCTCCGCGCAAAAGCGTTCTGCTAACGTTCGATGACGGATACGCAGACCTGGCTGAGTATGCGCTCCCGGTTCTTTGCGAAAAAGGCTTGAAAGCGGCCGTCTACGTTGTGACAACGGGGCTCGGTCTTACCAACACCTGGGACGAGGCGAATGGCGACCGAACGATGCTGCTGATGAGCGCGGATCAAATTCGCGAGTGGGCCGGAAAGGGGATCGAGTTTGGCTCGCACTCTCGCACTCATCCGCATCTCACCGCACTAAGCGCGCAGGAGCTCACCGACGAGATCGAGGGCAGCAGGGACGACTTGGAGACTCTTCTCGGAGCCGAGGTGCTGTCATTCGCCTACCCCTATGGCGACGGCGCCGAGAGTAGCATTGTTCGCGAACACCTGAGCCGCACCTACCAACTCGGGATGACGATCTCGGAGGGGCGCAATCCGATCGAAACAAACCCTTACGAATTGCGCAGAGTAGCGATTCTGCCCGGCGAATCGATGTGGGACTTCGAGTGCAAGCTGCGCTTCGGTCAAACTCTGGCGACCTGGGCTCGTGAGCATCTGCCTTGGACAATATGGACGGCCGCGCGGCTGACTCGGCACGCGCTGCGCGCCCGCTGAAAACGGTAATCACCAGAATCGCGCTTGCAATGAGCGGATTATCAGACCGGCGTCGTATCGTACTGTAAACAGTTGACTGACCTTCGAAAACTCCTGCCATCCATCGTGAGTGCTCCCGGTTCAACGATGCCGAGGTGGATTCTTCGTGTGTTGAAGAGTCTTGAGAGAGGTTCCTAGCAATGTACGTTATTGAGAACAAAGCTAGCGCGAACAACTGGGAAGATAGTCAAGATCCGAAGGGGATCCCTCCGAGGAATAAGACCCCAAGCGTGTCCGTGATTATTCCTGTCTTTAACAGTGCCGAAAAAGTGGGGCGCGCAATTGAAAGCGCGCTCGCACAGACCTATCCAGGAGTGATTGACGTCATTGTGGCCGATGATGGTTCGACAGACGCAACGTCCGAGGTGCTGGAGCGTTACGCGGGCCAGATAACAATGATGCACCTGCCGCATCGCGGGGTTGCGGCAACCCGCAACAGTGCGGTGCGCGCGTCTCGCGGCGAATTGCTCGCTTTTCTGGACGCCGACGATACTTGGTTGCCGCAAAAGTTAGTGCGCACCGTGCGGCCGTTAGTGAACGATCCGAAATGCGTACTGGCTTGCCATGACGGATTCCAGGCTGACATCGACGGAACGATCACCCTGCGATCGAGCTATCCAGCCAGTCATACTCGAGCACCTTCCCTCGAAGAACTGATCAGCTATTCCTCGCCGGGCCTGCCGATCCTCTTTGATTCTGTTGTGGTGAGACGCGGGGCATTCGATCTGATTGGTGGGTTTAACGAGGAGCTTGGCTCGGCAGAGGACGTATGGTTCCTGATGAACGCGCGAGAGATTGGACACTTCCACTATATCGCGGAATCGTTAATGGTCCGCGAGATCGGAATCAGTCCTCGCCGCGAGGAATGGTACATCAACGGAGCCTTCGCATTGCGCGATCTGATCCAAAAGCGGTATGGCCCGAAGTTCACCAGCGGGCAATTGGAAATCGTTCTGAAATGGGCAGCGCGGGAGGCTCTTCGCCGTGACGAACGCCAGTTAGCGCGCCGCCGTTATTTGGCCGCCACGTTCCAGCGCCCCTTGCAGATTAAGGGTTGGCTCGCGCTAATCGCGACATTCTTTCCGTTGAGTTTGATCAGAGTTCTGGCGCCAACTCGGTTTGCGCCGCGTCTCGCCGACGGGCGCCTTAGCGACTGACAGAAGCGCGGCGCCACGCCGCATCATCCGGTGCGAAGATCCCGAGAGTCGGCATGAAGAAGCCATAATCATCGGACTCATGAACGGCGCGCGACGGCGAGCGTTCACTCGGACGCGCATCGGTCGGCCTGCAACAGGGTGTAATCGCGGTTGGCGTTGGCAACAGACTTATAGGCCAACGAAATAATGATAGAAAATTCG
>JBAQYV010000142.1:0-20999 GCA_049790315.1 Candidatus Acidiferrales bacterium | reverse complement strand
GCGGAATGCTTCCCCGAGGGCATGAACGTCGATGTGAGGGACAAGGTGGAGGCGGGTATCGCGAGACTGGAAGGTCTGGGCTGTACGCGCGTGCCGGTGCGACTGCCGCATTCCGAACACGCGATCGCGGCCTACTACATTATCGCGACGGCCGAGGCGAGCTCGAATCTGGCGCGCTATGACGGCGTGCGCTATGGACTGCGCGTGCCGGGCGCAACGCTGATGGAGATGTATCAAAAGACTCGCGGGCGCGGGTTTGGCAACGAGGTCAAGCGGCGCATCGTGCTTGGGACGTATGTGCTCTCGTCCGGTTATTACGACGCGTACTATTTGAAGGCGCAGAAGGTGCGCACGCTGATCGCGCGGGATTTTGCGGAGGCGTTCGCGCAGGCGGATTTGATCGTCACGCCGACCTCTCCGGTGCCAGCGTTTAAGTTGGGCGAGCGCTCGGATGATCCGCTTTCCATGTATTTGGCGGACATTTACACGGTTACGGGATCGCTGGCGGGTATTACTGGCATCTCTTTGCCGTGCGGCGCGACCGGCGATGGATTGCCGATCGGGATGCAAATCTACGCGCCCGCGTTTGGCGAAGAGCGGCTGCTGCAAGCGGCGCACGCTTTCGAACAGGCACACGCAAGAGCGCAGGCAAATTGACGCGAATCCCTTGCTCGACGCGATTAGAGGAACTGTACTAACGGACAGGAACTGCGCTTGAGAAACTGATCGCGCTTCAAGAAAAACCACTCTAGTTCAGGCCCGCAAATGCTTTCAGGCGTCAAAATAGGCTTCAAGAAACCATACCATTTGACGTAAAAGTGTATAGATTTTTCCCATCTCCGAACGCGATTCCGGGAATTGCACTCGCTCGAGCCGAAAAAATTCATCCCCGCGCAGCAATTATTTCCGCATAATTCCAAGAGTTAGGCCAGATTTCGCATTTTATGAACATCGTCCAGTACCAGGCGAATAGAACGGAAATACTATTGCTCTATGTTTTGTGCGCCGAGTATCCTGCGATCAGATGAATCGAAGCTGGAAACTGAACTGAACGGGGCCCGACAAGCAACCGCAGGCGGCGAGGTGAATATGAGCGTCGTCGTAAAGTCGAGTCAGAAAGTCTTCACGGCCGAGGAAATCTCAAGGCTCACGGGGATTTGCCTGGAGCACCTGCGCGTGGCCGCCCGCAACAAGCACCTTGGTTTCATCTCCGCAGCCGCTCAGGTTGCTGGGGAGCAGGTGGAAGCCGCGGGAAAACAAGTGGAAGCCGCCAGCAGACAGGTGGAGCAGTGGCTGTTCACGAATTCCGACCTGATGGTGCTGACGGTTCTGCAACCCCGCTGCGAGCACTAAAGCAGCGCGTTCCGTACTATCTCGATCCCCTATTCCCATAGCTATTCGAAGTTTGCGCGGAAGGGTGCCTGCAGGGGCCGATTTCCAAGGTCGCGCCGGTCTGTGCGTATGCGCCGAGGAACGCGCGGCGGCTATTGAGGCGGCATCGGCGTCTTGCCGGTGATCTCGTTGTAGGCGCGCTCAATGGCCAGCGGATTCCCAGCGGCGAAGCCGGGAATGCTGGAATAGCGGCTTAGGTCGATGGACTGCTTGGCCTGGTCGACGGTCAAGCCCTTGGTAACTGCATCGCGCACGGCCGCGACCATGTCTTGCATGTAGGAGTGCAGCAATTTGACTTGCTCGTGGCTGTCCTCGACGTCGCCATGGCCGGGGATGGCATGGTCCCAATCGAGCTTATCGATCGAATCGAGGGTGGAGACGAGTTCGACGGGGTAAGAATCTTTCATGTTCGGAAAATTGAAGGTGAGCAGGTCGCCGGTAATCACGATCTTCTCTTTTGGCAGGTAAACCACGGTGTCGCCGCGCGTATGGCCCAGGCCGAAGTGATAGAGGCAGATATCGCGATCCGGCGTGTGAAGGACTAGCTTGCTCTCGTAAGTCAAAGTGGGCAGCGTCAGGTGGATCTGCGGGATTTCGGCTAAGTAGGCTTTCACCAACGCGATTTTATGTTCGGTGGCGGCGCGATCGTCTTCCGTCAGAAGCTTGCCCTGCGCGTCCTTGCCGTCAGTAAGGGCTTTTTCGAGTTGCGCAATCTCGCCGGGTAGCTCCGTCGTGACGGAGTACCGCAGGAGGTCGGCGTCTTTGGTGCGCATATCTTCAGGAACGGTGTTCTGCGCGATAATTTCGACATCGGGGCCGAAGGCTTCGACATAAGCCTGATTGCCCTGCGAATGATCGCGATGGTAGTGAGTGTTGACGACGTAATGTACGGGCTTGGGAGTGACCGCGCGAATATCGGCGATGAAATCGCGGGCCCAACTGGGGCGCTCCTGGGTATCGACCACAAGGACGTTGTCGCGATTGACGATGAACGTGCCGTTGCCGAAAACGCCGTTCAGGCCGATACCGGCATAGACGCCGTCAGCTACTTGGACGATTTTGAAGGACCGCGAATCGGGCTGAGCCGTGCCCGGCGCGGGCGCCTGGGCTATTGCGAGCGCTGCAACTAATAACGTGACCGCCAGCGCAAGCGCCCAACGAAGAATTCGCATCGATGCCCTCCGCGTTACAGAGCGAGCAAGTGTCCCGGTCCGGCCAGCGAATCTAGCATGGCCTTTCGCGAAGCGACAAGCATGATGGAGATTCAGCGCAGCGAGCTGGAGCGCAATGCGTCGATGCCAAGCTATTTGCCGATGCCGCGATCGCGCAGGTAGAAAACCTTGGCGTCGCCTGGAATGCTGCTTTCTTCATCGGGCAGCACGTAGTGGATATTCTTCGCTGCTTGCTCTTCAGCGCCGAACGTATCCGTGATGAACATTATGGTTTGCGCGGGCATGGGAATTCCACGCACCAGAACACCGCGTGCTTCGACGACCAGATATTTCGGCGTCGAGGCCGGCAAGGAATTCAATTCACGACCGATTATCACGTAATTGGAATTGAAAGCATCCGGCACATTAGGATTTCCCGCCCAGACGACAAAATACGCGTGATAGGCATGGAAAGTCAGTAACCCCAGAAAACCGATCGTCGCTAGTTTGAGCCAGCGCGGCTCGACGAACTTACGAAGCCATTGATAGAGCGAATGTCCCCCTACGGCGGCAAACAGAAAGGCACAGGGGATCATCAACAGAGCGCGAAGCGCGTGAGGCGCAATGTCGTCGGAGATCACGACAGGAAGCATGGCTAGCAGAAACCAGGCAAATAGCAACGCGAATGGAAACCTCGAATGCGGGATTCCGGCGGAAGCGTCTTTAGCCGCGTCTTCATGCGTACTCTTGGCGGCCTTGCTGAAGAGTGACGAGAGGCCGATCACGATTCCCAAGAGGAAGAGTATTCCTACCGGCCAGAAAAGCTCCGGCCGTGCGCTGATGTTGTGGCGCCAATTGGCATCACCCCGGATGTTGAACATCGCGAGCGTCTTCCAGGTGTTGCGGGCGAGGTCGCGGAGCGGAGTGGCAGAGCCAAAGACTGAAATCTGCGACGCGCGCTCGAAAAATGTGCCTGGATTCGTGCGGAAATAATATGCCAAAGGGACGCTGACGATGGCCGAGAATGAGCAAAATACCGCGGCTGCGCGAATTACTTGGCTTCGCGTGATTCCCTTTCGGCGCTCAAGCCAATAGAAAGCGAAAACCAACAGAATCAGGGCGGGCGTGACGCGATACGCGATATAGGTGTAGAAACCCAAGGCCCACAGCACACCGCTGATCAGAAAGAACGGCACCACGCGTAAAGATGACGCACCATTTCGCAACTTCCTAAACGCTTTTAGGAGAAAGTACAGCGTCCAGGTGAGAAAGAGTGGCGCCATGATCGCGCGAAAGCCGATGCGCGAAAAATCGATATGCCAGAAACTCGTGGCCAGGAGAAAGGCGGCAAGGAGGCCGACCTCAACGCTGAATAATTCGGCTGCGAGGAAATAGAGGCCGGCTACGGTGAGGATGCCGGAAATAGCGGCTGGCAGGCGGACGACCCAAGGTTCGGGAGCAGCGCCGGAGATCTTGAAAAGGACTGCGACCGCGTTCACGTACAGACCCTCGCGGCCATTATTTTCGGGATAGAACACTTTCAATCCCCGTAGGAACGGAGACGTATGGGCGGCTTCAAGGGCGCTGTTGCCGTCCATCGCTTCGTCGGGATAGAGTCCGGGAGGGATGGACGCAAAGTGAAGCAGACGCAGAAAACTTGCCAGGAGGATGACGGCCATCAGCATTACGAAGAGGTTGCGCCGTGACACCGCATCATTATCGATTCAGGATGGTTCGAGAGGAAGCTCATTCGTGTGAAGGACGCAAGCGAGCTAAATTGGGCTTAACATATGTTGGGTAGATTCGAAACAGACGCCGCACACTGATTTTGGCAAGCGATGAGGAGAGCCGGCGTCTAGCGGGCACGGTGGATAACCCCGGTGCGCCAACGCACAGCGGAGTACGCGCATCGAAATCTGTGTCAACCGCCAACGATGAGCGCGGCAATGTGCAAATCGACATGCGACTGAAGATTGTAAAATCCGAACTGCGTGTGGGATGGGGCCTACGGCCGGTCGTATGGGCTATGGCGCTGGCGATCGCGACCTGGGCTGGCGGCATGGCGCAAGCGCAGGCTGCTCAAGCTCCGGAAGCGCCGGAATCCTCAAACCCTTCAGCTCCGCCGCCGAGCGACATACAGGTGACAGTGCCCGTCCCGCTGCCGCCGGGGAAAAAGCTGGTATTGAAAGACGGGACGTTCCAGATCGTGCGCGAATATTCGGTGGACGGCGACCGCGTGCGCTATTGGAGCATCGAGCGATCCGACTGGGAGGAAATCCCATCGAATCTGGTCGATTGGGACGCAACAAAGAAAGCGGAGGCCGATCAGCGGCAGAAGGATGCCGAGCTAGCTGAGAAAAACCGCCAGCGCAAATTGGCCGAAGAGACCGCGGGCGTCGATCAAGTGGACGCGAGCCTCGAAGTGCATCCCGGACTGCTGCTTCCGGATGGGGTGGGGATGTTCGTGCTGGCGAACCGGCAATTTGTGGCCTTGAAGCAAGATCAGGCCGCTTCAAAGATCGATGTGGGGCGGGAGATCGAGCGCACGCTCTCCGGCGTGCCCGTGATTTCGTCGCGGCATCGAATCGAGTTGCCGGGAAAACATTCGGCGATACGATTCGGCACCGGGGATCTGGAATTCTTCATGCGCACGGCGGATCAGCGCGAGCCGCGGATTACGCTTGTGCGCGCGCAACTGAAGGGCGACAACCGTCTGCTGGAAACGGAGAGTTCTTCGGTGGTGGAGGATGCGACCGACAAAGGCGACGATATATCAACGCTGCTGTGGGACATCGCGCCGGGCGTTTTTCGCTACACCATCGATAAGAATCTACCGGCGGGCGAGTACGCGTTCGTCGAGCAGACCGGGGACGGGGCGGATCTGTTCGTTTGGGATTTCACCGTGGACGCAGCGGGCGCCGCGGCGAAACCTTGAACAATCGTGAATAATATCAATACGATTGTGGCAGATCTTCACTAGAACCAGCGCTTGGATCGGGCGGAATCCGGAATCGCTTCAGTTAACGCGGCTGCCGGCAGTGTGCTTGGCGGCCGCCGCTTCGAGTTCGGCCGCGAGCAACGCCACGAGGTCCGAAACGCGGAACGGCTTCTGGATCACCCGGCCGTGGCGTCCCTCCATTGCCTGAAGATCGGAATCATCAAGCAGATCGCCGGTCATAAAAACAAACAAAGGAACGTGGCCTGTGCTGGCGCGGGCGACACTCAGGAGTTTGCGCCGAAGTTCCAAAGGCGATGCCGCCGTACCGGTGTCTCCCAGGTGCAAATCACAGAGCACAACATCGTAGGCGTGGTGGCGCACTTGTTCGAGTGCGCTTTCGGACGAAGACACGGCATGAACCATCATCCCGCGTGCGGAGAGACCATCGTGAATCAACTCGCGAATGCCATCTTCGTCGTCAACGACGAGCACAGTGCGGCCTTCGAGCGGCGAAGACGGCACCTGCGCTACTTCGGAACCGCCGGAGGCCGATTCAAAAATGACTTGCGACGGCCGGCTGACCGGCAACGAGATCACAAAAAGTGAACCGCCCGCGGCCAACGGCTCAGCGGTGATGTTGCCGCCGTGCTCGCGAACAATCGCCATGGAAATACTGAGACCGAGGCCCGTGCCGCGGCCCGGCCGCTTGGTGGTGAAAAAGGGATCGAAAAGTTTGGAGAGAATATCGCGACTGATGCCCACGCCATCGTCCTGAAACAAGACGCGAACGAAATCGCCGGCAGGCTCCAGACGAACTCGCACGGTGCCGCGATCGCGCACTTCCAGAATGGCCTGCTCCGCGTTCGTGATGAGGTTCAGAAACACCTGCATCAGCTGATTCATATCGCCCATCACCAGCGGCAAATCGGCGCGCTGCTCGAAATCAAGGGTGATGTTGTTGGTGCGCAGCGAATACTCGTGAAGCTGCAATGTGCGCTGCAAGGCATCGTTCAATTGCAGGGGCACTTTGCGCGGCGAAGGCGGACGCGAGAACGTCAGCAAACTCTGCACGATGTGGGCAGCGCGGCGGGCCTGGCGATGTGCAAGATCGAGCTGGCGGCGCATCGCGGGTTCCTCGACGCCTTCGCGAAGTAGCTCGGTGACGCCGAGGATGGCGGTGAGCGGATTGTTCAGCTCGTGAGCGACGCCGGCGATCATCTGTCCCATCGCGGCGAGGCGCTCGGACTGCACGAGCTGCTGCTCCACGTGGCGCTGCTCGGTGATGTCTCGCGCGGAAGCGATCACGCCCTCAATGTGGCCTTCCGTGTCAACCACGGGGCGCACAGTGGTGCGCATTAAGCGCCACTCGCCGCTCTTGTGACGAGACCGATACTCGATCGTGCCCTGTGTGCCGTGGCCGGCGATCAGCTCGCGGAACATCGCGAGCAGGGCCGGACGATCCTCGGGTTCGGCGCGATCACCCAGTCTCGAGCATATGAGCTCGTCCGGCTCGTATCCCAACACGTCCTTCAGACTCGGGCTGGCGAACGTGTAGCGCAATTCGCGGTCCAGAACGAAAACCAAATCCGGCAAGCTATCCATCAGGCGCCGCGCGAATTCGCGTTCGCGGCGGAGCCGGCGCTCCATTTCCTTGTGCTCGGTAAGATCAACCACCGTGCCGTGCAAGCGAACGATGTTGCCGGTAGTGTCGCGAATCGCGGAGATCGAATGCAATCCGGCGACTTCCTCGCCGCGCTTGGAGCGCAAAGCAAGCTGGCGGCCGCGAATGAGCCCTTCTTGCGCGAGCGCGGCTTGATCCGCGGCGCTTTCGGCGGGATCGCAGTACAGATCGCACAGGGGCAAGCCGATCATCTCGTCCCTGCCGCCGTAGCCAAGTAAGTGAACAAGCGCCGGATTGGCGTCGGTGATGCGGCCGTCCGGCGACGCGAGGTACACGCCTTCCTGAAGCGTCTCGAATAATTCAGTGAAACGCGTTTCGCTTTCGCGCTCGGCAGTAACATCGCGCGCCAGAGCGCTAACGCCGCACACCGCGCCATCGCGCACAATGGCGTGGAACACACAGTCGAAATATCGCACCGTGGATTCGCGCTTCAGTTGCACGGCGAGCACACCGCTCCAGTGGCGGCGCTCCAGAAGCTGCGGCAGAGATCTCTTGGCAGCGGACACGCCGTTGCCGTGCGGAAGATCCACGAAGTCTTCCAGGCGCTTGCCGACGAGTGATGGGAACGGAGCGTCAAGCAGAGCGGAAAAACTGCGATTGGCGGCCATGATTTCTCCGCCGAGCGTCAGGGAGAACAAGTGATCGTCAAAGGTGTCGATCAGATCGCGATAACCCTGCTGCGATCTGGAGATCAGCGAGAAAAGCTGCTCAATCTGCTTACCGTCGGAGCCTGCGGCGATCGAGCGCTGCTCAATGCCACGCACGAGGCCGCGCAACTCCGAGAGTTCCTTCGACTTCATCCACATGTACAGGCCAAACAGAGACACGAGGACGAGCAAGCCGAGCGGCAGAGCTTCAAGATTATAGGGAAGGTCCTTCAGCCAACCGCGGGAGAGAACCGCGAGGGCAATCGCCAATGCGGCCAACACCAATAGGGCGAGACGCCACAGGCTGCGCTCCCTGCGCGCCAGCAACTCGAGGTGGGCCGGAACAGCCTTCGAGATTTCGCCGTCGGCGGAGCGATCCGCGCCGGAAGCGGTCAAGTCCACTTCGGTCATGCGCACCCCAATATTGGTCTGGGACAGCCGGACGGCGCCGCCTCCGACGAGGGCTTGGTTCAATCAGCATAGGTAAGTGGCTGGATTGAAACAATAGAGCACCGAGCGCAGTTTGACCGAAAAGGCAACAGCCATTTGGCACGGAACGGTATTAATTTGGGCGCACGGCCCGGAAAGGGACAGGCGCCCGGCTGTTCACCGGGCACCCCCTAAATGCTTTCTGTGGAATAGCTTAGGTTTCGTCCGCGATTACGTCGGCATCCTTGCGGAGGAAGTCCAGCGCCGCGGCTTCCTCGGGCGAAAGATCGGCGGGCGGCATGATGGTTTCGATAGGAGCCGGCGGCGGCACCTCGGTCAGGAGCTCGATATTGCGGTAGCGCTCGAGACCCGTTCCGGCCGGGATCAAGCGGCCCATAATGACGTTCTCCTTGAGGCCGCGGAGGTAGTCCACCTTGCCGGCAACGGCGGCTTCGGTGAGAACGCGCGTGGTCTCCTGGAAGCTCGCGGCCGAGATGAACGAATCGGTCGAGAGCGAGGCCTTAGTGATGCCAAGGAGCAGCGGGCGCCCAGTCGCAGGACGCGAGCCTTCGCTGACGATGCGGTCGTTTTCCTCGCGGAAGCGGAACTTGTCCACCTGCTCGTCGAGGAGGAACGGCGTATCGCCAACGTCTTCAACTTTGACCCACCGCATCATCTGGCGGACGATCACCTCGATGTGCTTGTCGTTGATGTTGACACCCTGCAAGCGGTAGACCTCCTGGATCGAATTGACCAGGTAGGCCTGGGTATACTTTTCGCCGAGGACCGCGAGCAAGTCATGCGGGTTGAGCGGGCCGTCAATCAAGGGCTCGCCGGCGCGGACATGTTCGCCTTCCTGAACGTTGATGTGGATGCCGCGAGCGATGGCGTATTCCTTCTGCGTTTTGCCGTCTTCGCTTTCGACGTAAATGCGGCGCAGGCCCTTGCTGATTTCTCCGTAACGAACCAAACCGTCGATTTCGCTGATGACGGCTGGATCGTGCGGCTTTCGCGTTTCGAATAGTTCGACAACACGCGGGAGACCGCCGGTGATGTCTTTGGTCTTCGTGGTTTCGCGCGGGATCTTGGCCAGCACATCGCCGGGCTGGACCTCGTCGCCATCGGAAACGGTCAAGTGGGCGCGCGACGGCATCAGGTACTTTTTCCGCGTGCGTCCGCTGGGATCGCGCATCAGGATCTGAGGCTGATGCTTTTCGTCGCCGGGTGGCAGTGTGACAACAAGCTGCGCGAGTCCGGTGACTTCGTCCACCTGCTCTTCGATCGTGATGCCGGGCGTCAGATCCTTGAATTGGACCGTGCCGCCGGTTTCCGTGAGGATCGAGAAGGTGTACGGATCCCATTCGGCCAAGATTTGGCCGATGGTGACCGGTTGGCCCTCTTCGACCTTCAGGCGCGCGCCATAGACAACGTGGTAGCGCTCTTTCTCGCGTCCCTTTTCATCGAGCACGGCGATCACGCCCGAGCGGTTCATGGAGATCGAAACTCCGCCGCGGCCGCTGACCAGCTTCAGATCGATGAACTTCACGAAGCCGTTGTTGCGCGCTTCGAGTTTGGATTGCTCGGTGACGCGGGTAGCCGTGCCGCCGATGTGGAAGGTGCGCATCGTCAACTGCGTGCCCGGCTCGCCGATGGACTGCGCGGCGATTACGCCGACCGCTTCGCCAAGTTCGACCATGCGGCCCGAAGCCAGGTTGCGTCCGTAACAGCGCACGCATGCGCCGCGCCGGGATTCGCAGGTGAGTACCGAGCGGATTTTGACGCGCTCAATGCCGGCAGCCTGAATCTGATTCGCCAACTCCTCGGTGATTTCCTGATTGATGTCGACGATGATGCTGCCTTCAAAGTCTTTAATTTTGTCGAGTGAGACGCGGCCAATAACGCGGTCGCGCAACGGCTCGACTTCGACGCCGGCTTCCACGATGGGCTCAACGTAAATGCCATTCGCGGTGCCGCAATCGAGTTCGCCGATGATGACGTCTTGCGCCACGTCAACCAGGCGGCGCGTGAGGTAGCCGGAATCGGCCGTCTTGAGCGCCGTATCCGCCAAGCCCTTGCGCGCTCCGTGCGTGGAAATGAAGTACTGCAGCACGGTGAGGCCTTCGCGGAAGTTCGAAGTGATGGGCGTTTCGATGACTTCGCCCGAGGGCTTGGCCATCAAGCCGCGCATTCCAGAAAGCTGGCGGATTTGCTGTTTTGATCCGCGGGCGCCGGAATCGGCCATGACGTAAATCGGGTTGATGACGCCTTCTTTGTCCTGTTGCTCAAGCGCCTTAAACATTTGCTCGGCGACTTTTTCGGTGATGTCGCTCCAGATGGCGATCACTTTGTTGTAGCGCTCGCCGTTGGTGATCGCGCCGTCCAGGTATTGCTGCTGAACCTTGACGATTTCGCGTTCGGTGCCTTCCACTAGCGACTGTTTGTCGCCGGGAATGAGCATGTCGTCGATGCCGATCGAGATTCCAGAGCGCGTGGCGTAGATGAAGCCGAGCTCCTTCAACTCGTCGAGCATCTCGACTGTTTGCGCGATCCCGAAGCGCAAGTAGCAGTAATGAACCAATTGCTGAACGCCCTTTTTCTTCAGCAGGCCGTTGATGAAGGGCATCACTTTGGGCAAATGGTCGTTGAAGATCACGCGGCCCACCGTGGTGTTGATGAACTGGCGCTTCAACGTAACGGGCGTAGTGTGCGGAACGTCCTGATCGTCGTACGCGGTGGTCAGATCGATCAACTCGCCTTCGTAGCGCAAGCGAATCGGTGTGAGCAATTCCACTTCGCCGGCTTCGAGCGCCAGCACGACTTCGTCGGTGGCGCCGAACGCGCGGCCTTCGCCCTTCGCGCCGGGCTTGGCCTTCGTCAGATAGTAGATGCCGAGCACCATGTCCTGCGTCGGAACGGCGAGAGGCAAGCCGTTGGCCGGCGAAAGTACGTTGTGTACGGCGAGCATGAGCACCGAGGCTTCCACTTGCGCTTCGGGCGATAGCGGAATGTGCACGGCCATTTGATCGCCGTCGAAATCGGCGTTGAACGCCGTGCAAACCAACGGGTGAATACGGATCGCTTTGCCTTCGACTAGAACCGGCTCAAACGCTTGAATGCCCAGGCGGTGGAGCGTGGGAGCGCGGTTGAGCAACACCGGATGCTCGCGGATCACTTCTTCCAGGATGTCCCAAACGATCGGGTCTTGCTGCTCTACCATCTCCTTGGCCTGCTTGATGGTCGTGCAGTGGCCCTGCGCTTCCAGCCGATGGTAGATAAATGGTTTGAACAGTTCGAGCGCCATTTTCTTCGGCAATCCGCACTGGCGGAGCTTGAGTTCAGGGCCGACGACGATTACCGAGCGGCCGGAATAATCCACGCGCTTGCCGAGCAGGTTCTGGCGGAAGCGGCCCTGCTTGCCCTTGAGCGTGTCGGAGAGCGACTTGAGCGGGCGATTGTTGGTGCCGCGCAACACGCGGCCACGACGGCCGTTGTCAAACAGCGCGTCCACGGCCTCCTGAAGCATGCGCTTTTCATTGCGCACGATCACGTCGGGCGCGTGCAGCTCCATTAGTTTCTTGAGCCGGTTGTTGCGATTGATCACGCGGCGATACAGATCGTTCAAATCCGACGTGGCAAACCGGCCGCCATCCAACGGCACAAGAGGCCGCAATTCCGGCGGGAGCACTGGCAGCACGTCTAGAATCATCCATTCGGGTTTATTGCCGCTCTTGCGGAATGCTTCGAGCACTTTCAGGCGCTTCGAATACTTGATCCGCTTCTGCAAGCTCGGATCGATCTTCATTTTCTCGCGAAGAGTCTCGGAGAGTTTTTCGACATCGACGCCGCGCAGCAATTCCTTAATGGCTTCGGCGCCCATTTTTGCCGTAAATTGGCCCGCGAAATCCTTCTGCAACTCACGATATTTTTCTTCGAGCAGGACTTCACGTTCTTTTACGCCCGGAACGTCGCCCGGGTCGGTGACCACGTAGCCTTCGAAATAAAGGATGCGCTCAAGATCGCGCATCGAGATGTCGAGCAGGTAGCCGATGCGGCTCGGCAGGCCCTTGAAGAACCACACGTGCGAGCAGGGCGAAGCCAGCTCAATGTGGCCCAATCGTTCACGACGCACCTTGCTAAGCGTGACTTCGACGCCGCACTTATCGCAGATTACGCCGCGGTGCTTCATGCGCTTGTATTTGCCGCACAAACATTCCCAGTCGGTGACGGGCCCGAAAATCTTCGCGCAGAACAAGCCGTCGCGTTCCGGCTTGAACGTGCGGTAGTTGATCGTTTCGGGCTTGGTGACTTCTCCATGCGACCAGGAGCGAATTTTCTCCGGGCTGGCCAAACTGATGCGGATGGAGTCGAAATCGGCGATCAGGCTGGCGCGATCATACGGGCTGCTACGATACAAGGTGGTTTCCTCCTGCCCCGGATTGCGCCGGAGCCCTCCCGGTCGCCCGGGAGTTCAAAACTTGTTCGGTCCTGCCGAAAATCGAAATCGTTGCACCGATTCGAGCGCGTACTGCCGCGCCTACTCGGGTGGCTTTTCCGCCGGTTTTTGCCGCTTCATCAATTCGACGTCAAGGCACAGCGATTGCAACTCGCGCACCAGAACGTTGAAGGATTCGGGCACGCCGGGCTCAATTCCCGGTTCGCCCTTTACGATGGCCTCATAAATTTTCGCGCGGCCGTAGACGTCGTCGGATTTGGCCGTCAGCAATTCCTGCAGAATGTGCGCCGCGCCGTACGCTTCGAGCGCCCACACTTCCATTTCACCGAATCGCTGTCCGCCGAATTGCGCCTTGCCGCCCAGCGGCTGCTGAGTGATCAACGAGTACGGTCCAATCGACCGAGCGTGAATTTTGTCGTCGACCAAATGCGAAAGTTTCAGCATGTAGATGTAGCCGACGGTGATTTGTTGCGCGAACTCATCGCCCGTCATGCCGTCCCACATGGGAATTTTTCCGGCCGCGGGCAAACCCGCGACTTCCAGAAGATGGCGAATTTCGGTTTCGCGCGCGCCGTCAAACACCGGCGTGGCCATCGGAATGCCTTCTCGGAAGTGATCGCCCAATTCGAGCAACGCTTCATCGTCCAGATGCTGGATCGATTTCCAAATCGCGGTATCGGAAAAGACTTCACGGAACCATCGGCGAATGGCCTCGGCGCGCGTCGCGGTGTTCAGCAAGCGGTCAAGGCTGCGCCCCAGTTCTCGCGCGGCCCATCCAAGATGCGTTTCGAGAATCTGTCCGACGTTCATACGCGAAGGAACGCCGAGCGGATTGAGCACGATTTCAACCGGCGTGCCGTCGGGCAGATACGGCATGTCCTCTTCCGGCACGATGCGCGCGATAACGCCCTTGTTACCGTGGCGGCCGGCCATTTTGTCGCCGACCGACAATTTGCGCTTCATCGCGATATAGGCTTTCACCAGCTTGATCACGCCAGGGGGCAGCTCGTCGCCCTTCTTGAGCTTCTCCTTGCGGTCTTCGGTGATTTTGCGCAGCACGTCGATCTGGCGCGAGGTCATCTCTTCGATCTCGTCGATCTTCTCGATGAGCTGCGCGTCCTGATCGGTCAGCCGCAAGCGCTTCAAGTTGCGCGTGGAAATTTTCTCGATGACATCGCGATCGAGCGTCGTGCCCTTGGTGAGCAGGCGCTTGTTGGTTTTCTCGTCGTGCAGGTCGGCATTCAGCTTCTGATCGGCCAGCAGGCTGGTCAGGCGCTTCAACCGCTCGTCGGTAAGGATGCGGATTTCATCGGCCAGGTTCTTTTCGAGCTTGAAAACCTGCGTGGCTTCGATGGCCTTGTGCCGTTCGTCTTTTTCCGCGCCCTTGCGGCAGAAAATCTTGACGTCGACCACGGTGCCTTCGATGCCCGGCGGGCAATAGAGCGAAGCGTCGCGAACGTCGCCGGCTTTTTCGCCGAAGATCGCGCGCAGTAGTTTTTCTTCCGGAGTCAGCGTGGTTTCGCCCTTCGGCGTTACCTTGCCAACCATGATGTCGCCCGGCCGCACGGTCGCGCCGATGCGAATCACGCCGCTTTCATCGAGGTTGCGCAGGAAATTTTCGCTGATGTTGGGAATATCGCGCGTGATTTCCTCGGGGCCCAGTTTCGTGTCACGCGCCTCGATTTCATATTCTTCAATGTGGATCGAGGTGTAGTAATCGTCCTTGACCAGCTTTTCGCTGACCAGGATGGCGTCTTCAAAGTTGTAGCCGCGCCACGGAAGGAACGCCACGAGGACGTTGCGGCCAAGCGCCAATTCGCCGCGCTCGGTGCAAGGACCATCGGCGAGCACTTGTCCCTGGCGCACGCGGTCGCCCGCGCGCACAAGAGGCTTTTGGCTGATGCAAGTATTCTGGTTCGAGCGCTTGAATTTGATGAGCTGATAAATGTCGGCCCCGACCTCGCGACTGAGCACGCCGGAGTGATCGGATTCGACGCGAACGATGATGCGTTCGGAATCGACTTGATCGACGATTCCTTCGCGGCGGCAAACCACGACCGCGCCGGAATCACGCGCAGTGACGCGCTCCATGCCGGTGCCGACAAGCGGCGCTTCGCCGCGAATCAGCGGCACGGCCTGGCGCTGCATGTTTGAGCCCATCAACGCGCGGTTCGCGTCGTCATTCTCAAGGAACGGAATCAAGCTCGCCGCAACGGACACAAGTTGTTTCGGCGACACGTCGATGTAGTCCACTTCTTCGCGCTGTTTCAGCACGAAGTTGCCGGCCTGGCGGCAGTTCACAAGCTCGGTCGTGATTCGGCCGCGCTCGTCAAGCGAAGCGTTGGCCTGCGCGACGACGTAACGATCCTCTTCCCACGCCGACAAATAGAAGCAATACGGATCGGACGTGATTTTGCGCCGCTTCAGGTCATCATTCGCGGCGTCGACTTTATCGCGCTCGATAATTTCGCCGGCCTTGAATTCGCTGTCGCCGGCATTCACCACCTGCACGAAATCGATCACGCGGCCGCCCTTCACCTTGCGGTAGGGCGATTCGATGAATCCGAAATCGTTGATCCGCGCGTAGCAGGAGAGCGAGCTGATCAATCCGATGTTCGGACCTTCCGGCGTTTCGATCGGGCAGATGCGGCCGTAGTGCGTCGGATGAACGTCGCGTACCTCGAACCCAGCGCGCTCACGCGAAAGTCCGCCCGGCCCGAGAGCCGAAAGACGGCGCTTGTGCGTGATCTCCGAAAGCGGATTCGTCTGGTCCATGAACTGCGAAAGCTGCGAACTGCCGAAAAATTCGCGAATCGCGGCCATAACGGGCTTGGCGTTCACCAAGTCATGCGGCATCGCGGTAGACATCTCCTGATACACGGAGATTTTTTCCTTGATGGCGCGTTCCATGCGCACAAGGCCGATGCGGAATTGATTTTCAAGCAATTCGCCCACCGCGCGAACGCGGCGATTGCCCAAGTGATCGATGTCGTCCACGCTGCCGATGTTCTTGCGCAGCTTCAGCAAATAGCGGATGGCGGCGACGAAATCGACCGGATCGAGCGTGCGATTTTCGAGCGGAGTCTCAAGCCCCAGCTTGATGTTGAATTTCAGCCGGCCGACTTTGCTGAAATCATATTTCCGCGCGTCAAAAAACATTCCATTGAATAGCGCGGTAGCGGTTTCAAGCGTCGGTGGATCGCCGGGACGCAACTTGCGGTAGATTTCGATCAGCGCTTCGCGTTGCGAATGTACGGCGTCTTTGTCGAGCGTGCGCGAAAGGATCACGCCGGTGTCATCGCGATCCGGGAAGAAAATGTCGGCGCCATTGATGCCGGCATCGGCAAGCGTAGACCAAAGTTCGGCGGGCACGGGCTTATTGGCTTCCAAAACCACTTCCCCAGTGGCGCGATTGATCAAATCGGCAACCGTGTAGGCGCCTTCGAGATCAGCTACCGAGGCGCGCACCTGCGCGACTTTGGCTTTGGTCAATTCTTTGTACAGTGGCTCGGTGATGCGCTTGTGCGCCGCGACCAGCACTTCATCACTGCGCGGGTTCTTGATTTCGTGCGAAAGTTTGCGGTCCAGCAAACCTTCGGAAATGTTCCAGAAAAGCTCGCCATCGCGCACCGCGATGCGCTCGATCTGATAGAACGTGCGCAGAATCTCTTCATTCGATTTCATACCCAGGGCGCGCAGGAAAATCGAGCCTAGGAATTTGCGTTTGCGGTCAATACGCACGTACAGAATATTTTTCGTGTCGTACTCGAATTCCACCCATGAGCCACGATACGGAATGATCTTGCCCAGAAAATAGCTGCGATTGTTGGCGGATTCGTAGAATACGCCCGGCGAACGGTGCAATTGGCTGACGATTACGCGCTCAGTGCCGTTGATGATGAACGTGCCGTTGTCCGTCATCAGCGGAATATCGCCGTAGAAAACTTCCTGTTCTTTGATGTCCCGAATATTTTTCGCGCCGGTTTCAGGGTCTTTGTCGTAGATCGTGAGGCGGATCGTGACTTTGAGCGGAGCCGCGTAGGTCATCCCGCGCTCCTGACACTCGTTCACGTCGTACTTCAGTTGCATGGCGACCGGGTCGCCGCACTTCTGGCAGAACGTCGGCGTGTTCTTATTGAAAGTGCCGCACTTGGTACAGATCACGTCGCCCGTCTGATACGGGTTGGTGACCACCGACGCGCCGCAATTCCGGCACGTGGCGCGCAGATGGTGCAGGCCCTTCAGGTTGCCGCACTTGCACTCCCAGTTTCCGATGGAATAATCCACGAAATCGAGTTGCGACAATCCGCGGAAATCCTGAATCGGAAACACCGAGGCGAACACCGACTGCAGGCCGCTATCCTCGCGCTCCGAGGGCAGCAGATCCATTTGCAGGAAGCGCTGATAGGATTTCTTCTGAACCTCGATCAGGTTCGGAATCTGGATGGTGCTCTGAATCTTTGAAAAGTCCAGGCGCTCACGCTCGCGCATCCGGTGACGATGATCGTTGCCGTTGCTATTGCCGTTGCCGTTTCCGCTAGCCATTCTGTTTTACCTCGCGATAACTCTTTGGCTGGCTCCAAGCGGAGCCCGTACCCGAAGGAATGCGCCGGGCCACCGGAGGGCGCGACAATGCGCGCCGCATCCGGCGGTTCCGGCAGGAACCGTGTGACCACTGAAGAAGATCAAATACCAACTTCGCGTAGGCGACTCCGCCCGGCCTTGCGGCCGGCCTCGCGACCGAAAAAACCAGGCTACTTGACTTCGACTTTCGCGCCGACGTCCTCGAATTTCTTCTTGATCGTGGCGGCTTCTTCCTTGTTGATGCCGTCCTTCACGGTCTTCGGTGCGCCATCGACCAAATCCTTGGCTTCCTTCAAGCCCAGGCTGGTCACTTCGCGGACGGCCTTGATCACGTTGATCTTGTTGGCGCCCACGTCAGTCAGCACTACCGTGAATTCCGTCTGCTCTTCGGCAGCGGCGGCTCCAGGTGCGGCTCCGCCAGCAACCGCAACAGGTGCCGCGGCGGCCGCGGAAACGCCGAAGGTCTCTTCCATTTTCTTGACCAGGTCGGCCGCTTCGAGCAGCGTCAGGCCCTTGATTTCTTCCAGAATCGATTCCACTTTGTTCGCCATTGCCGTGTCTTCTCCTATTTTTCTTTTGAACTATTGTCCGAACTTTTCTGCCTTGACCGCCTCGTTCACCACCACGGCCAGATTCCGATTCAGCGCCGACAGCACCGAAGCAATTCGCTGCGCCGGCGAATTGAGCAAGAACATGATTTTGCCGATCAATTCATCTTTCGACGGCAAACTCGCCAACTGTTGAATTTCCGGGATCGAAAGAACTCGCCCGTCAACCAAACCCGCCTTGAACTTGAACGCCGGAACATCTTTCGCGACTTTCGTGAGCACTTTCGCCAGCGCCACCGGGTCCGTCGAGGTGTAAGCGATCGAATTCGTGCCCGACAAATTCTTCAACAGCGGCTCGGCCGGGGTTCCCGCGCCCGCCAGTTCGGCCAATGTGTTCTTCACGACGCGATAGGTTCCGCCGGCGCCCTGCACGGCGCGACGCAGTTTGTAGTCGTCTTCCACCGTGATGCCCTGATAGGTGGTCAGGATCACGGTCGAGATGTGCGCCAGATCGGTCTTCAGTCGGTCGAGATCTTTCTGTTTTTCACTGCGCTTTTTCATGTTCCCCGCTCCGCCTACGCCGCCGCGGCCAGAGCCGCTTCGACTTCTTCCTCGTTAATTTGGATACCCGGTCCCATCGTCGACGTCAGCGTAACGCGCTTCACGTATTTGCCTTTGGCCGACGCGGGCTTGGCTTTCAAAATCGCCGCAAGCAGAGTGCGCGCGTTGTCGGCCAGTTTTTCCGCGTCAAAACTGATTTTTCCGATCGATGAATGGATGATGCCGGTTTTGTCCACGCGGAATTCCACTTTGCCGGCCTTGATTTCCGCGACAGCCTTCGCGACCTCAAACGTCACCGTGCCCGTTTTCGGATTCGGCATCAGACCGCGCGGTCCCAAAACCTTACCTAACCGGCCCGCGGACTTCATCATGTCCGGCGTGGCGATCACGGCGTCGAAATCCGTCCAACCCTCTTGAATTTTTTGCACCATGTCTTCGCCGCCGGCGAAATCCGCGCCGGCTTCTTCGGCTTCGCGAACTTTTTCACCGCTCGCGATCACCAACACGCGCTTCGATTTACCCAGTCCGTGCGGCAACACCACCGTGCCGCGAACCATTTGGTCGGAGTGCTTCGGATCAACGCCCAAATTCACGACCAATTCGATCGTTTCGTCGAATTTGACGAAATGCGCTTTCTGAAGCGCCGCGGCGGCTTCATTCAGCTTGTAAGGACGCGCCTCGATTGTCTTGCGCGCCTTCTCCGTATTCTTGCCGACCTTGCGTGGCATAGCGACTCTCCCCTAACCTTCCACTTCGAGGCCCATGTTTCGGGCGGTGCCCATGATCGTGCGCACGGCGGAATCGACGTTCGTCGTATTCAAGTCCGTGAGTTTCAACCGGGCGATGTCTTCCACTTGCTTCTTCGTCACTTTGCCGACTTTGGTGCGATTCGGCTCAGCCGAACCCTTCACGATCCCCGCCGCGCGCTTTAGCAATTCCGAAGCCGGTGGCGTCTTGGTGATGAACGTGAACGAGCGATCGGTATAAATCGTCACGAGCACGGGAATGATCATGCCTTCGGGTTCTTTGCCCGTTTTCGCGTTGAACTGCTTGCAGAAATCCATGATGTTCACGCCCTGCGGACCAAGCGCGGTGCCCACGGGCGGCGCCGGCGTAGCCTTGGCGGCCGGGAGCTGCAATTTCACTGTGCCTTGAACTTTCTTCGCCATTTTTTTCGATCCCTTTTGCTTTTACTGCCAGCCCCTGCGGCGCTGGACTACGCCATCTTCTCCACTTGTACGAAATCTAGCTCCACTGGAGTCGAACGCCCGAAAATCGTCACCGAAATCTTGAGCGTGCTGCGATCGGAATTGACGTCTTCCACCACGCCCGTGAAACTCGCGAACGGTCCATCAACGATGCGCACTTGTTCGTTGCGCTCGAAAACGAGTTTCGGTTTCGGCTTGTCCGTCGCCGTCGTAACCCGGTGCAATATCTCTTCAATCTGTTCCTCGGAAAGCGGCGAAGGCGTTTGCCCGGAGCCCACAAAGCCAGTCACCTTGGGCGTCGAGCGAACGACGTGCCAGGTGTAATCGTCCATATCCATTTCCACCAGCACGTAGCCAGGAAAGAGCATGCGTGGCGAAACGATCTTTTTCCCGCCGCGCACCTCGACCACGTCTTCGGTCGGAATCATCAGCCGCCCGATCTTGTCCTGCAGACCGAACGCGGCGACGCGGCTCTCCAGGCTCTCCTTCACTTTCTTCTCAAAGCCGGAGTAGGTATGGATGATGTACCACTGCTTCGACATGGCCACCCGGTTTCCTTTAGAGCAATGCGCTCCGCGCAGTCCGTTAGTGCTTGAACAAATTCAGCGCGCGTTGCATCAGCCAGCTCGCGCCCGAATCCACAACGAAAAAGAAAACTCCGAAAAACGCCACTGTGGCAATCACCACCGAAGTGGTCGTGATCACTTCCTTTTGCGAAGGCCAGGTCACCTTCTTCATCTCGACCCGCGTTTCGTGCAGGAACTTGCTCCAGCGTTTGGGCGTGTCCGCCAGGCGCGCGAGAAATCCCGGTTCTCCGCGATCTCGATCTCGATCGTCGCGCCGTCCCGATTCCGCCGCTTCAGCCACTTGTTTCACCGTTGCGCTTTCATCGTGCCTTCATCACATCTCGCTCGTCGCGCCGTATGCCGTTGCGCGCTGGTCCTTCACGCGCCCAATCGATCTGGCAGGGGAGGAGGGAATCGAACCCCCACATCCGGTTTTGGAGACCGGCGGTCTACCGTTGAACCTACTCCCCTGTTCCGTTCTCCCGTCCGGATTCCCCGGCAACCGGCCTCGCACTCCGTTACTTCACGTCCTTACTTCACTTCGCGATGCACGGTGTGTTTCCGGCAAGTGTTGCAAAATTTCTTGGTCTCCAAGCGCTCGGTATGCTTGCGCCGATTCTTGGTGGTCGCGTAATTCCGGTTCTTGCAATCGTTGCATTGCAGCGTGATAAGTTCGCGCATGACGTTTGGTCTTTATCCCTTTATCTTTTCGACGGTTACTCGATGATCTCGGTTACGGCGCCGGCCCCGACGGTGTGCCCGCCTTCGCGGATCGCGAAGCGCAGGCCCTTCTCCAACGCCACCGGCGTGATCAGTGATATCTCCATCGCTACGTTGTCGC
>JBAQYV010000141.1:0-4479 GCA_049790315.1 Candidatus Acidiferrales bacterium | reverse complement strand
CACTTCCACTTCCACCAGCGTCGCGTGTTCCGGAACAAAATATTGCTTCGCCACGCGCTCGATGTCTTCCGGTGTCACGCTCAAATAACGCTCGAGATCGGAATTGTACAATTCCGGATCGCGTCCAATTACCGCGTAAGGCCCCAACGCCGAAGCGACTTCTTCGTCGCTCTCGCGGCCCAGTATGAACGCGGCCGTCTGCTGATTCTTGGCTTTCTCGAGATCGTGCGCGTCCAGCGGTTCGCTCTTTACCCGGTCGAGAACGCTTTGAATTTCCTTTTCGCCTTCGCCGTTCGTGTGTCCCTGATTCATCACGGCGACCACGAAAAATAAATTCGGATCCTCGGTGAAGTTTCCGCCGCCATCCACTTCCACGGCGATCCGATCCTCATACACCAGCTTGCGATACAGCCAACTGCTTTCGCCGCTCGCCAAAAGGTTTGACACCAAATCGAGCGCGTACGAATCCGGCGAATATTCCGCCGGCATCTTGTACCCGTAGACGAACGCGGGAAGCGGCGAATCCGGATACGTTTTCACCAGGCGCCGCTCGGCTGTTTGCGGCGGCTCAATCGCGGTTACGCGTGGCACCGCTGTCGTCGGCTTCGGAATCCCGCCGAAATATTTCTGCGCCATCGCGACCGCGCCGTCCGCGGAGAAATCGCCCACCAGAATCATCGTGCAATTGTCCGGTCGATAGTACGTGTTGAAAAATTCCTGCACGTCCGGCAGCGTGGCCTTATCCAAATCCGCCATGCTGCCGATAGTGGTGTGCTTGTATGGATGTACCGTAAAAGCCGCGGCGTACAAATCCTCAATCACGCGCCCATATGGCCGGTTGTCCACGCGCAGCCGGCGCTCTTCCTCCACCACTTGGCGCTCCGACTCGAAATGCTCTTCCGTGATTTTCAATCCGCCCATGCGATCGGCTTCCAGCCACATCACACGCGCCAGCGCGTTACTCGGAAAAGTTTCGTAAAACACGGTGACGTCGTCCTGCGTGAAGGCGTCGGATTCCCCGCCCAGAGCTTCGATCACTCGCGTGTGCTGTTCCGGCGCCACATGCGCCGAACCTTGAAACATCAGATGCTCGAATAAGTGCGCGAAACCCGTATGTCCCGGCCGCTCATCTTTTGAACCGACGTGATACCACATCTGCAAACTAATCACTGGCGCATCGTGATTCTCCACCATCACCAGCCGCAGTCCATTTTCGAGCGTGCGCGTCACAATTTGCAGTTGCGCCGGACGCGTTGCTGGCGTCCTTGCCGCCGCGGGTGCCGGTGAAGGCGTCGGCGTCTGGCTGCGAGCCGGCGCTTCCGTCCCCGCGAGACAAAGAGACGCGACAACGAGAGCAGCAATAAGAATTCGGTTTTTCACGGAATTATATTTTTCGTCAGCCTGCGGTTCGGCCACATACCTACACAGACGCGCCACAGAGTATTTTGGATGCGCCCAAAGCCCTAAAGGCAACTCGGACCGAATGCCTTCGCGCAAATTTTGCCGTCATCGCCGCTTTTATTAGCAAGGTTCCGTCGTACCCGTCCCGACGGGGCACCCATTCCCATTCGCAGGCACCGGTCCTGGTTTGCCCTTCAGCAGGATCGGTAACACAATCGCCGGAATCGCCACAACAATCGTCAATCCAACAATCTCTCCGGTAGTTAGATGGTGCACCGGCGGCGGCGCGTTTCCACCATTGTCGACAAGCGTGCTGGCGACGGCATCGGCCACTTCCTCTGACGTCGCTTGCGACGCCGCATCTGGCGCATGATCGCCTCGAATCGTCGCGATCTGTCCGGCCAACACGTCCACGCACACAAGCTGCAGATTGCACAGGCGCACGGTACCCTCAAACACGACGACGCTCATCATGTTGTTCTCAAAAAAAACGTACGCATCGCCGCCGACCACGCCCGCCACGCCCACCGCCGTATGCATCTCAAATTTCGCATTGGGCCGCGTAAACTTCACCACCGTCGCGCGCACACGCCCATAGGTAAGATCGATCTGCGTCTGTTGTTGCTGCGAATTATGCTGTGTGATTTCCATCGTCGAATCGGCGCCCACATTCAGCATTGATCCATCTTCCAAGCTCACACGCGCGCGCCCGTCCGGCTGCGTCTTGATCAAGTCTCCCCAGTCGACCGGCGTTTTTACAGCAGCCGTCAACTGCTGCGAACCACGCGTGATGTCTACTGAAGGAATCACACGCGCGATATCACCGGCATGCTGGCCCGCCGGCGCCTGTGCCATTCCCGCTGCTGGAAACGTCATCGCCAAAATCAAAACCGCGATCAACACGGCCCCCATGGGCGAACGGGTGTTCATGAATTTTCTCCCGAAGATTTTGAGATAACCGCTAAGCTGTGTTACCGGACTGCCTTCTTAGTGTCAACGCTCGCGCCGAAACCCTGTCCCGTATCGGCCACTATGCGAGCCGCCGCCTTCCGGATGTGCCCCAGCGCCGGATGTTCCGCTCGCGTCTGGTCAACTTTGTCAGGTTGCCGCACCATATCGCCCGATTAAGCACACGCAAAACCCGATCCCGCGGCGCCCGCGGGCCGCAGTCATATAATTGGGGCTGCCATGCGTTCACTCGTATCCACTCTCGTCGTAGCGGTGGTTGCGCTGGGCATCTACTATTACTTTCTCAAGCAGGCAGCGCCAGCGCCCGGCACGGCCGTAACGCAGCAGATCTCGCTGACCGGCGTGCAGATGGACTTGCTGTCGATCGCGCAAGCCGAGCGCGCCTACAACGCGCAGAATGGCGGCTACGCTTCGCTCGATCTGCTTGTCTCCAGTGGTTCGCTTGCCATGCCGCGCTCCGGCCGCGACGGTTACACGTACTCGATCGCCACTTCTGCGAGCGGATTTACGGCCACCGCGACATATACCGCCCCGCCACCTCCACCGCCGCCTGCGGGCCAGCCAGTTGCGATTCCTCTGCACTACCCTTCGATGTGGGTTGACCAAACCATGCAAGTTCACCAAGGCGATTAGGGCCAACAGCAAGGTCGTTCTCGGAATCGACTCCGCGACATCGACTCCGCGACATTGACTCCGCTCTGACAAGACGGGGCGAAGGCGTGTGTTAAGATACCGACCGGATGAATACGGCCCTGAAGCATCTGTCTGAATTGCAGGCCGTGGACCTGAGCCTGAACCGGCTGCGCACGCGGCTGGCCGAATTCCCCGGCCGGTTCGCCGAAGTGGACGCGCGCTTGGCGGGGGCGCGGGGCGACTTGGCCGCAGCCAAGGAATCTCTGCTCGGCAGCCAAAAAGACCGCAAGAAATTTGAATTAGACGTGGAACAGTGGAAGGAAAGCGCGCGGAAATATCGCGATCAAAGTTTCCAAGTAAAAACCAACGAAGCTTTCAAAGCACTTCAGCACGAAATCTCAAACGCCGAATCCGAGATGGCGCGAGCCGAAGACCGTCTGCTCGAGCGCATGATGGCCGGCGAGGAATTTGAGCGCCGCGTTCCCGCCGCCGTTCGCGCTCTAGCGGAAGCTGACGCCGCTACCTCTGCGGAGCGCCGTGCGATCGAAGCCGAAAAAGCCAGCGCCGAAAAGGAACTCGCCGACGCACAGGCCCGGTACGAAGAAGCCGCGCGCGGCGTGCCGGCGGACCTGCTCGAGGATTACGAAAAAATCGCCGTTCGCCGCCACGGCATTGGACTCGCCGAAGTGCGCCACGGAAGTTGCGGCCAGTGCGGCGTTCGCATTCTCCCGCACGTGGTGCAGGATCTCGGCCGCGCGGGCTCCGACGACATTTTCCACTGCGAAACCTGCACACGCATACTCTGGCTTGCCGATTCGCCGGGATCCGCCGCCGCTGCCTCCGCTACGGGCGCCGAATCGCAAAACGCGGAACACCGTGAAGATTAGCTGCGTCGTGCGAACTCACCCTGGCGCCGCCGAATTTTGCTACGTGGCCCGCGCCGCGTCATGCGGACGTTGTGCCGGCGGCCGTTGCCGCGTGGTCTTTGCGCGACCGAATCGATTTCACCACCCATGAAGCGTTTTACCAAAAGCGCCGCACGTTTGTTTCATGAACCCGTCAGGCCTCCTGCTTCTGGACCGGTGCACGTCGCGCAGATTGACGGCGCGGCGCGCGGTAATCCAGGGCCGGCATCTTATGCCGTGGTGCTGCGCGGGCCGGACGGCGAACGCATCGAATCGTTCGGCAAGTACATCGGGCGCACGACGAACAACGTCGCGGAGTATTACGCGCTGATCGCGGCGCTCGACGCCGTAGCTGCGCGCGGAATTCACCGGTTGCGCATCGAGAGCGACTCCGAATTGCTGGTGCGGCAGATGCAGGGCCACTACAAAGTGCGCAGCGCCGATTTGCGTCCGCTGCACGAGCGCGCACAGAAAGCTTCAAAGGCGCTGGAGTATTTCGCCGTTGAACACATTCCCCGCGAGCGCAATCGCGATGCCGATGCCGTGGCCAACGCGGCGCTCGACAACACGG
>JBAQYV010000140.1:0-3028 GCA_049790315.1 Candidatus Acidiferrales bacterium | reverse complement strand
TGGCGGCTTCGCGCATTTGTTCCTCGAGTTGCGCAATGGCGTGAGCGAGCTCCTGCTCCGTAACGATGTTCTCGTCGACGAAATCCTCGGCGGGCACGTTCAGATAATCGGCATCGACGATTCGGGCGAGCTTCATATCCACGCTTCTGACGATGGATTGCGGCGTGATGTTGTGCTCGAGGTTGTAGGCGAGCTGTTTCGTGCGGCGGCGATCTGTTTCGTCGATCGCCTGGCGCATCGAACCGGTCATCACGTCGGCATAGAGGATCGCGCGGCCTTCGACGTGGCGCGCGCAACGGCCCATGGTCTGAATCAACGCAGTGGCGCTGCGTAGATAGCCTTCTTTATCGGCGTCCAAAATCGCGACCAAAGAAACTTCGGGAAGATCGAGGCCTTCGCGCAGAAGGTTGATGCCGATCAGCACATCGAATTCGCCGCGGCGCAGATCGCGCAGAATTCGGACGCGCTCCAGCGTGTCAATCTCCGAATGCAGATAGCGGCAGCGCACGCCGATTTCGGCGAAATATTCCGTAAGGTCTTCCGACATGCGCTTGGTGAGCGTGGTCACCAGTACGCGTTCATTTTTTGCGGCGCGAAGGCGAATCTCTTCCAGCAGATCGTCCACCTGGCCCTTCACGGGACGCACTTCCACCTGCGGGTCCACAAGTCCGGTGGGGCGAATCACTTGCTCGATCACGGCGCCCGCCGTGCGCGTCAACTCGTAAGGGCCGGGCGTCGCGGAGACGTAAACCACCTGGCCGGTGCGATGCTCGAACTCCTCGAACGTGAGCGGACGATTGTCCAAAGCCGACGGCATGCGAAATCCATAATCGACCAGCGTTTGTTTTCTCGAGCGGTCGCCCTTGTACATTCCATTGAGCTGCGGAATCGTCTGGTGCGATTCGTCAATAAAGAGCAGAAAGTCCTGCGGAACGTAATCGAAAAGCGTCGGCGGCGCCTCCCCCGGTAAGCGCCCGGAAAGATGGCGCGAATAATTTTCCACGCCGTGGCAATAGCCGATGGTGCGCATCATCTCCACATCAAAGCGCGTGCGCTGCCACAGGCGCTGCGCTTCCACGAACTTACCCTGCTTTTCAAGCTCAGGCTTCCACCAATCGAGCTCTTCGAGAATCGAAACGATGGCGCGCTCTCGCTGCGCGGCGGGCATCACGTAATGCGATTTCGGGTAGATGGTGAGACGCGAGAGTTTTTCTTCGCCGCGCAGCAGCGCGCCCGTCAGCGGATCCATGGCGCGAATGGCTTCGACCTGATCGCCCCAAAGCTCGATGCGGTAGGCCTGGTCTTCGTATGGCGGATAAATTTCAGTGGTGTCGCCGCGCACGCGAAATGTGCCGCGGCGCAAATCCTCGGAGCGTTCATATTGAATATCCACGAGCTTGCGCAGCAGAGCGTCGCGCGTAAAAGTTTTGCCAGCTTCGATCGTGGCCGACAAACCGAAATACGATTCCGGCGAGCCGAGACCGTAGATGCAGGAAACGGATGCGACAACGATGACGTCGCGGCGCTCAAACAACGAGCGCGTGGCGCTCATGCGCAGCTTGTCCAGCTCATCGTTGATCGTGGACTCTTTCTCGATGTACGTATCCGATGCGGGCAGATAGGCTTCCGGCATGTAGAAATCGTAGTAGCTGACGAAATATTCGACGGCGTTCTGCGGGAAAAAACTTTTGAATTCGCTGTAGAGCTGCGCCGCCAGCGTCTTGTTGTGCGCGAGGACGATCGAGGGCCGATTGGCGGCGGCGATGACCTTAGCCATCGTGAAGGTCTTGCCCGAGCCAGTGACGCCGAGCAGGACTTGATGCTTCTCGGCGCCATCAAGACCGCGAACGAGTTGCTCGATCGCCTGGGGCTGATCGCCTTGCGGCTCGTAATCGCTGCTCAGTTTGAAATTCATAGCGGGCACCAGCACTGTGCGATCCGAGAGGACCGCCAAAACTATTTATTTTACCGCGAAAAAATCCGTTTGCATATTTCGGCGCGGCGATGGGTCGTGGGGCAATTGCTTGTTGCCGCGTCGCGTTCATCGGACGCTGCGCGTTACGCCGCTATGCTGGCGAGTATCTTCGCCGGCACAAAATCGTAAAGATAACGCAGAGGAGCAGAGGGCACGGAGATACGCAGAGAAAGGCCACGGAACTTGCGTCGGAGAGTATGGCGACCTCTCCTGGCCCGACCTTCGCCAGCAACACAGCGTTAGCCCACTACCCGGTGAAGGACAACCGTACTGCCTTTCGCGCGTTCGCGGCACCTTTCGCCCCCAAAAATCCGGCCAGGATCGAACGGGGTACATACACCCCCGTACCCAATTCACAAAATGATGTTAACAAAGGACTTGCAGGAAAAGAGTGCGCATGAGTATGAAAGCACGAGCTTTGAACGTGCTCTTTTTCAATGAGATGCGCACTCTTTGGGCAATTGACTGAAAACAAAAGACTTGCGACGACGGATTTTTCACGTAATTTTGCATCGAAATGCCGCTGGGAGACGCTTTGACGGGGCGCTGCCGGAAGAAATCCCGGCGAATGGAATGGGTGTTTGCGAGACATGAGAAAGTATAGCACGGCTGTAACCCACGTGTCAATGATAACGTGTGGGTTATTCGAAGACTGGGCTGAGGAAATTCATTCGAACTGTGGAAGATACGAGAACGGGTGGAGACACGCTCCGCCCTCCAACAAACCTTCCCCGGGTAGCGCGCATCCGGAAGCCGTGCGGCTGGATTGCGTAGCCGGCGATGCGAAAGGCAGACAGCGGGCGGGGATGGGCTAGGAAGCTACGCGCGGCGGTTATTGGGGGAGCAGGAGGAGGTCAACATGACTGTGGACTGTGCCGGCATAACGCATGGAATCGAGATGATCGCTGACGACGGTGACATCCATTTTTTCGTCGCCGTTTTGTAAGATGCTGACAACCCAACCTGTGCGCAGTGAGACGTGAATCAAGCTTTCGCTGGAGCCGGTCCAGGTGCCCGAAGTGTGGATGCCTTTGGGAACGCTTGCGGGCGAGG
>JBAQYV010000139.1:0-19819 GCA_049790315.1 Candidatus Acidiferrales bacterium | reverse complement strand
CGCAATGCCGTGCGCCGCAAGTACGTGCTCGACCAGGCGCGCGAGTACGGCGCGGTCGGGCGTCGCGGGCGATGCAGAATCAGATTTGAGAGCGCCGGGAAGCCCGTGAGCCATTGCTGGTGAGGATTGTGAGGATGATGATGCTGGCGCCGCCAAAGTTTTCGGCTGCGCGGGCGCAGATTCGCCGCGAGCATGCGCAGGCGCATGCTCGGCCCCGGTCCCGGTCGACGCGGCAATCCCCGCGTCGGGAGACATACGTCGATCCGCGGCGACGGTGCGATGCTCCACCGGGCGCGATTCCCATGCGATGCGCTTGATGTTCATCAGATGTTGCGGGCCAATATTGTCGGACGTGATGTTGCCGCCGGGTGCGCCGCAGCCGAGCGTCATCGCGGGAAACAAATTCGTCGAATAGCCGATCGAGCCGTGCACCGACGACGTGTTCACGCAAACTCTAAACGCCGGCACGGCTTGGCCGTAGCGCCGGGCCTTGTCCGCATCTGATGTGTGAATCGAAGCGGTGTGGCCCGCGCCGCCGAAAAGCAACAGACGCGTGGCTTGCTCGACCAGCGCCGCGAAATCCGCGACCGAATAGAACGCAAGAATGGGCGAAAGTTTTTCCGCGGAAAGTGGAAACTCCCGGCCCACTTGCTGCGGTTCCAGGCGCGCAATCAGCACGCGCGTCGCGCCCGGCACGGAAATCCCCGCCATTTCGGCGATCACGGTGGCCGGGCGGCCGACAATTTTGGAGTTCGCGACGTGTGAACCCGGCTGGAAAACGAGCCGCCCAACTTTTTCGGCTTCATCGTGCGAAAGAAAATGCGCGCCTTGCTGCCGCAATTCTTCGAGCGCCTGATCGCGCACGGATTCTTCGACGACGATGGCTTGCTCGGACGAACAAATCGTTCCGTAATCGAAAGTTTTTCCGGCGATGATATCGGCGATGGCTTTGTGCACATTCGCCGTGCGCTCAATCGCGGCGGGCACGTTGCCCGGTCCCACGCCGTATGCCGGTTTGCCCGAACTGTACGCGGCGCGCACGAGACCCGTGCCCCCAGTGGCAAGAATTACGCCGACTTCGCGCTGCCGCCACAATTCTTGCGTGCCCGGCAAACTAGTCTCCGTCATGCAAGAGATCAAGCCCTCAGGCGCGCCGGCCGTCAGCGCTGCGCGTTCCAGAATCGTCGCCGCCTGGCAGATGCAGCGAATCGCCGCGGGATGCGGGCTGAGCACGATAGCGTTGCGCGCTTTGAGCGAGATTAATGTTTTGTAGATCGCGGTCGATGTCGGATTTGTCGATGGGATGATCGCCGCGACGATGCCCACAGGAGACGCGACTTCGACGATGCCGGCCTCCGCGTCTTCGCGAATCACGCCGACCGTGCGCATTCCGCGAATTGCGCGCGGCACTTCCACCGACGCCACGCGGTTCTTCAGGATTTTGTCGGGAACATTTCCGTAGCCCGTTTCTTCGACGGCCACGCGCGCGAGCGATTCAGCGGCTGCGGCGGCCGCGGCGGCGCAAGCCTCCACAATCGCGTCAACCTGCTGTTGCGAAAATGTGGCGAATCGTTTCTGGGCGGTGGCGGCGCGGGCCACCAATTCGCGGGCTTGCTGGATAGAGATGAGGTCGCGGTCGCGAAGGTCCAATGCGCCTTACCTTTGAAGTAATGCGCTCCGCGCAGTCCGGTTAACTAATCACCGCGCTGTGCGATGGGCAGCGCCGGATCGGGCGCGCGCTATCTCTTCGTGCCAGGAGGATTTCCGCCGCCCGGCAAGATTTTTTCAACCAACTCATGCGGCCGCGGAATCACGTGCACTGCCACGAGTTCGCCGACGCGTCGCGCAGCCGCGGCGCCCGCGTCGGTTGCGGCTTTCACCGCGCCAACGTCGCCGCGCACCATCACGGTCACAAATCCGGAGCCAATATATTCCTTGCCGATAATTACGACGTTGGCCGCCTTGACCATGGCGTCGGCGGCTTCAATCGAGCCGACCAGCCCCTTGGTCTCAATCATTCCGAGTGCGTCATCGGCCATCGAGGTCCTCATTTGGGCGGCTCCGAATAGAGCCGCACCCGGGTTGTGCGGGTTGCGCGTAAAGTTTCGCGCAGGCGGGTCGAGACTAGCACGCCGTCCCAGTCGAATCAAGAATTCATGCATGATCGCGGCGGATTCGCCTGAGAAAATGCGCCTTGCCATCTCTTAGTTTTGACGCTTTAGGTCCCGCGCCGGCGGTCCCGGGCCGGTGCCGTAGAAGTCAATGCGCTTCGGAAGCAAATCATTGTGCGCCTGTACCGGAATGTGACAATGGGAGTCCGATAACTTTCACGGCCGCCCGGACCACGACACGGACGTTAGCCGTCAAGGAACACGACAATGGGTCTCACTCTAACACTGGTGCATTTCCCGTCGTGGTTTCTCAAGCCGCCTTTGCTCGAACTCACTGCTCTGGTTCTGGTGCTGTGCCTCTACATCGGCTATCAGCGTCTCCGCCGTATTCGCCAGAACGAACTCTTCCGCATCGTCAGTGAAAATGCCGCGGACATGATCGCGCTCGTGGAAGTCACCGGGAAGCGCCTCTACAACAGTCCCGCATACGAAAAAGTTCTCGGTTATACGGCCGAGGAGTTGGCTGCGACTGGATCGCTCGAACAAGTTCATCCCGAAGATCGCGAGCGCGTCGTCGAAGCCGGAAAGAAAGCGCGCCTCACCGGCGAGGGTCAGCGTCTCGAGTACCGCATGCGCCATAAGGACGGTAAGTGGCACGTTCTTGAGTCCACGGCGAGCGTGATCCGAAATCGCAGAGGCCACGTCACGCATCTTGTGATCGTCAATCGCGACATCACCGAGCGCAAACGCGTGGAGGAGCGACTGGAACACGAAGCCTTTCACGACGCGCTCACCGGCTTGCCCAATCGCAGCCTTTTCCTGGACCGCCTGCAGCACGCCATCGATCACAAGCGGCGCTTTCCGGAATTCAAATTCGCCGTGCTGTTTGTGGACATAAAAGGTTTGAAAATCTTCAACGAGACCATGGGCCATGCCGTCGTCGATCAGTTGATCATCGACATCAGCCATCGCCTGAAAGCGCGCCTACGCCACGACGACACCGTTTCCCGGACCACTCCCACCGGCGTTCCCGGCCGGCAGTTTGGCGACGAGATGCTCGCGCGCCTTGACGGCGATCGATTCACCGTGCTTCTGGAGGACATCAAAGCGCCCAGCGATCCCATGCGCGTCGCCATGCGCCTCCAGGAAAGTTTTGCCGGACCTTTTACGCTTCACGGCGTGGACGCGTTCACCACCGCCAGCATTGGCATTGCCATGAGCTCCGATACGCCGCATTCGCCCGCCGAAATGCTGCGCGATGCGGATATCGCCATGTGCCGCGCCGAAGCTCAAGGCGTGTCGTGCTGCCAGGTGTTTGACACCGCCATGCACGCCATCGTTGTGCGGCGCCTGAAGCTTGAAACTGAATTGCGCAAGGCCATCGATCGCGAAGAGCTTCGTGTTTTCTTTCAGCCGATCGTTCGCCTGGCCACGGGGAAAATCGCTGGCGCCGAGGCTCTCGTGCGCTGGTGGCACAATGAATCCGAAATAGTTGGGCCCGCCGACTTTATCGAAGTCGCCGAAGAAACCGGCCTGATCGTGCCTATCGGGCGCTGGATTTTGAAAGAAGCTTGCCGGCAGGCACACGCCTGGCAACTCCGCTACAGCAGCGAGCTGCCGATGACGATCACTATCAATGTTTCCCCGCGCCAGCTCGCACAAAGCAATCTCGTCGCCGACGTGAAATTGGCGCTGGAGGAAACCAAGTTGGCGCCGTCGAGCTTACAGCTCGAAATCACCGAATCCATGGCCATGAGCAATCCCAAGGTCACCACGCGAATATTCTCGCAGCTTAAGGACCTTGGCGTAAGCCTTAGCATCGACGACTTCGGCACCGGACATTCCTCGCTCAGCCGCCTGCGCAGTTTTCCTGTCGATGTGCTGAAGATCGATCGCTCTTTTATTAGTGGCATCGAGCAAAATGTCGAAAGCCGCGAAATTGCCCGCCTGATCGTCACGCTCGCGCATCATCTCGACCTGAAAGTGATCGCCGAAGGAATCGAAACCCCCGCTCAGCGAGCCTATCTCGAACAATTCGGCTGCGAATATGGTCAAGGCTATCTTTACTCGCAGCCCGTCGATCATGACGCGTTTGAAAAACTTCTAGCCGGCGCGTCACGCGATTCCGAAGAGTCCACCGTAAACGTTGGTTCCCACCGGCTGCCGGCGAATTGAAAAAGACTCTTCGTTTTACGAATTTCGCTCGGGCCGATCGGCACCGATCTCTATCCAACGCAGCTTCCCGTCTCCCGTCTCACGCTCTTCGGGAAGTGCTAATTCGATTTTTGTTGCGTTCATTACGTGCAAAAGGTCCTCGATTTCTTTGGGATTCATCCAAGCTCCTCCGAAGGACGAAATGGCGATCATCGCCAGGAACATTGCTCGCAGCCATTTGCGTTTTATGGACATCGAACCCTCCGGCCGCCGGCGCGGACCAAGCGAGGCTGCGAGCGAACGCAGCTAGCCCGGTGAGAGTTGTGGTTTGTGGTTTAGCGTGTGGAGTCAGCCGCCGTGTCGCGGCCACTTAGCGCGAGGAGTTATCGCGCCGGAGGAGGTCGCGGCGAGAACGCGGGGAGCGCTTCGACCTGCCACGCACAACTCTGCTTGTCACGCTGGGGCAGCGGAGCGCTTACGGCAATCGCAATAACAAAACATTAATGTCAGAAGAATGGCGAACGGCAGGGCACTTGCGCCCGGTGCGACCGCTGCGAGCAGCAGCGCCACCAGACAGATGAAAACAACCACTCGGCGAACGTGAGAAGTCGTGCTCATTCTCCGCTGATCATACACTTGGGTGCCTCCCTTCGAAACAGCCGGTCATGCGGGCGTGTCCCGCCTCGAACTGTTGGCTGCCTGCGAGTTCAGAATGAGGCGATGTCTCACTCTTTCGCGCAGTCTCGCGGTCGGCTAGAATTACGCGTTTGCGCGTTGCATCGCTAACGCGCTGTTACGAGGACCGAAAACCTTGCGCGAGATTTTGCTGCACAACACGTTTAGCGGGCGCACCGAACCGTTCGTGCCGCTGCATCCTGGCAAAGTCAGCATCTACACCTGCGGCCCGACGGTCTACGACTTCGCGCACATCGGAAATTTCCGCACCTTCGTTTTCCAGGACATCCTGCGCCGATTCCTGGAATCGCAAGGTTACAAGATCACCCAGGTGATGAACCTCACCGACGTGGACGACCGCATCATCAAGCGCGCCGCGGAACGTGGCGTCACCATCCGCCAATACACCGACGACTATATCCGCGCGTTCATGGAAGATCGCACGGCGCTCAACCTCGAGCCGCCCGAGCACTTCGTGCGCGCCACCGATCATATCGACGACATGGTGCGCCTGATCGAGCGCTTGATCGCCAAGGGCTATACCTACGCGAGCGATGGCTCGATCTATTTTCGCATCTCGAAATTTCCGGCTTACGGCAAGCTCTCGAAGATCGATTTGAGCGGCATTCAGGCCGGCGCGCGCGTTGATGTGGACCGCTATGACAAAACAGACGCGCGCGATTTCGCGCTATGGAAGGCTCCGAAGCCCGGCGAACAATTTTGGGAAGAGCCGATCGGCCCCGGCCGCCCCGGTTGGCACATTGAATGTTCCGCGATGGCTATGGCGCTGCTCGGCGAAACGATCGACATTCATTCCGGCGGCATCGACCTGGCTTTTCCGCATCACGAAAATGAAATCGCGCAATCCGAAGCGGCCACCGGCAAGCAGTTCGTTCGATATTGGCTGCATGCCGAGCATCTTCTGGTTGATCACGAGAAAATGTCGAAGTCGCTCGGCAATTTCGCGACGCTGCGCGAGTTGCTCTCCGAGGGCACGCGCCCTTCATCCGTGCGCTTCCTGCTGGCTTCCGTGCCATATCGCAGGCAACTGAATTTCACGGCCGAAGGGTTGCAGCAGGCCGTCAGTTCGGTCGAGCGGCTGCGGAATTTCGCGGCTCGCCTGAAAGCCGAATCGTTTGCCGCGGGTTCTGATCCCGCGATGGCTCGCGCAATCGGCGAATCGGCCGAGCGATTTGAAGCCGCGCTGGCCGACGATTTGAATACCGCGCAAGCATTGGCCGCCGTTTTCGATATGGTTCGCGAGGCCAACATTGCGATGGACCGCGGTCAATTTCGCGCCGACGAGCGCGTCGCGGCGCAACGCGTGCTCGAAACCTTCGACGCGATTTTCGCCGTGCTTGAGGATGACGACGCGCAACGTCTGGCCGCGCTCGGAATTGCAACAGGCGGCGCCGCTGCCGCCTCTGACGCGGAGATTGACGCGCTGGTCGCGCAGCGCCAGTCGGCGCGGCAACGCAAAGACTTCAAAGTGGCGGATAAGATTCGGCAGGAATTGGCCGGCCGTGGTATTCTGCTTGAAGATATCAAAGACGGCGGGATTCGCTGGAAACGCAAATGAGCCTAGCGCAATTTAAGCCCACAGGGCACAGTTCCGCCGCCAAGCACTGCCTTCCGTCTCTCGAACGCCCGAACCTTTTCAGCGTCGACTAACTTAGTTTTTCTCGCCTCGTTTCGCGTGCGGCGTCGTGTGTTTGCACCGCGATCAGTCCGCGCCACCGTTCTATCTCAGCTGCATTTCGTTCCAAGAGAAACTCTCGGGGGTACGTCATGACGAACGTAAAGGTTCAGGGCAACAACGTCGCACACTTGGTGACGAAGCTACCCGGCCCGAAGGCCGCGGCGATTCTGGAGCGCGATGCGCGCTCGATTTCGTCGTCCTACACGCGCAGCTATCCTTTCGTCGCCGCAAGCGGACGTGGCGCGCTCGTCGAGGACGTGGACGGCAACACGTTTGTCGATTTCGCCGCCGGCATCGCCGTGGTTTCGACAGGGCATTGCCATCCCGATGTCGTCGCCGCCATTCAGAAGCAGGCCGCCGAACTGATCCACATGTCCGGCACCGATTTCTATTATCCGAACATGGTCGAGCTTGCCGAAAAGCTTGGCGCGGTCACGCCCGGCAAAAAACAGAAGCGCGTGTATTACGGAAATTCCGGCACAGAAGCCATCGAAGCAGCCATCAAACTCGCGCGCTATCACACGCGCCGCGAAAAATTCATCGCGTTTTACGGCGGCTTCCACGGCCGCACCATGGGCGCGCTCTCGCTCACGGCTTCAAAGGCCGTGCAACGCAAGGGTTTTGGTTCGCTGCTCTCTGGCGTGTTTCACGCGCCGTATCCCGATCCGTATCGCTGTCCGCACGGTACGGGTGTGGCCGGGGGCAGCTACTGCGGCGAATGTGGCTCATTCATTGAGCGTGAACTTTTTCACAAGCTCGTCGCGCCGGAAGACGTCGCCGGCATCGTCATCGAACCCATTCAGGGCGAAGGCGGTTACTTGCCCGCGCCCGCGGAATTCTTGCGCTATTTGCAAAGTTTGTGCCGTAAGCACGGTATCCTGCTGATCTCCGACGAAGTGCAATGCGGTATGGGCCGCACAGGGAAGTGGTGGGCCGGCGATCACGCGGGCATCGAGCCGGATATTTTGTGCGTTGCAAAAGGCATCGCGTCGGGCATGCCGCTTTCCGCCACCATCGCCAGCTCTGACATCATGAATTGGCCGCCCGGTGCGCACGCGTCGACGTTCGGCGGGAATTTGATTTCAGTAGCCGCCGCGCTCGAGACGATTCGCCTGATCGAATCGCAGTACATGGACAACGCGCGCCGCATGGGCGATCACATTCTGGGCCGCATCGCGGAGTGGCCGCAACGCCACGCGATCGTGGGCACAGTACGCGGTGTCGGTCTGATGATCGGCGTCGAAATCGTGCTTGATCGCAAAACGAAGGAGCGCGCGCACGATTTGCGCGATGCGATTGTCGAGCGCGCGTTTCACAAAGGTTTGCTTTTCCTTGGCGCCGGCGAAAACACGATTCGCCTTTCGCCGCCGCTCATGATCGATCGCGAGCAGGCCGATTTCGCCGTTGACACGCTCGATTCCTGCATCGCCGAAGCAGCCAAAGCGATCGGCAAGTAATCTCACAGAATCGCGGGCGCGCCGCATTTTTCCGATTTGCGCGTCCGCGCCGTAAAGGAACGCTCGTGCCCGTCGTCTCGCGCGTCGTTTTCCTTCTCGTCGATTGGGCCGCGCGCCGCGGCCTCGCGGAAGATCTCCCTTCGCACGGAGCCGAAGCCAAACAGCAAGCCACCCGCCGCGGCATTCGCGGTGAAACCTACGCCTACTGGTTTCTGCGCCGCCACGGTTACACGCTCGTCGCGCGCAATTTCAAAGTTCCTGGTCTCTCCGGCGAAATCGATTTGATCGGGTACGATCGCGGCATACTGGCATTCGTCGAAGTGAAAATGCGCAGCGGAGGTCCCGGCGTGCCCGAGGATGCCGTCACGCGCGAAAAGCGCCGCGTGCTCAGCCGCATCGCGCGCCAGTTCCTCGCCGCGCGCCGCATTCCCGAAGCCCCTTGCCGTTTCGATATTCTGGCGATTGAAGCGCCGCCCGGGCGTCGCCCAGTCGTGCGTTTGCACAAGGCCGCTTTTGCCGGCTCATAGCACTCATCGTGCGCCGCGTATATTCGCGCAGGAAACTAAATCATCTCTATCCGTTGGCCGCGCCACGTGTCCGTACTAAAATATTTCATTCGCTGTCGCACGCCAGACATTTCAGGAGGTTTCGTTGCCGGAGCTTCGCAGGGACCCCATCACAGGACGTTGGGTCATTATCTCGACGGATCGCGCCAAGCGTCCAAGCGATTTCGCGCGCCAAAGTGTGCAAGTGAAAGGCATCGGCTTCTGCCCTTTCTGCGCGGGCAATGAAAACAAGACGCCGCCGGAAATCCTGCAATATGGACGCGAGAGCGGACCGCCCAACACGCCCGGCTGGCGCGTGCGCGTCGTCCCCAACAAATTTCCGGCGCTCGGCATCGAAGGCGAGCTCGATCGCGAAGGCGAAGGCTTGTACGACCGCATGAACGGAATCGGAGCCCACGAAGTGGTGATCGAAACGCCGGAGCACGCCAGCACGCTCGCCACGCTGCCTGCGCGCGCGGTTGAGGACGTGCTCTTCGCTTTTCGCGATCGCATGCTCGATCTCAAGAACGACAAGCGTTTCCGCTACGTCCTCATTTTCAAAAATCACGGCGAAGCCGCCGGCGCGTCGCTCGAGCACCCGCATTCGCAATTGATCGCATTGCCCATCGTGCCGAAACGCGTGCGCGAAGAAGTGGATGCCGCGCGCCACTACTATCAGGATAAAGAGCGCTGTATTTTCTGCGATGTGATTCGTCAGGAGCAGGAATCGAAGACGCGCGTGATCGCCGAAAACGAGTTCTTCATCGCGCTCGCGCCTTACGCCCCGCGTTTTCCCTTTGAGATGTGGCTGCTGCCGTTAGCGCACGGCTCGTCGTTTGAAAACAATCCAAGCTCGGTCTTCGCCAGCCTCGCGCAAATGCTTAGAGATTGCCTCGCGCGACTTGACGTCGTGCTCGATCGCCCGCCGTACAATCTGATGATCCACACGTCGCCCGCCGGCGAAGAAGCCAACGATCATTATCACTGGCACATTGAAATCATTCCGTTGCTCACCAAAGTCGCCGGTTTTGAGTGGGGCTCGGGCTTCTACATTTGCCCCACGCCGCCGGAAGAATCCGCGCGCTTCATGCGCGAGGCCCAGGTTCCCGCTCCGAAGAGCGATCGCGAATAATTCCCGCGGCCGTTCTCAGGCGGTAGTGGCCGATTTTCGGTATACTCAGTTTCCGAGGGCGCGGTACCCAAGAGGTTTAAGGGAGAGGTCTGCAAAACCTCCACGCGTGGGTTCAAATCCCACCCGCGCCTCCAAGTTTCCATTCCATAGCGCCTTTCAGGCCGTTCCCAATCGATAGTTCCGCATGAACATTAACTGGATGGCGACAGCCATTCCGAATCCCATGTAAAACGTGCAGTTTCCAAGCAATAATCCCATTCGGCCCCAATCCCTCACGTCTGTTGCGAAAGCGCGCAGACAGTTGCGGGCGCAGAGACAATCATGAGCCCTTCTAATAAAAGCAATGGCGAGCGTGCAGGACTCGGTCTGATCCTCTGCATCGCCTTGCTCATGTTTTTTGCTCCCTTGGTGAGTCTGCATGGCGCGTTTGTCGGCGACGAGACGGCCAACGGCCCGAATCTTGGCGCCCGCTTGACCACCCTGCGTTCCGCATTCAACGTCAGTAGCTCGGCATTCGCGCGCGGCCATGCGGCCGCCGCCACTTCGGCCGCGGAACACACGCCGTCTTCGGTACCGTTGAACGTGCCCGAAAGTCTGCGCCTCGAGTGGCTCGCCTCCATTTTGATTTTCGCGGCCCTGGCCTGCGCCGCTTTGGCTCTGCTGAGTCTCTTTCTGTTTCGAAAAGCGACCGCGGCGCTCAGTCTCGCTGGCGGTTGTCTGGGTGCGCTCGCGATTCTTCAACTATTCGCGATGAATGCCGGCGTGCGTTCCTGGACAAGCGATCTCATCGAAAGCGGCTTACTCGGCTCGTCGCAGGATCCATTCGTGGCGATGCGCATGTTGATGGCGCGTTCTTTTCAGCTCGATCCCGGAATCGGTTTGTATGTGATGACTACGTGTTTGTTTTTCGCCGGCGCACTCGCTTTCAGCCGTGTCATTCCGAGAATGGAAAGCGTCGTGCGCGGCTCTCCGCGTATTCAAATCGCCGAACCGATTCAGATTCGCCCCGTTGACACTCGATACGCAGAGGAGTCTCTGACCACGCTCGACGTTTCCAATCATGGCGTGTATTTCGTAACCGCCCGCCAGCACTATTATCCCGGTATGGAGCTTCGCCTGACGCGCGGCTCCCGCGGGAGCGACGCGGTGAATCATGAGGACCGTGGCTCTGTAGTTCAGGTCCGCCCGGTCGAAGGCGGAAAGTTCGGCATCGCAGTGCGTTTGATTTCGCCGCCCGCGCCCGATAGCGTCTTGTAATTCCACCGTTCGCGCAATTCACACCACATCGCTTGCGCTTCTCGCCCTCTTTCCAATTCAACGCCTGCAAATGTTCCGGCTCTCCGGGCCGAGTGCTTCCGCCACGTTTCATTTCCTGCGCACTCCCTTCCGGTAGTAGTATGTCGCCGGTTCAGCGGCACAGCCCCACGCCGGTCAGCGCTCGCCATAGCGGCGAATCGCGCTTCGCACATGAGGTCACACGATGTTCTATTTGGTTTGGGTAATTCTCATCGGAATTCTAGCCGGATGGCTCGCCGGCCAAATCATGAAGGGACGCGGCTTCGGTCTCCTTGGCGATTTAATCGTGGGCGTAATCGGCTCGCTGCTGGGCAGCTTTATATTCGGATTGATCGGCATCGCCGCTTATGGCTTGATCGGCCGCCTGGTCATCTCCGTAATCGGCGCCTTGATTCTCCTCTGGCTGATTCGCTTGATCAAAGCCTAGCGCAATTCGCGGCCCCCGACTCAAAGTCCGCACGTTCCGCGTGAGCGTGTCCGCCAAGTTCCGCCTGCCTAGCTCACCCCTGTTTTCTCTGCAGCCACGTTTTGAGGGCGTTGAAGCAATCCGCATCCAGTGCCTGGGGGACTTCCTTGCCCATGATCTGCAATACTGTCTCGGTCGGAAGTGCGTCGCGGTAAGGACGTTTCGCCGACAGCGCGTCGTAGATGTCCGCCACGACCATCGCGCGCGATGATATTGGCAGTTGTGGCCCCCTCAGATTGCGGTAGTAACCGGAGCCGTCGAGCTTTTCGTGATGCGTGCTGGCCAAAAATGCCAAGTGCGCGAATCCGGAAATCCTCTCCAAAATCCGCTGCGTGTAGTACGGATGCAGCCGCACCGTTTCCCACTCCTGCGCCGTCAGCTTGCCGGGCTTGTCCAGGATTGTATTCGGCACGCTCAGCTTGCCGATATCGTGCAGCAGGGCGGCCCGCCGCAGGATCGGCATGTCCTTTTCCGGAAAGCCTAGTTGTCTCCCAATGGCCGTGGCGGCAGCCTCGACGCCCAGAGAGTGCCTGTGCGTGTAGGGTGATTTCGCGTCGATGATTTCCGCGAAGGCGTCGCAGATGTTGTCGATAACCGCCTCCGAGGCGTGCAGGACGCGCTCTTCCGGCTCGAGTCCCATGGCGATGTCCCGCGCGCTTCCGTCGACGAGCGTGCCCCAAAGCTTGTCGTCCGCGCGCACTTCTTTTGTTGCGCGCGCCACCGCCGGATCGAACCACGTTCCGCTCCGGTCTTCGATCGTCCGCAGCGCTTCCTCGGGCCCATTCAGCGTGGCGAACACCTCCACCGTTTGCGCCACGCTCAAGATTCTCGCGAACAGCGGTATCTCTGCGCCCTTCAGCCGATTCGGAAAACCTTTGCCATCCCAGTGTTCGTCCAGCGCCAAAATAGCTGACGCCGTGTCCTCGGAAAATCCAATCCGCCGCGCGATCGACGCGCCGCGCTCGCATCGCAACTCGATCAATTCGTTCGTCTGCGTGTCGCGATTCACCACCACGTTGGCCATCGCCAGCACGCGCTCCAGCGTCGATTTTCCCGGCATGACGTTGCGCAGCAAGTATTGCAAGCCGTCGAACGTCATGCGGCTCCAGTCCGTCGTCTTCACCTCGCGCTTCGCTTTGATGTCGTCGCCGCCGAAAATCTGGTACATGCGCGCCGCGTTGTTGCTGCACCCAGCGTCCTTCAGCAGCAGCGCGTAGTAGAGGGCGGATCGCTCTTTCTGCGGGACTCCCACAATCTCCGCCAGCCGCATGCCGATCACGCAGCAATTCACCGAGTGGCCCATCGGCTGCCCTTCGGTCAGGTCCAGCGCGAACGACAAAGCGGAAATCAAGTCCGAGAGACGCAGTCCGGAAATATCTGTGGTAACGCTCGGGGGAACCGTGGTTGCTGAGGATTCCATAGTCAAGAATCAGTCTAAGGGCGTTCACGCGCGGTCTCAATTTGGGAACAAATTCGCGCCCTCGGCTGAGTATTATTTCGCATGCACTCCATGACGAAAGTGTCACTCGAGAGCCGACCGCGGATCACGGCCAATTCCTTATTGCTTCGGCTCGCTGAGGGCCAAGGATTCCGCCTTTCGCCGGGTGTCATTTCGTAGTACGCGCCCTGGACACAATTGGATTTCCCCTAAAGGATCGGGGGTTCCTCCCCCGAAACATGGGAACCGCACGGATCTCGCGGTGTCTAACATTTCAGGCCCGCAAGAATTGAGCTTTATCCGAATCCGAACGCTTTGATCCAAGGAGCGTGCCCAATGTTCAACGACTTGGTCGAATCGAGCGCAGTCAGGAACGCCACCCGCAAGCCCTGGACCATCGCCGTCTCCGTGATCGCACAGTTCTTTCTGCTCGGCGCGCTAATTCTGATCCCGCTGCTTTACACCCAGGCGCTTCCCAAGGCGCTACTCAACACGATCATGACGGCTCCCGCACCCCCCGCCGCCGCTCCCCCCGCCGAGCAGCAGCATCCGTCGCAGCAGCAGCCGTCTCGCACGCGCGCGAACATTTTCACCGTGCCTTCGTCCATTCCCATTCACATTGACGCGCATCCGGAAAACGCCCTGCCCCAGGACCTCGCCGCCAGCGCATCAATCGGCGTGCCGGGCGGCGTCCCCAACGGTTCCACAACCGGCGTAATCAACAGCATCGTCGGCGAATCCGGCCCCACCCCGCCGCCTGTGCCCACCGCGGCTCCGCAACGCATCCGGCAAGGTGGCAACGTCCAGGCCGCGTTGCTGATCAGCCAGCCGATGCCCGTTTATCCGCCGCTCGCGCGCCAAGCCCGTATTCAAGGCAGCGTCGTCCTGCACGCCATCATCTCGAAAGACGGCCGCGTCGAACAATTGTCCGTGATCTCCGGACATCCGTTGCTGATCCAAGCCGCGCTCGACGCCGTCCGCCAATGGCGCTATCACCCCACGCTCCTGAATAATGAGCCGGTCGAAGTAGACACAACCATCACCGTGAGTTTCACAATGGGCGGGAATTAACCGGCGCGAATGCGCCGCCGATGTTTCAGTACGTCAGCGTTAAGAAAGCGTGAGCGCTTTCGCGGGGCTCGCCTGCGCGGCCCGGCGCGCCACATACGTATCCAGCAGTGCGTCGAGTTCCTCCGGCCGGATCGGCTTCGCCAAATATCCGTCCATTCCAGCCGCCAGGCAGCGTTCCTCATCGCCTTTCATGGCGTGCGCAGTCAAGGCCACAACAGGCTGGTGAGTCCCGTTGCCTGTCTCGTGCTCTCTCCGGCGCAATTCAACCGTAGCCTGAATGCCATCCATCTCCGGCATCTGCAAGTCCATCAACACCAGATCGAAGCTCTCTATCGCCAGTCTTGCCAGGGCTTCCACACCAGTCGCCGTCATTACCACGCGGTGCCCTCTTTTCTTCAGCAGTCGCGTCGCCAGCAACTGGTTCACGGGATTGTCTTCCGCCACCAGTATGCGCAAGCAGACCGCCGGGTCGCGCGCATCCTGCAAGGAGTATCGCGTGACCAAAGGTATTGCGCCCTCTCGCGATTGAGCTCCCAGCACTTGCGCAATCGCCTCCCGCAGCTCGGACTGCCGTATCGGCTTCAGCAGGTATGCCGCAACGCCCAGTTCCTGGCAGCGCGCTCCGTCCCCTCGATGGCCCGCCGAGGTCAGCATCATGATCATCGCCGTGGACAATTCCGGTCTTTGCCGTATTTGCTCAATCAGCGCGAAGCCGTCCATCCCCGGCATGTGCATGTCCGTCAGGATCAGCGCGAATGATTCTCTCCGGGCGCGGGCTGCCGCAAGTTCCATCAGCGCCTTTTTCCCGTCTTCCACCGACGTTGATTTCATTTCCCAGCGCTTCAGCATTCCCTCGAGGATTCGCCGGTTTGTGCGATTATCGTCAACGATCAGCACGCGCACACCGCGTAACGTTTCCGCCGGCGCGATCGTTCCCACATCCCTCGGTTTCTCTGACGTCTTCACGTGCCCGGTAAAGTGAAATTGCGTTCCTCGCCCCACTTCGCTTTCCACCCAGATTTTCCCGTCCATCAAAGCCACCAGCCGCTTTGAGATCGTCAATCCCAGGCCAGTCCCGCCATATTTCCGCGTCGTTGAGTTATCCGCCTGTGCGAAAGGCTCGAAAATTGACGTTTGCTTCTCGATTGGAATTCCTATTCCGGAATCCGAAACCGTAAAGTGCAACGTTCGATCGGTGCCGTCTTCGGCCTCTGCTTGGACATTCAATGCCACTTCGCCGTGTTCCGTGAATTTAATGGCATTTCCCACCAGATTCACGACGATTTGACGCAATCGGTTGGAATCGCCGCAAACCACTTCCGGGACCGTCGGCCCGATTTCGCACAGAAGCTCCAGCCCCTTCTCGTCCGCCCGCAGCGACAGCATTTTCAATGTCGTTTCCAGGAGATCGCGCAGGTTGAAATCCTTCAGTTCCAAATCGACTTTCCCCGCCTCGATCTTTGAAAAGTCTAGGATGTCGTTGATTACCGTCAGCAACGAATCCGCCGAGATTTTCACCGTATCCAAATATTCCCGTTGCTCCGGCGTCAGTTCTGTTCCCAGCGCCAGGTCGGTCATGCCAATCACGCCGTTCAGAGGAGTGCGAATTTCATGGCTCATATTCGCCAGAAACTCGCTTTTCGCCCGGCTTCCCGCCTCGGCCGCTTCCCTGGCTGCGATCGCCTCTTGCTCGGATCGCTTGCGCTCGGTGATGTCGCGCAGAAAAGTGCCAAACCGCGCCGTCCCGCCCGTGCGTATCAGCGCGATACTCAGTTCGACCGGGAATTCGCTTCCGTCCCGGCGGAACATCGTGGTCTCCACGCGCCTCTTCATTCCTGACGCTTGCCCTGCGGCAAGCAGGTCCCGAATAATCTGTTTGCGCTGGTCACGATAGTGATCCGGCACGATTGTCTGGTAAAGGCTTTGCCCGATCGCTTCCGAACGTGGCCATCCGAACGTGGCCTCAGCCTGCGCATTCCAATCCGTCACAATGCCGTCCGAATCCGATTCGATGAATGAATCGAGCGCGGTCTCCACAATTTGCCGATAGCGCTCTTCGCTCGATCGAATCTCCAGCGCCTGCGCGGAAAACCGCCGGTCGGCTAGCGAAGTCAGGAAAACCAGCCCCAGCACTATGAACGTAACAACGATGATTCCAGCGCCGCCCAGAACCGTCACGCCCACGGAATGTAACAATTCGTTGCCGGTCAGCAGCGCGGGTGTAAAGCTGGCCGCCGCCATCCCCGTATAGTGCATTCCGGCCACCGCCATACCCATCACCACTGCCGCCACAACCTTCAACCCCACGCCCGGCGATCCCGCGCCCCGAAAGTAAAACGTCAGCAACAACGCCACGAAAGACACCACGATCGCAAGAGCCACCGACGCGTTTACCAGCGGCGAGGAATAGTGGCACAGTGCGGGTACGCGCATTGCCGACATCCCGATGTAATGCATCGCCGCAATTCCGCCACCCATGAATACGCTGCCCACGGCGGCGCGGAACAGTCCCATCGTGCGGCGGCTCACCACGAAAAGCGCCACTGCCGATGCGAAAACGGCTGCCGCCAGCGACACCAGCACCATCGGCCAGTTATATCGGATCGCCACCGGCAAACGGAACGCCAGCATCCCAACGTAGTGCATTGACCAAATGCCGATTCCCATCGCCACGGCCCCGCAGGAGAGCCAAAGGAATCGTGTCCGCCCATGCGCCGACGTCACCCGTCCCGACAAGTCGAGCGCCGCGTAGGAAGCCAGCATCGCGATGAAAACAGACAGCGCCACTAGCCGGTCGTCGTAGGAGCTGATCATCGTGGAACCCAAGATCGTCATAGTCCACCCTTGTATAGCCCGCCAACTTCAGCGCAAATGCCGCGTGCGATCGTGCTCGTTCGCGCTCGTCCCAAGGCGCGTCCCACCGGATACTGCGGCCGTACCTAACTAGTATGGCGCAGGGGGTGCGAACCGAAGCGTCTTTCCACTTGAAAAGTCTTAGCCATTACGACACTTTTGGTTTGCCCCGGCTGGCTGGAGTTAACGGGGCCAACTGCGGATCTACCGCCCCGATATCCTTCCCGTTTCGCATCCACGTGCACTTCTTTTCGAATTGTATGCATATAGATTACACTTGCAATGTGTTGGTAACCATGCTATAAGGTGGTGTGAAGACACAACGAACCTCCGAATTTCACGTCCTTGTTCCGTTTTTCCATTCATTCGTCTCCGTCGATTCGCACTCTTGTGTGCATTGGCCTTCATTTTTCGCCTTCGGAACTACTTTGTTTTCAAGCCTATGCAAAGGAGTGCGCAACATATTGAAAATGCGGCGGTTTATCTCCCTTTGTTTTGATAGTTATGCGCACTCTTTTCCTGGAAGTGTTGTGTTTACATCATTTTAGCAAATGGGTACGGGGGTGTACCCCCTCACTGCACCCGGATCGCCCTTCTGGGCGCTCCGTGGGTTATGGTTACGGGGTGTTTTCTTGCTACGATAGTTGCTACAAGCGGAATCGGACTCCTGCCCTTGCATGGCAGGATCTCGAATGCGAATATCCGCACTCCGCAAAAGGGGATTTCTGATGCCTGATAACACTTCGCACCACGCGCTGGGTGACCGCGCCGCTTCGCAGCTCGCAAATATCACAAAGACGCCGCCGCAGTATGGCGCCATCACGCCGCGCTGGCTCGTCCGTCTGCTCGATTGGAAGCCGCTCGAATCTGGAATGTTCCGCGTGAATCGCGTGGTCAACGAAGAAGGCGTCGAGGTTTTGTGCGGCGGCCATGACCCGAAAGAAAAACCGCTGCCGGAAACTTTCGTTGACTACGACGAAAAGCCGCGCGAGTACACGCTCTGCGCCATCTCCAACGTGTTGAACGTGCAGACGCGGGTGTCCGATCTCTATAGCAATCCCTACGATCAGATCAAAGAGCAGTTGCGCCTGACGATTGAAACCGTCAAGGAGCGCCAGGAAAGCGAGCTGATCAACAACGTGGATTACGGCTTGCTGAAGAATGTCGCGCCGTCGCAACGCGTCAAGGCGCGCAAAGGCTCGCCCACGCCCGACGATCTCGATGAATTGCTCACCAAAGTTTGGAAAGAACCTTCGTTTTTCCTGGCGCATCCGCGCGCCATCGCCGCATTCGGGCGCGAGTGCACGCTTCGCGGCGTTCCTCCGCCCACCGTCACTCTTTTCGGTTCGCCCTTCGTCACTTGGCGCGGCATCCCCATTTTCCCCACCGAGAAATTGAATGTGGATGGTCAGGAAAAGCCAAAGGGACAGAAGGGCAAGACAAATATTCTTCTGATTCGCGTGGGAGAAAAAAAGCAGGGCGTCATCGGACTCTTCCAGCCCGGATTGCCCGGCGAGCAAACTCCCGGCCTTTCCGTGCGCTTCATGGGCATCAACAACAAGTCGCTCGCTTCGTACTTGATCTCGCTCTATTGCTCGGCGGCGATTCTCACCGACGACGCGATCGCGGCTCTCGAGGACGTCGAAGTCGGCAATTACCATGACGCGAAGTGAACCAAAGCCGAAAGCTCCGGCCGCGAAATCCGGAGCAAAGTCCGTCGCAAAACCCGCCGGAAATAAAAGCGCCGGTGGCGCGGAGCAATGGATTACCGGAGCCGCGCTGCCGGCGAATTTGCCGGACCCGGCAGTTCTAGCGCGCATGGCGAACGAATTCTTCACCGCCTTGCCGGGCTTTTCTCAACTTCCGGGTGGCCCTGCGGAGAGCGACTCATCGCCCGAATCCGCGAGCGCGGAATCTGCGGCCGCCGCGGCTCCCGCCAGTGCGCGCGCTGGTCTAACCGAAGCCGATTTTATCGACGCGATGTCCGGTCTCGGCGAATCGTCCGTGCCACTTTCGCCGGCTGCGCCGTTTTTTCAGTCCACGATTCCCGCCGTACCGATGCAAGAGTTTCCCGGCGACCTCGGCTTCGCCGGTTTGACCGTGCCCACTTCCTTTGGATTTCTGGAAAATGCCCGGTCGCTGTTCGCCGATCCGAACGCGCCGTCGCGCTCCTCGTCGCAACCGCAGGTTTCTGGCGCGAAAGCGCCGGGGCAACATTCCAACGCCGCGAGCGGCGAAATTCCTACCGCGATCCCGCTTCCAGGCGCCGAATCCTGGTCCGCTCCGCTCGTGCCCGGATCGTGGCAACGCCCGGATGCCGCGGGCCAACCGACTTTCGATCATTTCCTCGAAGGAATCCGCCAGCTCACATCCGTGGACGTTGTTCCCGTTGTCGAGCCGTTGCGCGCCGAAGCCATTGCCATCCCCGACTTAGGTTTGTCCTCGCGCCCATTTGAAATCGGCGAGATTCGCCGCGACTTCCCGATTCTGAATGAGCGCGTGAACGGCCACCCACTCGTGTGGCTCGATAACGCCGCCACCACGCAGAAGCCGCAAGCCGTGATCGATCGCCTGAACTATTTTTACACGCACGAAAATTCCAACGTGCATCGCGCCGCCCACGAACTTGCCGCTCGCGCCACCGATGCCTACGAAGGCGCGCGCGCGAAAGTGCGGCGGTTCCTGAACGCTTCCAACACGCGCGAAATTATTTTTGTGCGCGGCGCCACCGAAGGCATCAATCTCGTCGCGCAAAGTTGGGGACGCCAGAACATCCAGAAGGACGACGAGATCGTCATCACCTGGCTCGAACACCACGCCAATATCGTGCCCTGGCAAATGCTGGCCAAGGAAAAAGGCGCGCGCATCAAAGTCGCGCCCGTTGATGATTCCGGCCAAATCATTCTCGATGATTACGCGAAG
>JBAQYV010000138.1:0-8211 GCA_049790315.1 Candidatus Acidiferrales bacterium | reverse complement strand
CTCGCGAACAGTCGATCTTTCCTCTACGGCGCCTTCGTCCGCTGCCGGCACAGACGCTGGCTTCTCGCGCCCGAATCCGGTTTGCACCGAAATCGGCGTCTCCGTGCAGGGATCGTCGCACGCCGCGGCCAACGGGCAAACGTCGCAGCCCTTTCTCGAGCAGACCACCACCGTAATCGTGTTCGCGCAGGGCGCCGTCGTGCGCCTCTCCGAATCCGTCACGCCCGGACAAATTCTGATTCTCAGGCACTTGCGCACGAACGAAGAATCCGCCTGCCGCGTCGTCAGTGTGAAATCGAATCCCAACGTCAAAGGCTACGTCGAGCTCGAATTCTTGCAGCCCACGCCCGCGTTCTGGGGAATGGATTTCCCGTCGTCGAGCAGCGCCAAAGTTCCCAGCGCCGCCGCGCCTCACGCCGCCGCGCCCTCTGCTTCGCAGCCAGCGATTCCCGCATCACCTGCTCGCTCGGAGCGCGATGGTTCAGACCCATGGAAGACTCAACCGATTCCGCGTCTCGGTTCGCCCGCTCCCGCCGTGCGCTCGAGCGTGCCGGCGGTAGATACCAGCAACACCGCGGCCAACGCCGGCATGACGTTCCTTCCCGATTTGCTGGATTCGCTCACGCTGCCCACGGAAACCAAGCAGCGCGCGCCGGAAACCGCTCCCCGCGTGGAGCAACCGCGCACCGCCCCGGCTCGTCCGGAGCGCGATGCTGCGCAGCCCAGCGCACCCGCGCCGGCAAAACCATCGTCCACGCCGTGGGCTACGCCGCCCGCCGCACCCCGATCCGACGTCACCAAGGGCACACCCGCGCCCGGCGATGGCGCCTACATTTCCGATTTGCTGGACACCCTGACGCCGATCGGCGAAACGATTCTGCGAGACAAAGCCAAAGCTGCGGCGTCGCAGCCTCAAGCCGCGCCGCCCGCACCGGCTTCTTCGCGGCCGCCGGTTGTCGCGCACACTCCGATGAAGGCCACGGCGGTAAGTTACGTGGAACCAGAAATCGCGGAAAGTTCCCTGCCATCGCTCGCGGCCGAACCTGCGCACGTGACGACGCGCGCGACCGCTTCGCACACCGCATCGAGTGTCTCCCGCGAAGTTACGCCCAGAGTTTCGTCGGAAGTCGCGCCGTTATTGTCCGACAGCGATGCCGTGTCTCGTGGCCATTTGTTGGCTTCAGAACCGGCGATCGCACAGTCCTCAAAGGGCTTGCCGAAGCCCATGCGCATCCTCGCCGTAGCTGCGGCCATACTTCTGGCTCTGGCGGCCGGCGACGGCATCTATCGCTGGGGCAAGAAATCCGCCACGCCCGCCGCGACTGTCGCGGTGTTGAGCCAGCCCGCGGCTGGCGCCCCCGGCTCGATCTCGGGCACAGCGCCCACAGCGGCGTCACCGGCCTCTGGCGTCGCGCCAACTGGCACTGCGGCAGCGGGCGCGGAAGCCACAACCACCGCGAAAAATTCGCACTCTAGCGCGCAACCAAATACGAACGCGCAGCCGACCGCGGCCGCGTCATCGACTTCCGCGAAGTCGCCAGCCGCGACAGCGTCGGCTCCCCGCAGCCCAGCCGTCGCCAACATGAAAATCTCCGCGCCGACAGCTGCCTCGCGCTCCACCAACCAAGCGACGCCAACGATCGGCGGCGACGTACCGAACGCTGTGCAGAACGCATCCGCCGCTGGACTCCTCGGGGAATCCGCTCCGAGCGGCCCCGCCGCGCCGGCTCCCGCGCTGCGCACCTCATCCGGCGTGGAGCAACCGCGCCTCCTCTCGGCGCCCGCCCCCATCTATCCGTATGCCGCCCGCGCCGAGCACGTCCAGGGGGATGTCTCTGTGGACCTGGTGATCGACAGCAACGGCAAAGTGGCGACGATGACGGTACTATCCGGCCCCGCGCTTCTGCGCCCGGCCGCGCTGGACGCCCTCCGCCAGCGCAAGTACTCCCCCGCCATGCTCGACGGCAAGCCCACCGTCTCGCACATCGTTGTGGTCATACATTTCCAGATTTAGGCTGCTCACAACTCTGCGCGGGCGCGCTTTCTAAACCGCATTTGCGGAACGGCAATTCCCGAGCCTCACTTTCCCAACTACATTTTCTGAATTGCATTTTGTGAATCGCGATTTTTCAATCGCATTCTCTCAATTGCATGTTGTGAATCGCAATTTTTCAATCGCATTTTCTCGATCGCATTTTGTGAATCGCAATTTTTCAATCACATTTTCTCGATCGCGCTTTCTGAACCACACATTCCGAAGCGCACATTTTCTGGCGCGCACATTTTCTGGCGCGATCGGAGCGCGAGACGATTGCGCGGAGCCTCGGCGGAGTACTCCACCAGAATGAGGCCGCGTCTAAATTTAAATTCAGATCAGAGTAAAGTTAAGACGGCGAAGGGCCATGCGGGGAAAATGAAGCAGATCGAAACAGCGAACTGGGACGCAAAGACGGAAAGAATGAAAGTATGGTGGAGCCGGGGGGATTCGAACCCCCGACCTCCTCGATGCCATCGAGGCGCGCTCCCAACTGCGCCACGGCCCCACCGTGTGTAGTGCCGAAAAACTCTAACACTCAGTCCGAATGCGGTCAAACCGCGCGCTGCAATCAGAGAAACATTTAATTATTTCTGAAGCAGTGCCGATGCGGAAGTTTGCGTACGCGAAGAACGCGATTGGAAGAAACGAGCGCGCGCGTGCGCGAAGCGCGCGAATGGAGGAAGCGCACATTTGCGCGAAGAGCGCCATTAGAAAAAATGTCCGCGAAAAACTTTCTAGCGAACGATTTCGAGATCGGAATCGGCGGTTTTTTTCGGCGCCGGTTTCGGCGTGGGCTTCGCGGCGGCCTCGGTGAAATCCGTGAGTTCAAGGCGGAGGTTGCCGGGATTGGTCGAGTAGCCGATTCCAACATCCATGGAAATTGTGCCGGCGCGAATCATCTTTTCGATTTCGCCATCGAAGTGCTGCATGCCTTCGGTTTCGCCATCGCGCATGGCATCGAGCAGAGACTTGCCTTCGGTTTCGCCCTTCTCTACATATTCGCGCGTGCGCATCGTGGATTTCAGAATTTCCATCGCGGCCACGCGTCCCTTGCCACTCGCGCGCGGGATCAATCTTTGGGAAACGATGTAGCGGAAAGCCTTGCCGAGGCGGGTGCGAATGGCCTGGCGATTGTCCATGGGAAATGCGCCGATGATGCGCTCGACGGTTTTCGAGGCGTCAATAGTGTGGAGAGTGGAGAAAACCAAATGGCCGGTTTCGGCGGCTTCGAGCGCGATTTCCATGGTTTCACGGTCGCGCATTTCGCCGACGAGAATTACTTTGGGCGCCTGGCGCAACGCGGCGCGCAGAGCGAGAGCGAAACTGGGCGTATCGGCGTAAAGTTCGCGCTGATGGATCGTACATTTCTTGTGATTGTGCAAGAACTCGATGGGATCCTCGATGGTCAGAACGTGATAGGCCTTCTCGTCGTTGATGCGATCTAGAATCGCGGCGAGGGTTGAGGATTTTCCCGATCCGGTGGGTCCTGTGACGAGCACGATGCCGTTGCGTAACTCGCAAATCTCACCGAGTTGCGCGGGAAGATTCAACGATTTAAAATCGGGAATTACGTTGGGAATTACGCGCATCACGATAGCGCACGTGCCACGCTGGCGAAAAACATTCACGCGAAAACGCGCGGTTTGCGGCAAGCTGTAAGAAAAATCCGCCGAGCCTTCATCCTTAAGCTTGCGGGCGGCAAACTCACTGCGCTCCATCAAATCGTTGGCCACTTTCTGAACCGACGCAGGAGTGAGTTTGCCAACACCGGGAATGTCCACTTCGATCAACTGACCGCTGCGTTCGACTTGCGGCGCGCGGCCCGGCGAAAAAATCAGGTCGCTTACGTTGTCCGACGCACTGAGCATGGCGATGATGATTTGAGGAGTCGACGGCAACGCGGGCATGGCGACCGGGGCAGGTTTCTGCGCCGCGGGATTCGGCGCCGCGGATGCAGGCGGAGGGGGCGGTGACGACTGAGCCGGGTCCATGCTGATCTCCTGGGACAACACACTTAACAAGGCCTACGCTAACGGCGAACTTGGCCAACGCTCACGAACTAGATGCCGATCAGGCGCCGTTCGAGGAAGTTTTGGACTTCGCGGGGCGCTTGCGCAATACGCCGGCGAGGCCGAGTTCCCGCTGAATCGCGCGGGCAGACTTCGGCGGCAACTCAATGAATTCAACGCCGACGCCCACGCCGGGAATGCAGTAGCGGACTTCGCTGCGCGCGACGACTTCTTCACCCGAGCGCGTCAAGCGAAAATGCAGCTTGAGTACAGCGCCTTCCGGAAAGCGGCGGTCGGTGTTGATGAACATGCCGCGGAGACTGATGTCGGGCGGGCGGAGCGACACGACTTCGCTGTAGCCTTCATAGACCAGCGAAAGATTGCGCAGGTGCGGCAGGCGTTGCTCTTCGCGCGGAGGCCAGAACTTTTTCTGGTCCTTACCCGGCTTGGGGCCCTTGGCAGATTTCGTCAGCGTCTTCGCGGGACTCATCGCTGTAGAATTCCCTCCGGAGCGGATTCCAAGTCGCGAATGCTCTTGGACTTGGCCTTTGGCGTACACGGTGATCCACAATTCGGGCAGAAACGGCACCCGGTTACGACTTTTTGGCCGCACTTGGGGCAATCCAAGGTGGCTGAAAATTCAAACGGAACGACGCGCAGAACTTCATCGAGAGTGGTGATGCCTTCGCGGACCTTGTCGAGAGCGTCTTCCTGCATCAGAAGCAGTCCATTGGCGCGAGCGACGTCGCGAATCTGATCTACGCGGCCTTCGGAGCGGACCAATTCGCGGATGGTTTCATTCAAGACAAGCAACTCGTAAATGCCGACGCGGCCGCGATAACCGGTGTTGTCGCATTCACGGCAACCAACCGCTACGGCAACGTGGTCGATGGTATCGAAGCGGCCTACTCCGGCTAGACGCGCGGCCATTTCGGGGGTCGCCGGCTGTGTGGTACGGCAGGCAACACACAATTTGCGCACAAGGCGTTGCGCCAAGACGCCCGTCACCGAGGAAGCGATCAGATAACCGGGAATGTCGAGGTCCAGGAGGCGCACGACGGCGGACACACTGTCATTGGTATGCAGAGTCGAGAGGACCAAGTGGCCGGTCTGTGCGGCCTTCATGGCAATTTCGGCGGTTTCGGTGTCGCGAATTTCGCCGATCATGATGATGTTCGGGTCCTGGCGCAAAATCGAACGCAACGAACTGGCGAACGTGAGGTTTGCGCGGACGTTCACATGCACTTGATTGATTCCGGGGAGGACGTATTCGACCGGATCTTCGACGGTGACGATATTGACGGCGATGTCGCGAAGCATGTTGAGCGATGCATAGAGCGTGGTACTTTTCCCCGAACCAGTCGGGCCGGTGACGAGAATCATGCCTTGCGGCGCCCTGAGCAGCGATTCAAGGTGCGTGGCAACCGGGCCGGGCAATCCCATATCGGACAAGCTCTGCATGGGCGCGTTCGTGTCCAGAAGGCGGAGAACGACTTTCTCGCCGTACTGCGTGGGCAGAGTGGAAACGCGAAGGTCCAGGCGCTTCGGGCCGACGATCACCATGAAGCGGCCGTCCTGCGGGGCGCGGCGCTCGGAGATGTCCATGTCAGAGAGAATCTTGATGCGCGAAATCAACTGGTTCTGCACGTTGCGCGGAACGCGATCGAGTTCCCGGAGCACACCATCCACACGGATACGCACGAGGGTTTCGGTGGCCTGCGGCTCGATGTGAATATCACTGGCACGTTTCTGCATGGCGCCGAGAATAATTTGCGACACGAGGCGCACCGCGGGCGTGCGTTTGCTCTTGAGCTCGGCCTGGACCTCGGAAATCGCATCCTGGTTAGCCTGACGCGCGCTGGTGGAGACAAACTCCATGTCCGGAAGAACGGATTCATCGTCAACTTGTTCGTCGGGTTCGTTCTCGCCGACGGTCTTCGACGGCGACTTCGGGGCGGGTATGTGACCGTAATGCCGATCAATGGCGGCCAGAATCTCATTGCGGAATCCCAAACGGGGCGAAACACTGACGCCGGAAGTGAAACGCAATTCGTCGATCGTGCCAAGGTTCTGCGGCTCGGCCATGATTACGACCAGACGCACTCCGTCGCGGCGGACAGGCAAAACACAAAAGCGCTTGGCGACCGCCTGCGGAATCATCTTCAAGGCGTCAGGCTGGACTTCGGCGGTTGCCGCGTCGACGTAGGGAACGTGGGCGACTTCTTCGAGCGCCGAGACGAGGTCCTTCTGGTTGACCAATCCCCTTTCGAGGAGCAGTTCGCCCAAAAAGATGACCTTGCCCTGTTGTTCCTGGATGGCTTTATTCAGATCGGCGTGCGAGATTTGCCCGCGTTCCTGCAGCACTTCGCCGAGTCGTTTACGTTTCATGGCAGTGGCCTAGTCGTGAAATTACAGAAGACAAACTTCAATCTGGCGAGCCCCAGGTAAAGCGCGCACCCGAATTCCGGCAGGCTCCGAATCGGGCCCTTGCCTATTCAAAGTATGGCACTCGGGGCGACGGCGCCGTGGCAAAACTGGAAGCGCTTTGCCTCAGCAGTAACGTCCGTAGTGCGCGAGCGTGCACTACGGAAGGGACGGTGAGAAGGATGCCCCAGGCGGATGCGGGTATCGCAAGGTGGCGTCGAGGGGTGCGACGGCCAGGCCGCAACGCGTGTGTAAGCGGGAGCTATTGGGCGATCGAAGGAGGGTGAGGGGGTGACACCAGGAGGAGAGTCCCGAGTCGGGACACCAGTTCCCAATTGAGTACAGGGAGGGGGCAAAGCGAATGGCGCGGCGAACGAAAAAACATGGCTAACACATTTAGAATGAGAGTCTTCAGGAAAGAATCAGATGCGCCTGTGATTGGCAAACTTCGTGCAATATTGGGGGGCGTGTGTGCATTCCGATGACGGTTCACACGAGTCGGCGAGCGAGGGGGAAGGGGCTTGCTCAAGGACTTATGCGGATCGTTCCCACCTGCCTCTGAGAGGGAAGCAAGGATGGATAACCCCACGCCCCGGTCAAAAAAAGATCGGGAAACGGAGTGCACCGTCGGGGCTCTCGATCCCAAGCGAGGGCCCCTATTTTTTTGTTAGCGCAATTCCCCGCAAGCGATCCACGCCGATTGCACAATTCCGTATTTGAATAAGAAGAAGTTCCTAAGCCCAGGCCACTGCGTCAGGTTTCGAGCGGGACCAGCAGATGCTTTTTTCGGAGAGACTCCGTAAAGCACAGCCGGGACTTCCGTGTTTGGAATGCGCGTGGCTATTGCGCGATTGCGGGGTCGGGCATTTCCACGCGGCCGATGATCGCTATTTTCGCCAGACTGAGGACGTGAACGACTTCGGTGGGCTTGAGGCGCGAGGCGTCGTACTCGAAAGTGAGATGGCGCCGATCATCGCTGGCGCGGAAACGGCGAAGGCCATAGGTGTTGGCGAAGGAGCCGAGCGCCAACATTTGGGCGTCGGCCAACGGCTCTTGCAACTGGTAGGTGACTTCCACGGTGGTCATGGACTGTATTTTACCAGAGGCGGACGCTGGACGCCGATGTGTGTTCCATGCTATATACCCCCTAGGGGTATATGGAGACGCGATGGCCGAACAAATCAAACGAGGCGCCAAACCGAACGCCAAGCAAGTTGGTAGACACGCTCAACACGCCGACTGCGGCTGCGAAACACAGGCGCGGCCACGGCACGCGCTGGCCGTCGATCCAGAAATTAAAACGTCGAACCTGAAACGGCTGCGGCGCATTGCGGGGCAGGTGCGCGGCCTGGAACGCATGGTCGGCGAGGACCGATATTGCGCCGACGTGTTAATTCAAATCGCATCGGTTCAGGAAGCGCTGCGTGCCGTAGGGCGAGGGCTGATGCAAAACCATTTGCGGCATTGCGTTTCGCAAGCGATTCGCAAGGGCAGTCCGAGCCAGACGGCGGCGATTCAGGATGAGCTGCTGTCGCTGATGTACACGTATTTGCACTAGCGCCGGCGGGAGACGCAGACACAGATGCCGATCGAACGAGATCCGGTTTGCGGGATGACGGTGGATCCGGCGCGCGCGAAGCATTCTTTCGCGCACGGAGGCAAAACATTTTTCTTCTGCGGCGCGGGATGTCTGGAGAAATTTCGCGCCGAACCTGTGCGCTATGGCAATGCTTCGGCGTT
>JBAQYV010000137.1:0-1948 GCA_049790315.1 Candidatus Acidiferrales bacterium | reverse complement strand
AGTTGCCGCCGTCCCGCACGCGTGAGCTGATAAAATTTCGCGCGGCGATTGTTTTCCGATTCGCCCCACGACGACGAAAGCCAGCCTTCCTCTTCCATGCGATGCAGCGCCGGAAACAGCGAGCCCGGCTTCACCTGAAACGTTCCGCGCGTAACCTGCTCGATGCGCCGCGAGATGCCCAGGCCGTGGCGCGGCCCGAGCGCGAGCGCCTTCAGGATCAGCAAATCGAGTGTTCCCTGCACCAATTCCGTATTTTGTTCCACCAAGATTAGCTCCTATAGAATGGCAATACGAATACTCCTCGCTCCTATCGAATGTCAATAGGAATCCGTCCGCGCGGCGCAAACTTCCGCGCCATGAATCGCTGTGCTAGACTCGCGTTGCGGCTTGCGATTCTGAAACGAAATGTGAATCGCAAACCGACGATGCGTGGAACTTCGGGCTCTGTGCAACCAGGCCCCGCGAACCCCGCCAGGCCCGGAAGGGAGCAACGGTACCGGGATCACCTTGTGTGCCGCGGAGTACCCGAAGTTCCTCTCATCGTTTTCACCCGGCCGCGCGTAATGCGCGGTGCGACAAAAAAGATCAAATCGAATGGCGTACCAAGTCATCGCGCGAAAGTGGCGGCCGCAGACGTTTGCGGAGGTCATCGGGCAAGAGCACGTCACGCGCACGCTCGCAAATGCGATCGTCAGCGGCCGCGTGGCGCACGCGTACATCTTTAGCGGCGCGCGCGGCGTCGGCAAAACGACTACGGCCCGCATCCTCGCCAAGGCCCTGAACTGCGCGAAGGGTCCCGCAGCCGAGCCCTGCAACGAATGCGATTCGTGCCGCGAAATTTCCGCAGGCTCGTCGCTCGACGTGATCGAAATCGACGCGGCTTCGAATCGCGGCATCGATCAAATCCGCGAGCTGCGCGAAATGGTGCGCTACGCGCCGGCGTCGTCGCGCTACAAGGTCGTAATCCTCGACGAAGCGCACATGCTCACCGACGAAGCCTCGAACGCGCTTCTCAAAACGCTGGAAGAGCCGCCCGATCGCGTCGTCTTCATTCTCGCGACAACCGAGCCCGACGATCTGGCGGAAACCATTCGCTCGCGCTCGCAACATTTTCATTTCCGCGCGCTTTCCTTCGCGGAGATCACCACGTCGCTGGCGCAGATCGCAAGCCAGGAAAAATGGAATGTCGAGCCGGGCGCGCTAGCCGTGATGGCGCGCGCTGCGGAAGGCAGCGTGCGCGATGCTCTTTCGCTGCTCGAACAAGCGCGCGCCTACAGCGGCGAAACCATAACTGACGCGCAAGTGCGCGAATTGCTCGGCGTGGTTCCGCAGGAAACGCTCGACAAACTCACCGCCGCAATCGAGCAACGCTCGTCCACTCTTGCACTCGAACTCGTCCACGGCCTCCTCGCGCAAGGACAAAATCTGCCAAGCTTCTGCCGCGAAGCCATCGGCCATTTCCGCAATTTGCTCGTCGCCAAACTCTGCGGCGCGGAATCGGATCTGGTTGCCGCGCCGGCGGGCGAGCGCCCGGGAATCGCGCGCGCCGCAGCCGCGTTCAGCGAAGAAGATCTGACGCGCTTCTTCGAGATTCTCCTCGAAACGCACGACGATCTGCGCCGCAAGCCCGACGAGCGCTTGCATCTTGAAATGGGTTTGCTGCGCATGGTCAATGCCGCGCGTCTCGAGCCGCTTGAAAATGTTCTGGCTGAACTTGGCGGCGCGGGATCGATTTCAGCTCCGCGCGTCAGCGGCAAGTCGGCATCCGCGACTGCGACAAATGCCGCGACGTCTTCCTCTGCGGCTTCGTCGATTTCTCCCGCCCTTGGCACATTGACCGCTGCTTCATCGCCGCGCATCGCAACAACATCATCATCGTCTTCTGCGCCGATTGCCGCGCCGGCCGCCGCGCCTACCGCGACGCCGCGCCTCGAGGCCACCGTACCTG
>JBAQYV010000136.1:0-17955 GCA_049790315.1 Candidatus Acidiferrales bacterium | reverse complement strand
AAATGACCTAGATTGCCGAGGTACTTAGTATCAACGAGAGATTGGACGGGAGCGGACCGTAGATCGCGCCCCCTCGGTCCGAGGGCGGTTAGACAAAACGCCTTTGGCAGCAAGCGGCATCAGCGTTTTTACCATCGACTCCGATTGCGTTCAATAGCAAGCGTCGGAAGAGTACGTGATTGGGTAGAATGGAACTGGAATGACGAAACAGACGACTGCTATTTATCTCGTTTGCTACCACTCAGAACCGGGTCTACATCTCGATGGTAGTAGCGGCCAGTTTGCAATCGTTGAGAACGCAATCCTCGCCGGTGAATGGCCCTACGACAACGGCGATGACCCGTCTTTCCATATCGCGCGAAGGGGTGGGCCATTGACTTGGGGTGTTTGCCGACAGGAGTTGCGGAATTCGATCAAGCCCGGCAGCATCGTGGTGTTCTTTTCATTCATGCCGCGAACACAGAGAATTCGTTACAGATTGACCGCCGCAGCCACGGTAACCGACACGCTCGACCGCCGCGTTATTTTTGCTGACCCACGCTTTCGCGATTATCGCGATTTGTACTTGAACCTCCTAATTAAACCAACGAAAGACGGATGGAGGTATGGCGAAAACGACAGAGAGCGCGATGCTAGGCATAAAGACTGGCTGTGGCGGATCGCAATCCACGGGAGGAGGAAGGAGAGTTTCAAATCAAGAAATCGCAAAATATATAGCTCAGGCCGTTTCGCTGACGGTGATGTACTCATAGCGGCCAATTACATACTGTTTTCGCCAAAGCGCACGGAGACTTACATCGCCACGAACCCTCCCAAGGTTGCCGAGGCAACAAAAGAAAAAGGCGCAACGGAAATATGGAGCGACTCCGAATTGCGACGCTTGACGGTAGAAAAGGCCGGAAGCAACTTGGATAGCGGGCGCGACTATCTCCGTGTCCCCAATCTTTCAGGACGAAATGTTCACCGTCAGATTCGATTCACGTTGCCGTCCGAAGAAGCGGTCACGTGGCGGCAGTCTTTGATCTCTGCACTCAGGTCGCGAGATGTAGATTAGGCTTCGGAGGGCCAGGTAGCGCATTGCGGCTCGGATCGCTCTTCAGTCCACAATCTTTTGCCACGCGAAACCGCTCGATAAGTTTAGTTGCGAATTTCTTCCCGCGACTTGCGGAGAATTTGCCGTATTCGTACTGAGAAATTGGAAATCCTACACATGTGCGATGGATTTGCAAAACTTGGTTTCGAATTCGCTTTTCAAATTGAGCAAAATCCACCCGAGCCTAATGGCTGATTCTACGGGAGATAGCATGGCCCATCTCAGCACTTCGGCGGAGAGGCTGCGCGCCAAAACGAAACCGACAATGGACATCTTTGGACATGCTCGCTAATGTTATTTCTCCAAGTAGTTTTTCAAAACCCGTGGGGACTCGAATGCGCTGGCAGGTATTGCCTTCGTGGCCAGCTCGCGCAGATTGCCCAAAAGTATGGCGCGGGCCTCGCGAGGGGATGCGCGATCATCGAGCAGATGTGCGCAATGGGCTCCAAGCAAGATGCCATTTAGTTCCAAGGCTATTTGCTCGGCGCGTAGGAGCCGACCGAGTTGCTTTTGGTTTTGGGAGTCCTCGACAGCCTCGCGCAACGCTTTGAGCCAGTCTTGCACTATATTCTTGATCGCTTCGGAAACGGGGCCAGGCCGATCCGCAAATTCAAATAGCGCACCGGTAAAAAAATAAGGCCCTGAAAATACGCGCCGCTCAACGTGGAGCAGCCACAAATCGCACAAATTCCATAGCCGTTCAATGCCTCTACCGCTGGCCTGGGCTGGCCGCAAAATGGCATTTTCAAATACTTCCTTGGCCCTCTCAACAGTTGCAAGCTCTAGGGCTTCCTTAGAATGGAAGTGGGCAAACAATCCGCTTTTGCTCATTTCCAGTTCTTTCGCCAGGCGACCGATACTGAGTGCGGCTAGCCCTTCGCGCGCAGCGATTTTTACGGCTTTCGCTAGGATCGTTTGGCGAGTCCGTCCGCCCGGAGATAGGGATTCGCTCGCTCGGTCGCGCGTCGCTGGCCGTAGGTTATCAAAGAGCATGGTTCGCGCATGATAGCACGAACGTTCGTTTTAATGCCCGTAAGCAGGCACGTTCCGTTTGTTCCTAGTCGGAGCGGAGATTTGCGAGCACCTGCGGGAAAGCGAGAAACCTACACCTTCTTTTTCGTAATAGTCTGTCGAGCGGCGATCTTTGCGAGGGCAAGAACGATCCCGGAGTTAGTTATCTCGGCATCGGGCCAGCGTTTGTCGGCTGCCTTCCTGAGTAGGTCGAAGTCGGCTTGAGTCATCTTAACGTTGACCTGAGTTGTCTTTTTCATGCCCTCCTGTATCAATCAGTTTGTCCTGTCCGGCAACGTTACTAATAGTATCCATAGTACCCACGTACCATTTGCTCCTGGCTCCGGTGAATTAAGCTGGAACGAGCAGTCGAGATACTGAAACGAACTACACCAACTCATAGGACGGAGCGAACACCATGAAAGCTACGGTTTTATTTTTATCTCTCGCACTCTTCGCCGGGGCAACTGCGGCGCAACAGGACCAGAGCCCGGCTGCGACAGCACCGGCTCCCACGGTCTTCATGGGGCATACCCTGGGTGAGACCGTTCAGCAATGGCTTGCCACGAGCGGCAATGCCAACGCTTGCGTAAAACTTAATAGATGGCGCAACAAGGAGTTTTGCGACGAGGTAGACGCAGTCGCAGCGGGCCAATACGGAAAAGTTGTTACGCAACACCCGGACGACGCCAACGTTAATGACACTTGGTGGTTCGACAACGGCAGTCTTGGTGGCCTTGTGGCGATCCCTCTCCCATTTACTCGAACGCTCCAACAAATTCACGACCGATATGGCGAAGTTTCGCGTAAGGCGACGAAAACGGTGGAAAACCGCGACGGTACCAGACATGACGTGACGACACTCATTTGGGAGATGCCAGATGGCACTTTCATCGAGATCAGAGGCGAAGAGCCGGGCAACATTTGCAAACTATCCATAAGTACACATGATTTTGCCGAGAAACAAAGAGACGCCTCGAACCCGTTTTGATGACGGTTCGACGAATACCCTTGGCGCTCTGCGTGCGTCGAACAATTCCGCGAATTGTGGGATGGTGAGACGAAAACCAGAGACACGGCTATCGTGTAGCCCCACATCGGAAAGCTCTTCGATTAGTGGCTTTGCGTATCGGCGCTCTCGCGACATTTGTTTTGGTCGCGTGAATTCTCCGCCGTGAAACCGTCAGTGAGAGATGTCCCCTGCATCGGCGAGCGTGGAAAGATCGACTCCGAACCGTTCGTTAATAAAGTCAACGGTCTTCGGCGGCTTCGCGAGCGAAGCCCTTACACCCCGAGCCACAAAAAGTTTCGCATTTTTCTGAAAGCGGGCCTTTGAGCGTGCCACGGTTTTGATCCATTTAACCGCTGCCATCCATTCGCATTTGCCGTCATCCTTCAACTTGTCCTGAATGCCTTTGGGCATGTTTCGGTATGCGAGTCCTAAGGGGCGTGAGTGAATCCGATGGTCCGGGTTGAACTAGTTACCGTCTGACAGCCCGTGAAATCCGGCTGCATAGCCGATTTCCGATGTCTTGTCGGTCGCGGTCTTGTTGGCACATTCTTTGTTCCACAACGTGACAAAACCCGCTGACTCGTCGGATTTAAATTTTCCACTTGGCGCAAGAACTGCTTGACCGTCGTTCATGCCACCGAAGCCGTTTTGGGAACGATAGCTGTAGCAGACCGCGCCATCTTCCATGATTAGTGCTTTCGTCATCTTGAAGGAATCCGGGTTGCGCATGGAATCGCGCAACTGCTTTGCGCCTTCCACACCAAATTGGAATTTGGCGTCGTCTTTTTGTTTCATGGCTTGCTCTGCCGCTGAGGGGCCAGGTTGAGCGCTGCTTCCGTTGCCAGAACTGGCCGCGCCAATGATTGCACCAATTATTCCGATAGTGGCTGCCGCCACGATGAAAACCGCCAAGAGTTTTACTAGGCCGCTCGTAAATCTGCATCCGCACCGCGGACACGCCTTCGCATTCCTCGCGACTTGGTTGCCGCACCTACATGTCCTCATGTTTCCGACTCCTCGGACCACAGAATACGCCTTGCCGAATTATTCCACATTAGTACTTAGTCCAAAGAGTAAGGGGTAAAGACGGCAAGGCGGCGGGCGGGTGTACGGGCCGCGTGAACTGACTTCATCGGTCGCCTTGATGGAGGAAGCGCTGAGGTTGTTACGTTTTGGCTTGTGAGTCGCCGAGTTTGACCGGACACAGGTTAGATTCGCGAACCTGACGATTGACCTCCAACGCGGCGGTGTGGGTCCCGGCAAATAACCGACCCAAGTTACCCATTGCCTCGCCATCGGTATCGCCATACGCGAAGAATTTCATCTGCAATATGTAACCGTAGGCGTTTTGGCGGACAAAGAACGTAGGGAATCTTGCAAGCTCGACTGCCCCCAACGTAAACGTCGGTTCATTGCGATTTACGTGGAATGCGAAGCAACCGAGCAACCAGTTAGAGTATTTCTCGTGGTGGTTGATATCTTCGCGACGAAACAACACCATGAGACGGGCCAGGATGCGTCGGCGGTTCGAGAACTGGATATCAGGGTTGTCTTCGGGAATGAGTAGTCCGCAGTCGCTTGATTCCAGGCAAGAGTTTGGTCCGTTCATCCATTCGAGAAGCCGATAGAACCGCTGGACGGCTGGCTGATTCGATAGTTCCTTGAAATCTTCCAACACCAGCGGAATTAATTCTGGTTGGAGTCTGAAATCGTAATATCTCCATTCTGGATTTTGGACAGAATGGGTCCACGGATGGTCCCGTCCAATCTCTTCGGATATGTCCCGTGCACGGTAGACTAGCATCTCCGCTTCCCGATAGAACGCTCGCGGAATCTGGTGTAGTGTACAGCCTTTCAACTTTGGATTCGTATCTCTACGGTCCTAGCTATGCCCGGCAGAATTCCTGACGCACTCAGAGTTAGATTGGATTTGCGGCGCTACCGAATTCTCATGGCGGAGCCGAGTTGGGGATACTTTCTCGCAACCATCGTTGGCACGCGGGCATACGAATCTGGATTAGAAGCCTGCTTGCGGCTACTGACTTTCTCCGAAAATCACCATGATAGTCTCACCGAAGAGGAGTATGAAGACCATCTGATACAGCTCTACTTAGCGATCTTGGAAATGTTAGATAGGCTCGACAGATGGGAGGAGTATGCGCTTGTCTGGGACGGCCTTCGCGCGAACACGAGACTTGCGTTCACACAACCGCAGCGACCTGCATCGCTTGGCATGGGGCCATTCATTTTGACAGATGAAGGAAATCTAATCCATGTGCATTTCCTTTGGTTCACGGCTCACCGCAGGCGCATCATTGGCCGAAAGCTGGACAAGCTTCATTCGGGAAGAAAGCTGGGAAACCTATTGCACAGCCAACAAGATGAGCTTTCCGATGCCGAGATTCGTACCCGTTGGGAGCGTATCAAGGAGCGAATTTTGTTCGCCAAAATGATGAATGACTTGGATGCGCGTGCAAGAGCGCGATAAGACGTGCTCCTTTTCACGAATGCGCTCAGGGTTGCGTGCTAATTCGCGAATAGTGAGGCAAAATGCCGGAATTGCGAACTTCATCGGAGGATCGCTAATGAGCCGACCTGTAAGAAGCAAAGTGATTCAGCTAAATAGCTTTGGGACCGTTACGGGTTTTGTATTCGAGGATGGGGGTTCCGTGGAAATGATAATGGCGCTGCCAGAGCTATCGAGACTGTTGAACGCGTGGGAGGCTTACGAGAAAAGCAAGAATAAGCCCGATGAGAAGCTGCTAGCGGCATTGGATGTGCTCGCAATAAAGGCCCGCGCTCATTTTGGCACGACGATACGCGCCGAGGTCCCCATCGCTAAATGGAAGGCCAAGCTCACGCCGATCATCCGAGAAGAATAGGAAACCATTCTCGCAGCGCCCACGCCTGATTCCCCTTTATGGGAATTTGCTTTAGTCGTAGAATTCCGGCGCGATGATTCAACCCGAGACATGGAAAACAATTGGCGGCGGTCTTGAACACACCTGGAACGTGACCGGGCCGCTGGTTGGCGTTGTGATCGGTGCGCTACTCGCGAGATCGTGGGATCGTAGAAAGTGGCTGGATGACAATCGCGCGTCCGAAAGTCGTGAACTGCTTCGAATCTTTACTCTAACGATCCATCACTTGTTTTCAGCCCAGCACAGCCTTGAGGCGAATCTTTCTACACAATTCGCGGCGGAACGCGAACTGGCAAATGACACCTATAACGAATCGCTCAGAGTGCTCCAAGATCGGATTTTCGTCGCGAAAGACGTGAAACAACATAAGTTGCGAGAGCGTTGGGTCCAGGCGAATACGGATTACCGTCTGAGGCAGGACGGTCCCAAGTTCCAGGCCGACTATGAGGGTATTCAGGAAACCATATTAGAGATGGTGCTCGGGAAACGGTAAGGCAGAACGGATGCGTGGTAGAATTCGCCGCTGGGTGCTTACATGAAGTTCGCAATACGCGCACTTTTTACTGCTCTTCTTATTACTTTCTCCCTCGCAGCTCAGGATAAGCCGCCTGACAAAACCGCAATCGTTGATTCCTTCAAACAGAAAATACAGGATTTTGTGAACAGCGAGAATTCAGCAGCAGGGCCGGAACACGCGAAGGTGAATTCTATCGACACCCCCCCACTCAACGCGAAGAAAAAGATGCTGCATAAAGACGGCACGCCCTGTACTGCTTTTCATACTGGTATGTGTCACTGGGCATGGGTTGACGAATCTGGGGGGGAGTATCTCAACTCTGCGGGAAAGCCGTGCGGAGGCGATAGCTGTATCGTATGGATGAACGCTTACATTGCAAGCGTTTCAGCCGACAATTTCGACGTTAAGCAGACCGATTCGCTTGTCACTCCGTACACAGGAATTTTGACTTACACCGAAATTTCTTGGTCCACAGCGGACCACGCTACTAAAGACGAAGCCGAAAAGGATTCGAATTTTAGTCTTTTACCGAGCGAGTCCCTCACGTCCACTTACGGATACCAAGATGGTCAGTGGAACTTGCTGAAGCAGCCCTGATACCAACGAAAACTAGTCCGCTACCCCTCCGAAAGCGGGTAGCGGACCTTGCGAGCTTGACCACATCTTGACCACAAAACCATGCCTTTTAGGTGCATTTTCGGGGTGTTGCGGAGACAAGGGCAACAGAATCAACGGGACTTATGAGATTGACTGCAATTTCGATCCCCACCGCCCCTACCAACACAAGCGTAAAGTTTTCATCTACATAACGCGCCCTCCATTTCCGCGTGTGTCCTGCGTGTGGTTCGTCTCGCCAGACGGCTGCGCGGAATTCTCCATGAGCACGAGCGGATCGCGCGACCATGCGCGCCTGATGTCGGCTTCGGCTTGCTCCTGGCGCTCGCGCACCCAGGGCGAGTAGTGCTTCTCGGTGATGCGCACGCTGGAATGGCCCACTCTTCGCTGCACTAAGGATGGGGCACCCGGCCGCCAACATTCTGACGCTCCTTGGGTTTCGTGGATTGTTTTCCGCCGGAAGCATTGAGAGCGACGGCCGCGCGGATGAGCACCTTGAAGGCGGACTCGTCGACTTTTTCTCCTTCGTGAATGTCGATCGCGCGGCGTGTGTTTCCTTCGAGACTTGAGTTGAAGAGGCGGGCGGGATCTTTCAAGGACGCGCCCTTGGCGAAGGTGAGCTTCACGACATTCTTGTAGGATTCGCCAGTGCAGATGATGCCGTCGTGCGACCAAACCGGAGTGCCCCTCCACTTCCATTCTTCCAGAACGTCAGGGTCGGCCTGCTTGATGAGGGCGCGCATTTTTGCCAGCGCGTCGCCTCTCCAGTCACCCAACTTGGCAATTCTTTCGCTGATTCGTTTGGAGGCCGCCTGGCCTGCTGGCTTTGGTCGAGTCTTCATCTTTTCACCTCTCGTTTGGGATCACGCTCTAAGATCGCCGGCTGTGCCACAGACAGAACCGGGCCTTGCTCCGCACCAAAGGGCGCGCGTGGCAAGCGCAAATGCAACGCACAGAACAAAGATCAATGGCTTCATCGCATCCGCATTGCCTAATATAACTCGTTGCGGCCGGAAGCCGGTGGGCTGGGATTCGCTGGCGGCGCGCCTGAAATAACCGCCTGCGCGGTGGAGGCTTAACGAGTGCGACAAAGGGCTGGCGGCGCTACTTTTTGTTCGCTAATGGGTTGGATTAGTATGATGCTCGACGGCATTAGCGCGAGTCCCGGCCGGCCGGATTGGGTGCGGTGGGACGCAGGCGAAAACGGAGGAATTCATACATGCGAAGTTTGCTGAGGGCTCGTCATATTGTCTGCTTTGCCTTATTCGTTGCCGTGATGTTCGCTATACCTGTTGCGTCGCACGCGCAGGTTGCGGTTGGCGTTCGGATAACCGCGGCGCCGCCGGCGCTGCCGGTGTATGACCAACCGCCTTGCCCGACCGAGGGATATCTTTGGACGCCGGGCTACTGGGGCTACGGGGCAGCCATGGGCTACTACTGGATTCCGGGCGTGTGGGTTGCGCCGCCGCGTGTGGGCGTTCTTTGGACGCCGGGATATTGGGGATTCGCGGGCGGGTTTTATGGCTGGCACGAGGGCTACTGGGGACCGCACGTCGGATTCTACGGTGGAATTAATTACGGATTCGGGTACGGCGGCGTGGGTTTCTGGGGCGGACGCTGGGCAGGCGGCGCGTTCATGTACAACACAGCGGCGTGGCACGTGGGCGCGGGCTTCCATGGCGTGTACGAGGACCGCACGTTCATCAACAACACGACGATCAACAACCACTATAGTTTTAACGGCGAGGGCGGCGTTCATGCGATGCCGACTGCCGGAGAACGCGCCGCGATGAACGAACAGCATTTTGGGCGCACTCAGGATCAGATCTCGCAGCGGCAATCCGCTCGCGTGGACCGCGGGAATTATGCGTCGGTGAACCACGGAACTCCGGCGCACCCGGAGGGCATGGGCGTGAATGCGCGCCAGGATCGCCAGCAGAATCGCATCAATCAGGGAGTTCATTCCGGGCAACTGACGCCGGGTGAAACTTCGCATATCGAAAAGAACGAAACCGGAATTCACGATGAGGCGCACAACGATCGTGCGGCGAATGGCGGTCATCTGACGCCGGGAGAGCACAATCAGATCGAGCACCAGCAGAATGCGGAGAGCCGGCAGGTTAACCGCGACAAGCACAACAACAAAACGGATGCGCACCCGAAAGGCGGAGCAAAAGGTGCAAAAAAGGATGGAGGAAAGAAATAGTCGCGGCCGTACCGCCTGACGCGGCTTCCGAGGCTTTAGGGACGCGCAACGGGCGGCGAGCACGCGGTGAAATTCGCGCTGTGCCACGCGGTTAAATCCGAATCGTAAATCGGAACGCCAATGGAATGGCGGCGATGAAGGCTCTTTCAGGCTCCTTGAAAGATCACTGCTGCTAAAATGGCTGTATGTTTGTGGGAGATTATTCGGGCAGAAAAACGGCTGGATTCGTCATTGGGCTTGTGCTTTTTGCGGGCATTTTCATCGCAAGCGGATTCTTACATTTCTTTGTTCCCGAACCGTATCTGAGAATTATTCCCCCGTTTCTGCCCTGGCCAAAGGCGCTTCTAGGGGCGAGTGGCGCGGCTGAAATTGCGGGAGGCGTGGGGCTTCTGGTAGGGAAATTCCGGCGTGTGGCAGGCTACGGATTGGCGGCCTTGCTCGTGGCTGTGTTTCCCGCGAACGTTTACATGGCGGTGGCTCACGTTTCGTTCCCTGGGATCATCGGCGAATCGTGGGTGCAATGGCTGCGCCTTCCGTTGCAAATTCCGCTGATTTTGTGGGCGCTGTATTACGCCAAGGCGCCCGCCAAGTCCCATCGCGAAGCATAATGGATTGCGCTGCTTCTATTCGGAGGGCTTTTTTAACGGAATCTGCGAGTAACGATCAGTTTCCGAGCTGGGCATTCTGCGCTCGGCAACGTTTGCCGGGTTTCTACCGTTTCACCAAAAAAAGAGAGGCACATGGCAGAATCACACGCGCCTCCCTTACAGATGATTCAATTTGTCGTGTACCTCAGGGATCACCTCCTTCTCGAGAGCATCCTCGATAGGCTCATCATAAAACGGTTCGGCCGGCTCTTCAACCATGGTCTGCAAACTTAAATCAGGAACGGGCGGGGAAGAGAAGGGCGTTTGACCCCCCAGCTTCTGCTCACTGATTGGCGCCGCTCGGCATTTTTAGAAATTCCTCCACGGGCAGCGCCCGCCGCGTAAATCGCGCCTCAAAAATCGCCCCCTTGAAATAGTCTTTCAGATTTATTCGGACGCCTACGGACGAATGGCCCGGTCCTTGAGGGGCCAGCTGCACTTCGCCTTCCCCTTGCAACTCATCGCCAACATAATTCTTGAGCGTGTGACCGTCGTAGACGGCGGTGACTCGATACCATTTGCCGAGAGGATGCAATTTCCCGCAATCCAGCAGCGCTTTCGATTGCACGCCGGACGCCGCAAAGCTATCGAGGCACCATCCGCCTTGCTTGATGCGAGTTTCAAAGAGCATCCGGTCATCTGTGTCCTTGCCCGTGGCAGGATCTAGCACCGACAAATGGAAGAATCGTTGCTCCGGGGCGCCATCCGCATCCGGCCGAAAAATTACTTCCCACGTCCATGTCTCGGCGCCTGCAAGGGGATGATCGCTGACGAATAGCGCGTCATCGACTCCATTGAACTGCAGGGCCTTGCCGAAGGACGTCTCGATCACCTGAGGGTGCCCAAGCACCTTGGTGGGGTGGTTGCCAATGGTGGAGGTCTGATCGAATTTCCAGACTTCCGCGCTGCCGCCTCCCGCAACTTGAGCGAATGCAAACATGCCCGTCAGGAACAGTCCGAATAGGTGAGTGCTCACGGAATCTCCATTGTTTTCGACAGAAGCTCGCGTCCTGCTAGAGGTTTAGCATCTTGGGGCATTTTCCCAGTGATTAGAACACACTTGCAGCGCCGGTTCTTACCGAAAACTGCGATTGCGCAGGTCGAGCAGGGCGCGCGCGGCCGGACGTTGACGCGTGTGCGCCGAATTATTCCAATTGAGCGATCTAAATTCCAAGAACATACTGAAATCGTGAGGTAACCAACTGCTCAGTGCCGCGGTTCAAGATCGGTGTCAGGACAAAATAGCGCCCTTATTGGATGGGACGAAATTTGCAGGCTGACCAAGACTGCGAAGGTTTTTGAGCGAGGGAATTGTGACTACGCCTGAATTGAATAGCAGGCCACGGTTGGCTACGGGGTGCAGGCTCAACGACAACGGTCGGGCGCAGCGCGAACTGGTGATGCCGGGGCGCACGCTGCGTGTGAGCGGGCCGAGCCTCGAGATGATCACGCGATGCGACGGTAAGCACACGGTTCGGGAGATTGTCGCCGCGTTGCAGAAACTCTACTCCAAGGCCGATGCTCAGAAAGTACAGCAGGACATGCTCGAATATCTGGAGCGGTTGCGGGATGAGGGTGCGATCGAGTTCACGCCTGGCAGCGTGGATAGGAGCGGCGGCGCGCGATGAGCGCTGGCGGCGCCGCGGGACTGGTGTTCATTTGGGCTGCCTATTGCGATACGGTCTAGACCGTATGGACACTGTTGGCGGCCATCTTTATGATAGTTTTGAACTGTATTCTTTTTTGATGCCGCGCTTCGGAGCTTTACTGCGAGGCGAAATGTCAGGTTCGCGATGAATAGACAGCGTACCGTTCAACGAGCCGCGATTGCGGGGGCCGCTCTATCGCTTGCGGGTGTGCTGCTTGCGCAGGCGCCGGCACCTGCGCCGGCACCGAAACAATTGGTGGTGAACGGGAGAGTCACGAACGCGGCGATCGTGCAGGTTGGCGGACGGTCTTACGTCGACATAGATACTCTGGCTCAGCTTACGAATGGATCGGTTTCGATCAGCCCGACGCAAATTGTGCTGACGATACCGAACGCGAACGGAAGTGTGTCCTCCAGCACTTCACCGCCGGCGACGCTGAATCTCTCAAGAAACTTTGCAAGCGCGGCGATTACAACGGTGGCGCAAATGAAAGAGTGGACGGGCGCCGTGGCCACGATGGTGACCTACGGATTGGCGGCTGACGTGACGCGGGCGCAGAACGATCATGACCGCGTCGAATCGAGTCTGGCGCAGGCGTCGGTGGCGGCGTCAACCAGTGCGGATCGCGAAGCGCTTCGGTTGCTCAATAATGAGTTCGGGAATGTGGAGAACTGGGCCAGCAGCGTGGTCGCGCAACGCCAGGCTCTGAATGGCGATAAGACGATGGATCCGAACGCGCTGCAGAATGATCCGGCCCTGGCAAAAATATCAAACTGCAGCAGATTTCTGAATTCGATGCTTGGAAGCGGCACCTTCTCCGACAACTCAACCTGCGACTGAACCGCGAAATACGAATTTGGGCGTTACAGCCTCCGACACTTATTGCGAGTTCTGGCTGTCGGTGGTCTGCTCCTGCGGGTCCTGAGCGCTTTGCCAACTGGAGTCGGGATTATATTCTTTCAGGTTCCTGGCGATAGTAACTGTGTCGGGGCCGAGATCCTTTTGGTATACGACTCCGTCCGGACCAACAATGAATGTCATCACGCCGGAAGATCTGTACTCCGCTGGATAGGCAACGAAGGCGAAACCGGCGGTCATTTTGCCATCGACAATGTAGTCCTTCGAACCGCCTTGTGCGTGTTTCCCCTGGCGCGTTAACGCGTGGAAATAGTATCCGTGGTACGGAGTCGGGGCGCCGTTTTGGTCTTTCGTGTAACCTTCGGCAACAGCCCCCGCGACCAGCGGCCCGATGGGACTCTCCTGGCCGCCATCGGCCACTTTCCAATAAAGACCGTTGTGCTGACCGTCATCGCTAATGATTTTCGGGGCGTACTCGCCTTGCTGACTGGAATGATATTCATTTTCCGCGGCCGCGAGCTGGCGGCAAACGTCGATCGTCGAGATTTCGTTCTCGCCAACTCGCCGGTACAAAATTTCCTTTTTGCCGGATTCCGTGTCGAAATACCAGGAGTTGTTCGCATTGACGAGCGGGATTGGCGTGGGCCAATTCTCGGCGCCAATGTATAACGTGACGGTTCCGTCGGGCTCCTTCACGAGGCGATGCATTTCCTGATATTTTGCGACGAAATTGACGCGGCTGTTGGTGTCCTCAGTGTCGTCTCCCGACGACACGATTTGCTTTGCATCCGGCCCAAGGATCGCGAGGATCGCTTGCGCGTCGTTGCTTTGCACCGCAGTGACGAGGGCGGTGGTCGCATCCGCCGGCGACGCAAATGTTTTCTGGCCGGGGTCCTGTGCGAGCGAGCGCGTGGCTAGGGGCCCCGCCAACAGGATGGCGACCGCGGCTAGCTTGGGAAGATTGGCCCAATCAAAATTCAGGAAATTCAGCTTCGTTCTGCGCATATCAGTTCTCTCCATTTTCTGGCTCTTATGATCGAAACATCCACGACAAAGCGCTAGTGTCTGCCGCCGTGCCCACCGCCGCCTCCGTGCCCGCCACCGCCGCGAGAAGCTCCTCCGCCGCCACGAGATCCGCCTAAGCTTGACGAGCCGCGTGATGAATAACTCCGCGCCTGCCCACCCTGGCCATAGCCGCTGAAGGCGCCGGAACGGACGCCGGTCTGACCGCGCGCCGGGGCGTATCCTCGGGCAGCCCGCGCATTTCCATTGACAGCTCCGGCCCTGGCTCCTGCCGCTGCGCCTGCCCGGCTACCGGTAGCTCCACCACGCACGGCCCCACCGCGCACAGTTCCGCCACGCGCGGCTCCGCCTCCGCGCGCATAGAAGTTGTTGCGGTTATAAAAGGTACGGCTGCCTGAGTAATACCGGCCATGGTTATACATCGCATAGCCGCCACGCCAATTGAACCCCCAATTTCCCCAACCCCATCCGAAACCGCCGAAGAAGCCCACGTTGAAGCCGAGACCGAACGAGAGGTACGGGCCGCCAAACCATATTCCGGGGTACGGATACCAACCCGGCCACGCCTCTATCGGATAGCCGTAAACATCCCACGGATCGTATGCGGGGACATAAACAACCTCTGGGTTAGTAGGCGCTATATCAATGTCTCCGTCCTGGGTCGACACGTTTTGCTGCGGAGTGGACTTGAGGTCGCCGGCTTGCTGCGCCCGCTGACGCATCGTTTGCACGGCATTCATGACGTCCTGTTGTTGGTTGTAGTAGGCATCGCCTAGGGACGAGGTCCAGGAGAGATTCTTGTCCATATTTCCCAGGACGGCCGGAAACGCCGTCAGCGCCTTTACGCTTGGGTCCCACGGCTGCTGGTTCACGGCTTGAGCCAGCGCGTCGCCAGTCAAATTCGGATTGGCTTGCACCCATCTGTCGGCCTCGACGACTTGCTCAGGAAAGGTAGAGGCCGCCAGAATCTGGGCTACGAGCGAATCCGGGTATAGCGCAATCGGCGCGACCAATTGCTGAAGTTGCTCGGGCGCCTGCTGCGCGTATGGCGGGGCGGCCTGAGCGGGCGGCTGGGCGTTTTGAGGCGGCGCATTTTGTTGCGCACACAAGCTCGCAGGCCATGCGGCGAATAAAAGGGCCAACGCCAGCACGCCGATACGGCTCTTCGCTTGCCAACGCAGCGTCGAGACGCTATCGGGAATTTCGTAGGTGTTCATGTCCTTGAATCTCCTTCGGACCTTCGTCGCTCGGTGTCGGACGGGTGACGATCAGGAAGGTATAGTAATAACAAAAAGAGGTCCGGCTTTTAGTTTCCGAATCCAGCGTAGATGCGCCGGTCGCATTTCACAATACGGTTTTCATGGTAGGGCGTGTTGCTGCCGGTGACTGTCCTGTTTGGCACGGTTCTGCTGAACGCTCGAGTCTGGGCTTCGCCATCGGCGCACGGTATGATTCTGGTGGCCCGGAGGTTTTTCGGAGGACACGGCGCGAAGTGCTGCGCATCAGCTAAGTTGACCGATCTTTACGACGTCAATGATGACGCCGCTATCTGCGCGCTTGTCCTGGACGTGGCCTTGCCGCTGAAGCGGGCGCCCGCCGTCAGGACGCCGGGGAATATATGGAGAAGCGGCACCGAGCAGGCGACTGCGGTGGGCCTCATGGCCCAGTGAGCGATCAGCGCCGCGGCGTAGATGCGAGGCGCGAGCGTTCGGCGCCAGGCAGCGGCGTAGCTGTGCCGCACTTTTTCGGTTGCGGCGGTCGAAAGAGTGTTGGCTGGCTCACCGCTCGCCACGGCGCGGGCCGATTCCGCGATGAGAGACTCGCAGAGCAATCGCGCCGACTGCATCGCCATGCCAATTCCTTCGGCAACTACCGGATGGGCTTCGCCGGCGGCATTGCCAACCAGGAAAATTCCATCGAATCCGCAGCGTCGCACGCCAGGCCGAATCGGGCCGGCCGAGAACCAGTCTGCTTCAAGGTGTGCGCCGGCGAGAGCTTCGCGCGCACCGCGATTATATTTTGTGATGTGTCCCAATACGGCCTCGCCGGCTTTAACCGCGCCGGCGTCTCGCCGCGCGTGTTCCAACCCGTCGCGGCGGATGCAGCACGACAGGCTGACGCGCCCGTGATCGCTATGGACCATCCCCGCGTATCCGCCGGGAAACGCCATGAGCGGCATCAGGCCCGGCGGCAAATGAGTGTCCAGAAAATGCGCCTTGAAACCAAATAGTTCCGATGGCTGCGGCGCAGGCCGCGGCGGCTGCGTGGGCAAGGGGCCAGGATGCCACGAGCCGTGAGCGGCGATCACGATTCGCGCGCGCAAGTCCATGGATTCTCCGCTTTGCTTGCTGACGGCTCGGCAGATGTAGCCATTTTCCGAGTGGCCATCACTTTGAATTTTCGTGAGATCCACGGCCGACCAAGGTTGACAGACCTTGGCGCCCGCAGCGGCGGCGCGCTCAAGCAACAGTGTGTCTAGATACTCGCGTCCAAGCGCTCGGCCCCATCCGTCACCCATGGCGTTGTCTGCTCTCTCAGCGAGGTCCGCGGCGGCGGGAAAACGGGGCATGTCGGCGGTGACGACATGATCGCCGGAGAAGAGGCCGACACGGCGCACGCTTGGGCCCGCCAACTGTAGAAACGATTCGGCCACACCCAAGTGGCGCAGTAGGGGCAAGTTGGTAGCCGAAAGAAATTCTCCGCAGACTTTGCCGCGAGGAAAACTCGCCTGCTCGACGATGGCAACCGACCAGCCAGCCTTCGCGAGAAGCAGCGCCGACGTCGCTCCGCCCGGGCCGCCGCCGATGATCAGCGCGTCAAAGATCACATTCGCCATCGGCGCCTCGCTCACCGGCACGCCGCGCCGCAAAGCAATGGCTGAAGAGTCCAGCCGGGCGCTCCGTCAACTTCCAATCCTCATCTTCGGGCCACAACGCTGAAAGTTCATTCTGTGCGAAGCCTGCCCGCACGCTGACCTTGGCGTCGTGCCGCGTAACGCCGTTGCAACCGATCAAACCCAGCAACGTGGATGCGAAAAGCGGGAAACCGGCGCGCTTCGGTTCACACGCCAGGAATAGGCCGGTTTGGCGGGCCGCGTGCCCGAGGAGTCTCCTGAGGTCGTTTTCCGCGAAATGGTGCAGAAACAAACTTGCGATCGTTAAGTCGCTCGGCTGTGCGTTCGGGCGTTCAAGCCAATCGAACACGTCCATGGTGCGTGATTCGACGTGCCACGATAGTGCCGCAAACTCTTGCTTTGTTTCCGCGCTCAGCAATTCCTGGCGATCCACCAGTGTCGCGCGCACCGGCGTCGCACGCCGAGGCGTACTCTTCGCCAGGCGCAGAAGGGAAGTGCCATCACCAGCACCCAACTCGACAATGGTTTGTGGAGTTCGTCCGGTGAACGTGCCGTTGAGCGCGCGAACCATAATGGGAGCGGTGCCCATTAGAGCGTTCACCACGCGTAAATCGCGGCGCGCTCCGATCGCACCGCGATCGTCAGCCGGCAATTCATCGAGCAGTTCGCGTTGGACTTTGCGCTTCATCTTGTCACTCGACTCCACCTCGATCAGCACACACCGCCATCGGAAGCTGCGTCGAACGCGGCGTTTCTTGCTGCACGGCGAATATTGGCGTTAGCTGGGAGCCGCGCTGTGGCGTTTGGATGTGATGATCATAGCGTGCCCGGATGCCTGTGGATACAGATGAAAACCGGTGCCGAAAGGTTTGCCGGTGGTTGCAAACCCGAAATGTGAGCTAACATGAGATGCGGGCGAAAATATCTCGATTCACGGAGGCAGCGCCACGCCAGGCATTCAGGGGGACAGAAAATGCCAAAGGATTCACACGAGAGAGCGGCTGAGTACCACGACCTCGCCGCGCATGCACACCGCGTTGCCGCAGCGCACCACGGGAAAGAAGATCACAAAACGGGGCACGAGTATTCCCGGCAGGCGATGGAGCACGCGGCGAAGGCTTATCAGCTATCACAAGAGGCTCATCGAAAGTCAGAAAATGCCGCCAGCGGAAAAAAAGATTAGGAACGGCGCCAGCGCCGACAAACGCGCGTTAGGCGTCGGAAAATAGCTGGCCGCGAGGTTGTCCTTTCGCCAAAGGCGGAGGAGCGGCGGGCTCGCTGAAATCTTTCGTCCAGCTCCAACTGCGAATTTCCGGCAGATCTTCAAAGTGTTGCCGGATATATTCGTGATGTTCGTACAATTTGCGGTTGAACATGTCGATTGCGTCGGATGCCTGCGAGCGCAATCGCGGCACATGCTTCAGCGCATCGATGCACAGATGGAAGCGGCTCATCTTGTTGAGCACAACCATATCGAATGGCGTGGTGGTCGTACCCTCGTCATTGAATCCGCGCACGTGGAATCGCGCTTCGTTCGCGCGGCCGTGAA
>JBAQYV010000135.1:0-26043 GCA_049790315.1 Candidatus Acidiferrales bacterium | reverse complement strand
ATTCCCTGGGGATAATGCAACAAGGTCATTTCGAGCAGCTTGCCTGTGAGTTCGTGGCCTTCCGCCAGGCGTCCGAGAGCGCCGCCAATGGCCTTATCAAGCTCCGCCAGCGCGCCCTCCACGGGCTTTTCCTGTTCAAACGCGTACGTGATCAGGGCGCCCGCGTCGATTTGCGCCGCGGCCCCAGTTGCCAAAGTGATTTCCATGCTTCTCCCTTTCATTTTTGCAACACTTCAAGATTATTTGCGATTCAGCGCCGGCGATAGCGATGCAATGCGTCTTCGGTTTCTCGTCGCGCCTCTTTATCTTTTTCGGTCTGGCGGCGATCCCACTGTTTTTTGCCTTTGGCGAGCGCCAATTCGCACTTGGCGATGCCCGCCTTGAAATAAATTCGCAAGGGGACAATCGTCAGACCCTTCTGATCGGTCTTGCCCGCGAGCTTTTCAATTTCACCTTTATTCAGCAGCAGTTTGCGCGCACGGAGAGGCTCATGGTTAAACGGGCCGCCTGCCAAGTACTCTGGAATGTGGCAGTTAAGGAGCCAAATGGCGTTTCCACGCACCGTGGCATAGGCGTCGCGGATCATGGCCTTGCCATCGCGCAGCGACTTAACCTCGGTGCCGCGGAGCACCATTCCCGCTTCCATTTTCTCAAGCAAGTGATAATTGTAGGAAGCGGCGCGATTTTGTGCGACAACCTTTTCGCCCGGCCCTCCATCTTTCTTAGTTGGCCTTACTGTTCTCTTGGTTTGAGTGACCGTTTTGCTCACGGTCAACTATCATAGCCGCCGCTAGTAACTAGAAGCAAGACATCGCGTTGTGAGTGTCTTGTGAGCGTTTGGACCGAGTGCTAAACTCAATCGAATTTAGCCCCAACCCCGGACCGGAGCGTAAATGCAGCGTAGCACCCTGACCGCCATGGCCTTCGGCGGCATCCTTTTGTTGCTCGGAGGATGCTCCAAGGGTAGTTCGGATTTCAACCAGGGAAAAAAGGCCGAGGCTGTCCAGGATTATGAGACCGCCCTGGCCGCCTATAATCGCGCCCTGAAGAACGATCCGCAAAACCCTGAGTACAAGCTCCACGCCGACCGGATGCGATTTGAGGCCGCGCAGGCGCACATCGACCAAGGCCAAAGGCTTCGAGAAAAGGGCGACTTGGAGATGGCCGTCGCCGAGTTCCGCAAGGCCGGCGAGATCGACCCTTCCAACCCGGCCGCCGATCAGGAAGTACAGAACACGCTGGCGCTGATAGCCGCGCGCACCGCCGCGGCAGCCACTGCGCCCGGCGCCGCGTCCGAGGCGAGTCCCGCCGAAAACCATCTCGAAACCGGGCCGCCGGAACTCAGGCCACTTTCGACCGCGCCGATCAATCTGAAAATGGCGAACGACTCGAAAACCGTGTTTGAGACGATCGCGAAACTCGCCGGACTGACCGTGGTGTTCGACCCCGATTTCACATCGCGCCGGATCACGGTCGATTTCGACAACGTGACGCTCGAGCAAGCGCTGTTCATCGTGGCGCAGGAAAGCAAAGCATTCTGGAAGCCGCTGACCAGCAACGTGATTTTCGTGACCATCGATCAAACGCAGAAGCGGCGCGACTTTGAAGACGAGATCGTGCAGACGTTTTACATCAAGAATTCGATCCAGCCGCAGGACCTTGCCGACCTGGTGACCAGCTTGCGCGCGCTGCTCGATTTGCACCGCATACAGCAAGTGAATTCGATGAATGCAATCATCATTCGAGACACACCGGACAAGGTGATGCTCGCGGGGAAAATTATCGACGATGTGGATCGCGCGAGACCTGAAGTGATCGTCGAGGTCTCCGTGTTGGTCGCCAACCGCGACCGCATGCGCGACCTCGGCATCACTCCCGGAACAAACATCACGCTGGCACCCAATGCGGCGACATCAACGTCCTCATCGTCGTCGTCATCGGGAACTACGCCGTCCACCGTGCAAGCCACGCTGGGGCTGAATCAGAAATTGCAGTTGCGCTCTCAATACAGCATTACGCTGCCGAGCGCCGCGGCCAATGCCCTGCTTACCGACGCCACCACACGCACGATACAAAATCCGGAGATTCGCATGGTGGACGGGCAACAGGCCAAGCTGAACGTCGGAGACAAAGTTCCCGTGGCCACGGGGAGTTTCCAGGCGGGCGTGGGAACATCCGCTGCCAGCGTCGTCAGCCCGCTGGTCAACACGCAATTCCAGTATGAGGAAGTCGGCGTTGCGCTGGACATTACGCCGCGCATCCATCCCGACGATTCCGTCACATTGAAAATGTCGGTGGACGTTTCGTCCGTTGTGAACACCATCTCGATTGGCGGAATCAACGAGCCGGAAATCGGCGAAGATAAGAGCGAACAGGAGGTCCGGCTGACCGACGGCGAAGTAAGCGTTCTGGGCGGACTGATAACTCAACAACAGACGAGCACGGTCACCGGATGGCCAGGGCTCGCAAAGATTCCGATTCTGCGCTATTTCGTCGCCGACAATCAGGCGCAGAACAACGACGACGAACTCCTGATTGTCCTGACGCCGCACATTGTCCGGCTGCCGGACATTACCCCCGAAAGCTTGAAATCGTTCTACTCCGGCACGGAGAGCAATCCCTCCGTGTTGATGGTCAATGACACGGCGACGCCCTCTGCCACCGCGATGCCACCCGTACCTGGAACCACGAACGGCATAGCGAGCGTGCCGTCCACGGCGACGCCCGCGCCGATGGCATCGGCTCCCGCGATGTCCGCGCCGCCGATGTCCGCGCCAAACATGAACGCCGGGGCCGCTCCGCCGATGCAGCCCACGCAAGGTGCCCGCATTCGCTTCGATCCCGCGAATGTGTCGCTGAAGCCAGGCGAAACCACCACGATTTCCGTCGTCGCGGACAACGTGCAGGATCTCTATTCGATTCCGCTCTTATTGCAATACGATCCGAAGGTGATCTCGGTGGAAGCGGCAAGCCAGGGAGGTTTCCTCTCGGGCGGCACGCAGGAAATCGCGCTGGTTACGCGAGTCGATAAAGATCGCGGCCAGGCGGTGATCTCCGCCACGCGCACCAAGGCGCCGGGCGTGAGTGGCACGGGCACGCTTTTCGGCATACAGGTTCGCGCCATCGCGCCCGGCCAAACGAATCTCTCCATCGTGCAAACGAACGCGCGCGATTCGCAGCAGCACGCGATTCCGCTTGTCACCGGAGAAAGCACGATTGTGGTGAAATGAGCAACGGCTCGAAGGAACCGGCTATGTTGTCCGCAGTTTGTAAGCGAGCCCTGCGTTCAAACCTCGGCATGACGCTGCTTGAGCTCGTGATGGTCTGTGCGATTCTTCTGATTCTTGCTTCGGCTGCGCTGCCGATCGCGCGCGTCACCGCCAAACGCCAGCAAGAAGCCGAACTTCGCATCGACCTGCGTGAAATGCGCAACTCCATCGACCATTACAAAGACGCCGCGGATAAGAACCTCTTCCAAGTCGATGCCTCAACCGACGGCTATCCTCCGGACCTTGAGACTTTAGTGCAAGGCGTGGACATCACGACCACGGGAACTCCCGCGGGCGCAACCGCTATGGGAAATACCACCGCGGGCAACACGACTTCGCCTTCTGGCCCGGGCCAATCGTTCACCGGCGCGCCCGCGACGGGCATGCTGCCAACTGCGTCGGATCAATCGAATGGCGCATCCGCGTCGGTCACCATGCACGTCCGCTTTCTGCGGCGGATTCCGGTTGATCCAATGACCGGCAAAGCGGAATGGGGGCTGCGCGCGGTGCAAGATGATCCGGATTCAGGCGCATGGGGCGGCCAGGACGTTTTTGATGTGTACTCGCTGTCGACCGGCACCGCGCTCGACGGCGGCAAATACTCCGATTGGTAATTCGATCGGGACATGTAATTTGATCGGAAAATATTGATGCGCACTCTCAAATCGTTACGCGACCGATCGGCGCTTAGTTCCCGGCGCGGCGCTCAGGGATTCACGCTGATCGAGTTGATGATCGTCATCACGATCATCCTGATTCTTGTCGCGATGGCCGGCGGACGCTACGAGCGCTCCGTCACGCGCGCGAAGGAAGCCGCTCTGAAGCAAGACCTGTTCGTGATGCGCCACGCCATTGAGCAATATTCGCTCGACAAGCTCGTCGCGCCGCAATCGCTCGACGATTTGGTTAGCGCCGGCTACATGCGCGAAGTTCCTAAAGATCCTTTCACCAAGGAAACCGATTGGCACGTCGATTACGAAAACGTAGCCATGAGCCCCGACCAATCCGGCACCGGCATCACCGATGTTCACTCCAGCTCCGATATGCTTTCGCCGTTCGAGAACACTCCCTACAGCACCTGGTAAGCGTGTCACGCTCGGCACAGTGTGTCCGCGAATTCATAGTCCTCGCATCGGATGGTTCAAAACTTCGCCGCATTTACTCAAGGCCATAGTGCGCGGGAACAGTTTCCAGACCGCGGAGTGAGCAGCACTCGCCATCGCAACGTCTACTTCTTATCTTCATTGTCTTTGAGCGACGCGGTGAAGCGCGCTTGCAAAGCCATCCCAACCAAAGTTGCAATCAGGATCGCGGGATACAATTGCCCAATCAGCGCTTCGCCTATGGCCAGCGAACGAGCAATGCGATGTACCGGATACGCGTCGCCGTAACTTAGCGTGGTGAGAGTCGCGAAGCTGAAGTAAATCAAACGAGAAGGCTCACCTGTGGAGAAAACACCGAAGGACGATTGGAAGTGAATCGCGTCGGGGATCTTTTCCATGAGCAGCTTGTAGGCGAAAGCCCAGGTCAACCCGATTAACAGGTACGCGGCCACGCCGCCCATCACGCGGTGCACATTGACGTCGCCGGGAAGAAACGTCTGCTTCAGCGTCATGACCACGAGTATGGCCGTGCCGACCACCTTCAGTGCCGTGTCCCACCGGAGCAGGCCCGGCATCGCATTGAATTCGACGATCAAGTCCCCCGTAAATTCCAGAATGGTCAGTCCAATGAATAGGTACATCAGCATCCGGCTGCGTATCGTGGCGAGCACGCCTGACAGCAGCAGAAGCGCAAAGACGAGATCGATTCCAATTCGGCCGGGGCGCGAAAGGCCGACCATCGGAACAAAAATCGTCATCAGCACCAAAAACGCGAGGAAGAAACTCAGATTCCGGTCCTCGCGCCAGAACTTTGGCAACCGGCGATTCGATTTATTCACTGCCACTCAATCTTCTCCTCTGGGCCGGCATTCGAGCAGAAAGTCGGCCGGTGGACATTTGACGCCGCTCTTGGTTGGAGAATGTTTAATACTAGGATGCGGTCGCGGAGTCTTTCTGTTTCAGACGATACAAAATCTCGCCCGCGCGCGGGACCACGAAAATTCCTTCGCTCTCGCGGCCGCGCCATTCGTCGACGCGGACACTGGCCGGATCCATGTATCCGAGATTGATGCGCCGACAGCGCTCTTCGGGGATGCCGGTAGCGAGGGTCACGCGAATCCGCAGCTTCTCGATTCCTGTTGTGGCGTCGTATTCGCCCAGGCCCACTACGTGCGTTGAATGAGCCAGCACGCCGCCGGGGTAATGCTTGAATTTGTCCCACTGCTTCATGAAATAGTCGCGGCAGTGATAGCCAATCTCGTCGATGAACTTGCCATGAGTGTAACTGACCTCTGTGATGTGCGGGCTGTAGATCACGACTTCGCCGCCATCGGCCATGGCCGGTTCCATTTTGTAAGCGCCCTTTGCGCCAGTCCAAAGATCATCGTACAACTCCGGCAGGATCGCGAGCACGCGCCGGAATGGTTTCTCGACGTATACGACGTGTTTCTTGGCCGAGAGTTGCGACGCTTGATCCCACGCCTCAGCCGGCGAGCCGAAATAAATTCCCGCGATTCCCTCGTGCGTCACCACCATCGCGAAGCACGACACGGGACGCGGCACAAACGCCGCGGCGCGATCAATCACCGCGCGAACCGGAGTGTAACCCGCGCCGATCACGTGATAGCTCGTAATCACCGCGCCTAGCCAATGAGTGAAATTGATAATCTCGGCGCCGCCGATTCCCGGATAGAAATATTTGTTCCCGCCGGAAAAACCCACAACCTCGTGCGGAAACACCGGTCCGCAAATCAGCAATTGATCGTAGTCGAGAATCATTCCGTTGAGCTTCACGGGGACTTCTTGAGACAGAAGTCCGCCGGTAATCTTCTTAATCTCGTCGGCTGGAATCGTGCCGAGTTGAACGAACGTCTCAGGCTTCTCCCAATGATGATTGAAGATGTTGCTTCCGCCCGCCTTGCCGTCAACGACCGGACGTCCGACGAGCTTCGACAATTGCACGTCATTCATGGCCGGATGCGTGCCCAGCGCCACCAGGTAATCGAGGACCTTCACTCGCGGCAACAACATTTCCTCAAACGCGTCAAACATCAACGGCATGGGCATGCTGCGCGTGCCATCCGGAATCAAAATCAGAACCCGCTTCCCTTCAAGTGCAAGCGTCGCCAGCGCATCGGCGACAAACTTACGCGCTTCGTCTCTTGTCAAATACCTGTCCGTGAATCCGATTCCCATCGCCATTGATTTCGGTAAACGCCCCTAATCCTAGCGCTGTGTTTCCTGGGTCCACGGCGGAGTGGACGGCAGGAGCGCATCGAATTCAGCCGCCAGCGCGTCTTCATACGCGCCGTGAAATTGTCCTGTCATGAACTTATCCAAGCCGACGCGAAAAAGTCGTTCCCATGACGCTTCTTCGTGTCCTGGGTTGATCGGGAAAAACAGCGCGTTATTGGCGCGCGCCGCATCGCGATCGCCCGGCGCATCGCCGATCATCAGCACGTGATTCGGGGCGTAATTTCCGGACGCGGCCATTTTCAAATGATGCTTCTTCGTGCCGTGCTCCTGACCCGCGATCAAGCGCACGTAGCCATCGATTTCGTTTTCAGCCCACTCGCGCACCAAGGCTTCCGTCGGCGTCTGGGACACAACGATCGCGTCCGCTCGGCTTTTCAAAAACTCCAAGCACTCGCGCACGTACGGGAAAGGCGGCAGATTGTGGACCATGTCCGCGATCGAATCGTTCACCGCGACGCTCCAATCCATCGCGAGTTGAAGCTCCGGATCGGGATGCTCGTCCATGTAGGCTTTGAGGCCGGCATTGCTTAGCGGCTTGCCCGACGCGATGAATTCGCGCACCTTCGTGACTCGCGGCACGTCCGCGTGACGCGCAATCACTTCCGCGCGCACGCGCAGCAGATCGAGCGTGAGCGGCAGCGCGGGCCAGCGATTTGTGCCGCGCCACTTCGAGTACAAATTAACGAACTCCACCGCCTCACGAGCGTATTTCGAGACCGGCTGCAATCCCCAGAACTTGATGATGTTCGGGCAAAAACATTCCTTGTGCTTGATCTCCATGCTGTCAAAGGCGCAACCGTCGGAGTCAATGCCCACAAGAAACTCGAATTTCGGCTTGAAATTCGCCAACGCTTGCGCAGTTGTGCTGTCGGAGATCATGTAGACGTGGTCTGCCTTTCGCTATGGATTCCGATGCGCGATATCGATTCTAAAGCGAAGCAAGTGTTCGCGCGAATATCGAACCGCGCGGTTCGTTCCCACTGCCGAATCGTCTGCGAAAGCTACGTGTCGAGAAAAACCGGCTTGATATGCCTCTCGTAAAGATTTTCCGTGACGTTCCGGCTGATGGTCGCCTGAGACGAGCGAACCAGATTCAGATAGGTATCGCCCTTCTTCGCCGCGATCTTATACCCCACATGCAGCAATTGACGCAGGCTCGCGTTGAACTCTTTCGATTTCGGATCGTGCCGCAGCGCCGCCGCGAATTGCGCGCCGCTCCATTGAGACACCGCCGCGGCCGACGGCAATTTCGCGCGATCGATATCGATCACGGCGGCATATGGCGCGGAGAGCTCATCCACGTGATCGAGCGCTTCCGTATAAATCTGCTTGGCGAGCTGCAACCCCGCTCCGCCCGCTTCGGCAAGACCGATAAGTTCTTCCAGCCAGGTCGTGCCGGCGGTTTTCAGATGCAGGCCAGCGTTGTGCTTTCGGATAGCGCGCTTGATCGGCGCGTAAATGGAAAACTTGTCGCTGCCGGAGTGCACGCTCAATTTTAGATTGTCGGCCAAACCATAGTTTTTCACGGCAAACGCGATCACAGAGATATCGTCGCTGAACTCTTTCTCAAACTGCGCGACATTGCCCACATAATCGACGCCCTTATTAAATCGGCCGGTAAATTTCGGCGCTACCGTTTGTATCGGCACTTTCTCATCCGCCAGCGCCACTAGAATCACCAGCAATTCCACCGGCGTTTGCGGAGAATCCGTTTCGTCCATCGACACTTCGGCAATAAACTTGCCTTCGCCTTTGAGTTTTACGACGTGGCGATAAATCTGTCCGGCTTCCTGCACCGCGAAGAGAAACTTATTCAAGATGCGTTCGATCTCGGGGCGCGTGGTCTCGAAACTTCCCTCGACTCCCGGAATCTGAATGCGCCCGACTAGTTCGGGATGGCGGTCAGCCAGCGCTCGGACGGCGTCCGCCGTCGCGGCCTTGCCAATGGAATCCGCGACGTCGATCGTGAAAAAATCAGACGTGGAGACGAAACGATCCACCGTATCCAGGCGAATATGGTCGGCATCGACGTGCCATGGCAGTTTCCATCCGAGCTTCTTGACGGCCGCTTCCGCCGCCGCACGCACGCTCGGCGGCTCAGAGCCAACGATCAAGTGTTCGCGGTTGGATTTATTCCACACCGGAATCACTTCTACACCTTTCGCTTGCGCCATCACGCACGCGCGCAACTGCGCTTCAGCCTCTTGTGCGAAGCGATCCCCTACGCCGAGTGAATACTTCGAGAGTTTTAGCATCGTCTAATTTGCCTGGGCAACTGCGGTCTTGCCAAGTCCTGTCAGCGCGACTGCGGAACCTAGAGGGCGCGCTTGGCCATCCTCCGGCCGTCGCCCAATCCTGATCAAACGCGTCGCGCGGATGATGTAGCTGTAAAAATGTACACCGGACCTAGGCTCGGCGCAATGCTCTCACTGGGGTCTGAGTTGACGGTCGTTCAACGAAATATCGCATCGAGACCAACTCGGCTGGGGTACGATGTGCGCCGGAAATCGCGCGGCCGACGGAGGCGAAATGGGATACATCGAAAAGAATCTGGTTCCCGGCGAAACTGTCGTCTACAAGACTCACCTGAGCTGGATCGTTCTGATTCGACCGGCGCTCGCGGCACTGTTGCTCGCCGCCATTGGCGCCGCGATCGTTTACGAGGCGCTCGTTCCGGGTATCAGCCCACCCTGGCACACCGCGATGATCGTCGCTGGAGCCGTCCTGCTGGTCGCGGCGATTGTCAGGTTCATGGCCGGAGTCGTGCGCAAAAATTCCACCGAGGTCGCCGTCACCAATCGGCGCGTGCTGATCAAAATCGGCGTCGCCGCTCGCAGGAGCGTCGAGGTGCTTCTTAGCAAGGTGGAAAGCATCAACGTCGAGGAATCGATGATGGGCCGCACACTCGGTTACGGAAGCGTGATTATCCGCGGCACTGGCGGAACGTTTGAAACATTTGAAACAATTGCGCGCCCGAACGAATTCCGGCAAAAGGTTCAGCAGCAAATCGGCAGCGCGGCGGCGCAGTGATCTGGCCTTTAGCATGGCGCGAGCCGCGCTGAAGCTCTCTTCGTTGCCGCGCGGGAGGGCTCTTCATTTCCGCGTTTAGGACTAGTAATGGAACACTTTTTCATCTGCCCACATTGCGGCAAACAGATCTCGATGATCCTGGATCCGTCCACGCCGCGGCAGACCTACGTCGAAGATTGCGAAGTCTGCTGCCGGCCGATCGAGATCGCGTACGAGATGCAAGACGACGCCCTCGCAGCGTTCGCCGCCAATCGGATCGAATAAACGCAATCCATTTTGGGGATTAGAAACAGAAAAGCCAGGCGTAAGCCCGGCCTGCCTGCATTCAGAAGATGGTTGCAGGGGGGACCGGCAACCATCCGAATTTGTGCGAAGCGACCGGGCCAACCGGCGCGCATTCGCCATCCTGGCCGCAAGGCGCTACCCAAGAGCTACGGCTGAGATCTTTTCCTCGGCGCTGGCCTCGCTGCGGGCTTTGGTTTCGCGCCGGAGGTGTTGATCAGCGCGAGAAAATCCGCGGTGTTAAACGGATACCGGTGACTGGACTGTTGCCCCGTAGTGCTCAACGAAACGTCCACGCGCCGATTGTTGGCCAGGACCATCACGGTCATGTTGTTCATCATTTCTTGACGGTCGGCCGGACTCAGATCGGGATCGTTGGCCATTTGCGCTTTTACTTGATCCGCGGTCAGGTTGTCGTCCTTGCCGAATGCTTGAGTTTCGATGTCGGCTGCGGGAACGCCGTGCTCGACCAGGAAATTCTTGGTGCGGTCGACGCGACGCTCGGTCAGCGCCTTGTTGTATTCCTCGGAACCGCGAATGTCCGCATGGCCACCGAGGATCAAGTGCGCGTTCGGTCGAAACGTCAGATAGCGCTGGAAGTCGGCTGCGAGCGCCAGCAAAGTTCTCTGCTGGCTATCGAGCAAGCCGCCCGCGGGATTCTCCGCCGTCGGCCGCGCCGTGGGGAAATAAATGCTGTGGAGCGACAGTCTGGTTTCCAATGCCACCTGTTCCGGCGGAGGCGGCGGTTCCTGAACGTCGATTCCCAGCAGGCAATCGGCGGTTCCGCCGTGACCATCGTCCACGTGGCCTGAAACGGAATAGTGCCCGGCCGCGACGCCTGTGGTATCGAGCTGCACCGCTGCGTCCGAACCGCTCACGTGCCCGCCGGTCGACGTCCACGAATACGTCAGCGCGTCGTTGTCGGGAGAGTTGGCCGTGGCCGTGATCTGCACCATATCGCCGATTACTACGACCGGGCGATCCGCAGAGCACGTCATCGTTGGCGGACGATCCGGCCGCGGCGCTACTTGAATATCCGCGGAGCAAGCCGCTGTGCCGCCGCGCCCGTCGCTCACGCTGACGCGCACGGTATATGTTCCCGCGTTCGCGCCTGAGGAATTCCAGCGCACCTGTGCGCCGGCGCCCTCCACGTCTCCACCGTTGGCGGACCAGGTGTACGTCAAAGGATCATTGTCGGGGTCGCTGGCGTCCGCACGCACGCCTACGAAGTCTCCGGATTCGGCGAAGACCACACTCTTGTCGGCTGAGCAGGAAGCAACGGGCGCGTGATTCGGCGGAGGCGGCGGGGGATTCCCCCCGGAGCGAAACACAAGACCTGTCGAGAGTCGTATGTTACCCTCCCAACTTTTCATCCCGGTCGGCGATGCGGCGTTCCTGAATCCGCTGAGCAGATATTCCAATTGGAACAATCGCAGTGCGATGTGGGGGGTCAACGTCAAATCCAAACCGCCGCCGGCTGTGGCGCCGTAATCTCTCTCTTGTCCGAACGGCTTGCACGCGGAAAAGGCGCCCGAACATCCTTCGATCGTCACGGCGCTGGCGAGCACGGAACCAAACAGAACTTGCCCGAAGGGCGTTAACCGTTCGTGCCGAAAAGAGACGCGCGGACCCACCATGAACGTAAATACATTTCCGCTGGCGTCGACTACTGTGGTTGGTGGCACGCCGCTGAGGGAGAGCCGCACTCTGCGGTCACCGAAACCCGCGAGGTCGAAAACGAAACCCACATTGCGAGTCAAGTTGTAAGCGATCGAGGTGCTACCGCCATTCATATAAAGTATGCGATTCCGCGCTGTCTCAGGAGTAGCCTGCCAGAACGAATAGCCCACAAACAGTTCCCACTTCGGGTAATCGTCCGAATCCCAAACAGGATGCTGAGTCATGCCCGAGGGCTTACCGACGGCTTCTCTGCGGACCACGGATCGAGACGTTGTCCACAGCGACGTGAATAATCCAATCGCCGGTGCGCTGTTTGCGGCGTCGTCATTGGCATTGGCACTGGCGTCTGAGGCCATTGGATTCGCGATGTTCGGCCCTGCACTCGGCGTTGGGGTAGACGCTGAAGGTGGCGTCGCCGTTGATCTTGGCGCCGGGATCGCCGCGGATGTCGCCGCCGGACTTAACTTCGCCTGCGGCGTTGTCGTGTCGTTCGCGCGAAGTGGCGGCGCGATCACGAGCGCAATCGCAAGCGGAGCGATCGTAAGCAATCCCATAGTTCCGCATTTCCGCAATCCCATCGTTACCTCCTCAGTTGTGCCGGCGATCCAAGAGCGGTGGTCTCCCGCATTCTGGGAGCATTGACGCCCTCATCCGTCGACGACCCCAACGCCGTGACGGGAGTAAAATGTTCGGGCAGCATCCAAACCACACCTGCGCCAAGCGTAGAGAGTGCAATACACCTACCAAACAGCGCGCCTGGAAGCTCGCCGCCAAAAACCTTCATTCTGTTGGGGAAACTGTCGATTCTAAGCGTGGGCAGCGGCTAGACTTCAACAGCAATTCGCGCATCTAATCCCAATTACGGCTGCTGCTGTGCCAGATCGGGAAGCGACCGAACTGCGCAACCAATCTGTCGCAAGTTGCGACTCGCCAGACTATCGCTGGACCAAACGCCGAGTCCCAGTCATCCTAGAGTGTGACTCAACATAGAAACGGAGCATCGATCAACTGCAATGTTTAGATTCCGCCGCCGATTGCGCGCACTTCGTCCGATTATTTTCCGCTCGCTCTTCGCTTTTTTCTCTGCCGCTATCGCGTGGTCCCCGGGAACCTTCGTGCACGCACAGGACGACAACACGTCCGCCATTCGCGTGAATTCCTACCTGGTGATGCTGGATGCCACGGTGAAAACCAAGAGCGGCGACATCATGAATACTTTAAAGAAAGAGGATTTCGAGGTTCGCGAAGATGGCGCGCAACAAAAGATAGAGATCTTCAGCCGCGACGAATTGCCGCTGAACATCGCGATTGTGCTGGATTTGAGCGACTCGATCGGCCCATACCTCGGCTCGCTGCGCGACGCCGCGACCACCGCGCTCTCAACCTTGAAATCCGACGACCAAGTCGCGCTGTTCACCTTCTCGACGGAAGCGCAGATGGTCGTGCCCCTCACCAAAGACAAGGCCAGCGTCGCCGCCGCAATTAGTTCGCTGAAAGCCGGCGGCGCCACGAATATAAACGACGGCATTTTTGCCGCATCGCAGAATTTTCTGGCCACGGCTCCAGCGGGCCGCCGCGTGATCATCCTGATCAGCGACGACGTCGGCACCGATGCCGGTGCGCAAGGCACGAAAGACATCGTCACGGAAACGATCGCCGCCGATGCGTCGGTATATAACCTCAAGATCCCCGGCTACAACCCGCTGTCAACCAGGCTCTATTCGTCATCGGTTCCGGGGCTCGTGAATATCAGCAAAGTTGCGGAACTAACGGGCGGAGAGATTTTCGACGTTCCGGATGACGCGCATCTCACTTCCGTTTTCGACGCGCTGATCGAGCGCATCAGGACGCGGTATACGCTCGGCTACTACACATCGGCCAATGGAGCGCGCGGCAAGCCGCACAAACTCGATGTGCGACTGGCGCCGTCGTTTGGAACGAAGGGACGCGATTACATCGTCCTCGCCAGGAGCAGCTACTACATCGGTCCTTGATTCCGACGACGAAGATGGTTCGCCCCCGGGCGCTTCGCCGGTTGCGTGTGCGCGGTTCAAGAGTTCAGATTAGCCAATAACTCCGCCAAAGAAAACGAATGCGAGGCTCTTGCGGTGACGGAGAAAAGTCTGCGAGGGTCGTCGCTTCCCGCGGATAGAATCGCGGATTCTCGAAATAATTTCAGAAATAGCGCCTGTATATCCGCCTCAGCCGCTTGCCGGGTGGCGCCGTTATTCGGAGCCAGCAGGCGATCGTTGATGAACACTTCGATCTCGCGCCCGCCGAAGCGGAGTTTTTTCTCCAAGCGCGGCTCGGCTTCCAGTCGCGCAAATGCGGAAAGCGCCGCGCGCACTGAATGCGCCAGCCGATCCTGATTGCTGCCGTCGAGCACGCCCTTGCGGTTGTAGCGCACGCCCAACCGATCGCCGGTGTTGTCCACGCTGTAGTCGCCCTGAAAACCGATCAACACGATCCCCGGCCCGGCGGGAACATGCTGGTAATCGGCGATGTCCAGCAGCAGATCGTCGAAAACTTGATCCTGTATCCACTGGTGAAATACCGAAATCAGCGGCGCGAGGTCCACTTCACCGGCGCTTTCCGCGAATAGCTTCACGTTGACGTGCTGCAACTCCATCGGGCGGCGATCCCTTTCCAAATCTCGCAGGGAAATTGTTTTACTCAGAAGATCGAGCAAACTAAACGCTTACCGGCGTGCCCAGTTGATTGTAGCAACTATGCGCGGCATCTATGAAAAGCTGCGCTTCATCGATCAAGTAGCGGCTGGAATCTGAAGTGTAAGGCTCCTTCGATTTCTGGTGAGCATCGAAGAGATAGTTCGCGAATTTCCCGCCCGCGAAGGGATCCCAGAATTTCTGCGTGTCGCAATAGCGCGATCGGAATTCGGAAATAATCCGCTCGGCGTCGTCCGAAATGTTCGGGGCGCCGAGCTTCACCAGCGCCTTCGCGCCATGCAGCATGGCAAGATACGCGGTCTCTCCCGCCTTCTGCACCGCACCCTTCTCCAAGGCCACCTGAGCCTCAAAAACTTCTCTCTCAGCCGCCGCGAGATCGAACTCGATTACGCTGACCACTTCTCCGGCGCATTCACCGACGGCAATATCGCCCAAGGTATATTCCCGCGGATCGCCCCAATCGCTGAAGAACGATCGATCCGACGGATCGGCCGGCGGCCGCGCCAAATCTTCCAGCGCGGTTTTCATTTCAACTTTACCGACTCGCTTGACGAAATCCTTAAAGGTTTCGTCTTTCAGACGATTGGCAACGTACTTCGCCGTCAGTCGCGTCACGACTTCGGGAATATTCTTCGACGGAATCGCCGCGACGGGCAAACCGTACGATCCGGCGTTGTGCTCCCACTCGCCGCCCAAAACCACCTGAAAGTGTGGCACCGCGTAGCCCGCAATCTTGCGGCTCACTCCGTAGAAACCAAGGTCGGCGATGTGGTGCTGGCCGCAACTATTGAAGCAGCCGCTGATCTTGATGTGCAAATTCTCGACCGACTCGTCGATCTCAACGCTTTTCTCGTCCAGCCGCTTGCGCAATTCCGCCGCGAGTCCACGCGAAGAGGAAATTCCCAATTTGCAGGTGTCGGTTCCCGGGCAGGTCACGATGTCCACAATTGCGCCGGCTCCCGGGTCGCCCAGATCCGCGGCACGAAGCGCCTCGTAGAGAGCCAGCAGATCGCTCTTGCTCACCCAGCGAATTATAAAGTTCTGTTCGACGGTTGTGCGCACGGTATCCTTCGTGAAGCGGCGAACAATATCCGCGAGCGAGCGCAACTGATTCGCGGTGATGTCGCCGAGCGGCAGAGTCACCGTCGCGGTCACGTAGCCCGCCTGCTTTTGCGGACGCGTGTTGGTCTTCCGCCACTTCTCGAATCCCACCGATGCCAATAACGGCAATTCCCCGCCCGGCTTCAGCGGCGCTTCCGTGAATTCCTCGGCCTCCCGCAGGTAATCGGTCCAGCGCGGATCGAAAGGCAATGTCGCGCGTTCTTCCAGAACAAGTTCCTTGAATTTCTCGATTCCCAAATCCTGAACCAGGAACTTAATGCGCGCCCGGTTTCGATTCTTTTTCTCACCCAGCCTCGCAAAAACGCGAGCGATGGCCTGCGCCAGAGGAAACAATTCCTCCACCGGCACAAACGAATCGAATAATTTCGCATGATACGGCACCGCGCCAAGCCCGCCGCCGACATACATTGCGAAGCCGCGCTTCTCCTCGCCGTTGTCCACGCGCGTGGCCGCGATCAAACCCAAATCGTGCAGGTTCGTAAGTCCGCACGCGTGTTGCGAGCAGCCGCTGAACGCCGGCTTGAATTTCCGGCCGAAGTTCTGGCAATCGGGATGGCCCATCAGAAATTTCGATAGCGCACGCGCATAAGGAGTCACGTCGAACGCTTCGTCCGGGCACACCCCCGCAATCGGGCACGCCGTCACGTTGCGCACGGAATTTCCGCAAGCCTCGCGTGTGCTAATGTTCGCGGCCCCTAAACGGCGCATGATACTCGGCGTATCGTCGATGTGTACGTAGTGAAGCTGGAAATCCTGACGTGTGGTCACGTGCGCAATGGTGTCCGAATATTCCTCGGCCAAATCCGCGAGCGTCTCAAGCTGTCCAGCGTTCAATCCGCCGGCGGGAATCTTGATGCGCTGCATGCCCGGCGCGTCCCACATCGTGTTCGGACCTTTGGTTAGAGCGCCGGAGGGATATTCGATCTTCTGAGCCGATTTTCCGTTGTGCCTTTGCCCGTTGTCATAGCGTTGCCCGTAAGTGCCGCGGCGAAGACGCGTTTCCGCGAACAGACGCTCCTCGAACTTCCCCTGCTTGCGCAGGTTAATTTCGACCTCAAACGTGTCGATTTCGCGCGCCAAACCCTCCGGGATTTTTCCGGAAAGCTTTTCCGCCCATAGCGAGTTTGAGGCCTTCATCTTATTCGTCTCCACAGCAAGCGGGCCGCGATCAAGTTACAGTTCGAGCCCCGCGTGCGGACATGATCCGCGGCATTTAGCAAAACCCGAAAATCCGGCGATTCCAGCAGGAATGAACGTGGCGCCGCTCAACTCCCCACTCTAACAGGCTACCGACCGTCGCGCCGAGTGTCAACAGCACGACCCGTACCCCTCGGGTTTCTGCGCCCGCCCCGAAACGCGATCGCCGCCCGCGGCGTCTATGCCCATAGCACCAGACACACGCCCGCAATCTGGGCGGCACGCCACATTTGCCCGACAACTCGACCGTGCGAATTGGGTTCGACCGGTTGCAGTGAGGCGGGCGTTCACTAGGAGGAAAGCGTTATGAGGCCAAGTCGCCTTGGGCTTGCTCTACGTTCTGCGTTCCGCGCGGACCGGCTGTGCTGTGCATTCGTTGCAATCGCAATGGTGGGTGCCGCTGGCGTGGCATTCGCCGCGCAATCGCAAAACATGAGCGCGCCTCAAGCGACGCCGCCGGACGGCCAGATGCGCGCTGCCGCGAAACCGTCGGAAGCGGGACCTGTGCCGCCGAAAACGTGGGTCGACAAAGATACGGGCCATCGCATCTGGCGCGTGTCCGACGAACCGAACTCGACCGGTTTTTATTTCAACGTGAACGCCTACACGCCCGATCACAAGCAAATGGTCTACAACTCGCCGGACGGCATTCGCGTGCTCGACCTCGCCACAATGAAGACGCGCTTGCTCGTGCCCAATCCGCCGCCACCGCCCGACGCCGATGCATCTCCGCGCGGACGATTCATGTTTGGCGTGCACGCCATCGTCGTGGGTCACAAAACCAATAGCGTTTTCTTCACCAAGATGGACCCGGCCACGCACACCAGCGGCGTCTACAAAGCCGACACAAATACTGGCGAAGTCACCAAGCTGATTGACCTTCCCGCGGGTATTATGGTCTCGAGCGTGAACGCTGACGAGACGCTCGGCGTGGGAACTTACAATGAAGGCAGCACTCCCGGCTCGATCGCGCCTCCGATGGCTCCTCGTGCTCCTGTGGCCGCCGCACCTGGCGCCCGGCCCCCTCAGGGTGGCGGACTCATGCAGTCCGACCAAAAAGGCCAGATGATGGAGCAGCGCCTTGCCGCGCGCATTCCCGTGGTGATGTTTGTGATCCGTCTCGAGCCTGGCCCCAATGGCGAAAAGGCCGGCGACATGAAGATTCTTTTTCACTCAACCGATTGGATCGGCCACATGCTGTTCTCACCCACCGATCCCAATCTGATCATGTATTGCCACGAAGGCATGTGGCAGAAAGTCGATCGCATCTGGATGATTCATGCCGACGGCACCGGCAACATCCTGATCCATAAGCGCACCATGTATATGGAAATCGCTGGCCACGAATTCTGGGGACTCGACGGCAAAACCATTTGGTATGACTGGCAGTATCCCAAGGGCGAGGATTTTTTCCTGGCTAACTACGACCTGACCACGCACACGCGCACCGCCTATCACATGCAGCGTAACGAATGGTCAATCCACTTCAATCTCACGCAGGATCTCGACATGTTCACCGGAGATGGTGGTGATTCGGGTCAAGTCGCGCAAGCGCCCGACGGCACCTGGATCGAGCTGTTTCACCCGCACATGATCGTGGAAACCGAGGGTGGATCGCCCGCGCTCAACGATCAGAGCATGTGGCAGCCCGGAGTCTTTTCGTCCGAGCACCTCGTCAACATGGCGCACCACAACTACCGGCTCGAACCCAACGTGCGCTTCTCGCCCGACAAGAAGTACGTTTTCTTCAGCAGCAATATGTTCGGGCCGAGTTACCTTTTCGCCGTGGAAGTTGCGAAGGCCGACAATCCAACCGACGTCGAGTCGACGCCTGAGTTGGCTACGAAATATAACCCGGTGATGCCAACGCCGACCACAACACCAAAGTAAGCGCCGTAAGAACACGACGGACGCGCTGGAAATAAATTCCAGCGCGCCTGTCTCATTTACCGGGACGTCACAAGGAGTTAAACGTAAGAAGAAAATCTATTTCCCTGTTTTGGACCAGAGCCAATCGGCGCCATCGGAAAGCTTGTCGGGATTCTTGAGCACTAGGACCAGGGTAGTCTCGGCTCCAAAGCATTGCCGGTAAAGCAAGCCTGAGGCCGATCCGGCATCCCCGAACTCCACGTCCATATAAAAATGTTTTGGCACGTTCGGTATGCGCAGCACGCCATTGTGAATCTGCGTGGAAACGTCTTTGATCGCGCCGCCTGAAAACTTCGCCGTGCCCGCCAGCCCAACGTCCACGTTGTACCCGCCATTCGAGTTCTGGTCCAAATCGAGCCCTATCGCGTAGTGGATCGCCACCGGCTTCATCGTTCCGGCCTGCACGACCTTAAACACCGCCGTGCACGAAGTCGTCGGCGGCTGGTCCGAAGGCATGCCCGCGTCCACATAATCCCCCGCCTTGCTATTCGTTTCCGCTGCGATCCTGTCGGGTTCCGAAACCATCGGCGGAAGATTGCTGCACGCCGCGGGCAGCGCAAACAGCGAAGCCGCCGGAGGAGCGACGATCAGCTGCGTGATTTCCGTGAGTGTCTTCCCTGCACTTTGTAACTTCACCACAAGACCGTACTTTGTATCGATCCAGGCCGTAAAAGTTATGTGACTGGTCGCGTCGGTTGCTTCATACACGTCCGTGGAAAATCCGTCTATCGATTCGGCGCCCGTCTTCTTCGCACCCTGCTTCTTCAAATCCGCGGCCATGTCCGCGGAGCCGGCAAAGGGATCGCCCCAGTCGCCGGAAAACGTGCCCTGTCCACATTGCGCCGCGGAAATCGTAGGGTCCCAACTGATGCTCGTGTGCGCCTGCAAATCGTACAGCGTGCGAACCGGAGTCACTCCAGAACCCGGCGTCGCCGGAGGCATGATGTCGACAACGGCTTTCGACCCATCGCGATAAACCTTCATCGTTTCGGATGGGCCGAACATCGCGTTGGTTTCCGTGACGGTATAGGTTTCCGGCGCGGGTGCGTATTGCGCGCGCAACGGCGCCGCTCCCGCGATCACGAAGAAACCCAGCGCAAGACACAACGGCGTTTCTCGCATGGCCATTCAGCCTCCTTCAATCACTCTTTGGGATACCGCATGCTCGCTGACCGGCAACATATATACAGATTGCGGCCCTGCCGCGCAATCGCTGCCCACATCTAACGCACCAAAGCCCTGTCAATATGGGCATCCCCTTGGCTGATTCCGTGCCGGCCAGCCGCCTGGTTCATGCACAATCTTTATCGAGCGGCCATCTACCACACTCACTGGTCATGTCTTCAAACCGCAAAATCGTGTCGGTACTAAAATCGCCCGCTCTCGCCGTCATCGCGGCGTTCGGGTTGCGTGTGACTCTGTTTTGGCTCTCCCACCACCACGAAAATCCCACGAATCCGCGATTTGAGACCATGGGCCTGGAATCAAGCCTCCTCGCCGCCTCGATCGCCGCCGGCAGAGGCTTCTTCGGCCCATATCCTGACTACCAAGCGACCACGGCGGTCCTCGCCCCGGTCTATCCTTTCTTGGGCGCAATCGGTTACAAGTTGTTTAGCCTCGATTCCTTCGCGGCCACGATTTTCTTCCAGTTCATCAATTGCATATTTTCCGCGGTAACTTGCTGGCCCATTCACGCCATCGGGAAAAAACTCTTTGGCGAAAAGGTCGGTCTTGGCTCGGCTTGGCTTTGGGTTTTCTTTCCGTACTCGATACTTCTATCGCTTGAGTGGACCTGGGACCAAAGCCTTTCCGCTTTAATGCTGGCGTTGGTCGTATTGGGCACGTTGGCCCTTCGCCGCTCGAACTCAGCGTCGTCTCTGCAGTGGTCAGGCTATGGCTTGCTCTGGGGTTTTACCGCTCTCGTGAATCCAGCACTGTGCATCATGCTTCCCTTCTTTCTGGTTTGGCTGGCGCTTCGGCGGCGGCAAGTCGGCTTGCCCTCTCTAAAGCTCGTCGCCACATCCGTTTTCATGTTCGTTCTCGCACTCCTGCCCTGGACCATTCGCAGCTACTACGCCGTCGACGGCTTCGTTTTCGTCAAAAGCAATTTCGGTTTGGAATTGTGGCTGGGCAACAATCCCTCCGTGAATGAAATCTATTCCCCCGATCGTCATCCCGGCAAGGATAAGCGCCAGCTCCTCGAGCTCGTTATGGACGGCGAGCCCGGCTACAACCGCCTAAAAACGCGCGAAGCCGTCACCTTCATCAAAGCACAGCCACGACTCTTCCTCAAACACACTCTCGTGCGCATCGAAGATACCTGGACCGCGTCATGGGATTCCCGCCTCGACCCGTGGATTTCCACGCTGGGTCTCAGGCGCGCCGACGTCTGGTTTTGCACGATCTTCTCGCTGATTTCTCTCGCCGGAATGATTCTCGGCCTGCGCTCTAATTTCTGGGACTCGCTTCCGCTCGCTCTCTGCGTCGTGCTCATTCCGATTCCGTATTACATCACGCACACTTCCATGCGTTACCGTCACCCGATCGATCCCTTCATGACGATCTTCGTCGCCTACGCCATCGCTCGATTGCTCTCGCTTCGCCAACGCCGCACCGCCTAGCCGCAGCCGCGCCCGAAACGCACCGGTACAAAGCTCGCCCGCCTGGCCTTCGTCAAAACTTGCGGTACGCGCGTTATCTTGATACGTTGCCGAATATCCTGCGAGATCAGCGCTCGGCAAGGAGCCAGCTATGAGCACGGTTCGCGTACTTGTTGGCACGCGCAAAGGCGCGTTCATCCTCACGTCCGACGGCAAACGCGAGCACTGGAGCGTCAGCGGACCCCACTTCGCGGGCTGGGAGATCTATCACCTCAAAGGCTCGCCCGCCGATACCAACCGCCTCTACGCTTCCCAATCCACCGGATGGTTCGGCCAGCTCATTCAGCGCTCAAGCGACGGCGGCAAAACCTGGGAGCCTGTCGGCAACAAATTCGCATACGACGGCGTCGCCGGCACGCATCAGTGGTACGACGGCACGCCCCATCCCTGGGAGTTCAAACGCGTCTGGCATCTCGAACCGTCCCTGACGGATCCCGATTCGATTTACGCAGGCGTCGAAGACGCGGCGCTGTTTCACTCCACCGACGCCGGTCAAACGTGGCAGGAATTGCCCGGGTTGCGCGGCACCAGCACAGGACCCCGCTGGCAGCCTGGCGCTGGCGGGCTGTGTCTCCACACGATCATTCTCGATCCAAGCGACCCCGGCCGAATCTATATCGCCATCTCGGCCGCCGGCGCTTTCCGCACCAATGACGGCGGCGCCACATGGCAACCGATCAATCGCGGCCTGAGATCCCAACACATTCCCGACCCCACCGCTGAAGTCGGACACTGCGTACACCACATCGCCATGCATCGCTCGCGGCCCGACGTGCTTTTCATGCAGAAACATTGGGACGTTATGCGCAGCGACAACGCCGGCGATTCCTGGCAAGAGATCAGCGGAAACCTCCCCACCGATTTTGGTTTCGCCATCGATGTTCACGCGCACGAACCCGAAACGATCTACGTGGTTCCGATTAAAAGTGACTCCGAGCATTTTCCCCTCGATGGAAAACTGCGCGTCTTTCGCAGCCGCACCGGCGGCAATGAGTGGGAGCCGCTCTCGAAAGGCCTTCCGCAAAGCGATTGCTACGTCAATGTGCTGCGCGACGCCATGGCTGTGGATTCGCTCGATTCCTGCGGCATCTATTTCGGCACCACGGGCGGGCAGGTCTACGCTTCGCCCGACGCCGGCGATAATTGGGCGCCGATCGTTCGAGATCTTCCAAGCGTGCTCTCGGTCGAGGTACAAACCGTGCCGTGATATTTGGCGCCTTGATATAATCGTTCCGCGTGCCGCATACATCGCGACGATCACAAACGGCGCGCATCGCGGGCAATCAGAGTGACGCAAACGATTCAACTCGTTCTCCCCGCCCACTTGCGAACCTTGGCGCGCGTCGGCAGTGAAATTTCGCTCGACGTTCAGGGCACGCTCACCCAGCGCACGGTACTCGACGCGCTCGAAGCGCGTTATCCCATGCTGCGCGGCACAATTCGTGATCAAATCACGCAGGAGCGTCGCCCGTTCCTGCGCTTCTTTGCCTGTCAGGAAGACTTATCCCACGATTCGCCGGACGCCCCGCTCCCTTCACAAGTCGCATCCGGCGCGGAACCCTTTATGATCATCGGCGCCATTGCTGGCGGCTAGAGCGAAATAACTCGAAACGCGCCTATCGATTTGGACCGATTCGCTGCGCGCACGGCGTCTTTCCGACCGATCTCGCCAATACAGCAATTAACCGATAGTTCATAAGACACAAAAGCTACAGCCTGCTTTGACAGGCCCCGCACGCTCCCCTAGTGTCGTTATGGCACTCCCGCTATCAACCAGCGCAGTTGAGGTGCGCCGCATGTCAAAGCTTCTGATTGTTGATGACGACGATGCGGTGCTCGAACTCTTCCGCGTGCGTCTTGCCGATTCCTACGAAATCATTGACACCACGCATGCCGAGGAAGCCCTCGCCCTTGCGCTCGAACATAAGCCTGACGCCATCTTGCTGGACCTCATGATGCCGGAATATTCCGGCTTCGAGCTTTGCCATAACATTCACACCCTCAGTTACACCTCCGCGATTCCAATTTTCATGGTCACCGGGGCGGAAAACCTGAAATCCAGAGAACAGTGCGAAAAACTCGGCGCCAAGGGTTATTTCCAAAAGCCCGTGGATTTCGCGGCGCTGAAGTCTGCCCTCGACGCGGAATTCCGCAAGAAGAAGCCGGAACGCAGGTGCCACGCGCGCGTCCGAATGCGCGTCATGCTGAAACTCTCCGGCACCGCGCCCGATGGCAAACCGTTCGAGGAATTGACGGCTACGGAAGACGTCAGCGCCACAGGTTTTCTCTGTCCCTTCGGCCTCCGGCTGCCCATGGGCGCAACCGTCAAGGTCCTGCTTATTGGCGAACAGGAACGTTTCGCCGGTGTCGCCCAGGTCGTTCGCACAGAATCAGCGGGTGCCCCATGGCAACGATACGCGTTCCAATTCGTCGAGCAAACTTCGGAATGGATCTTCCAAAATAGTTAGCCCGCCGCGCTGTTTGACGCTCTCTCCCCTTTCCGCTACTATCAATTCGCGGGGTGGAGCAGTCTGGTAGCTCGTCGGGCTCATAACCCGAAGGTCGTTGGTTCAAATCCAACCCCCGCAACCATCTCACTGATACTTCTTGAGGCCGGGAGCCAGACTCCGGCCTTTTTTCGCGAGCATCAACCGAACACAACTGCTTGTCCTTTGCCGGCTGCGCGATTTCATTGGGCCGAAACCGAACGTCGTTTGGTTAAGTGCCGCGGCAAACATTCAAATCTTATGGGAAGCGTGCCGCTACCCAGACCCCAGCCCGTTTTCTTGCTGCGATGAGCCACAACGGTCACGGATTCGGCGCGGTAAACAGGCGATCGTAATCGCGCCAGTGCGCGTTCATCACGTCGATCTTGTGCTTGATCCCCGCGGAGACATCCGGGCCCAGACGCATGATGGTTTCCTCGCCCGGCGTCGGCGCCAGATCCAGAATCGGCTCGCTCGTGCTTTCGAGCAGGCGGTTGAGGTTCACCATCGTGTCGATTTCGTTGCGCGCTGTCTCCATCAGGTTCGTGCGATCCCATCCGGACTGAACTCCCAATACCGGATTCGCTTCCGGCTTCACGCCCAAACTTTTTACGCGATCGAGTTGAGCTTGATAAGCCACCATGTTGTCCGCCGACTGCAACAGATAGATCACCGCCTGCAATCGCTTCCCCGTCAAATCCCACTGTTTGCGCGCGGCATCATCTGTCGCCGCAGCCGCGATGCCTTGAACCAGGCTCAGGGCGCGGCGCATTCGCGGTAGAGTCAATTCAATTGTGCGCTGAAATAGCAAGTGCGCGCCCCAGCCTTCATATTCGCGCATCGCTTGTATATCGACGAGGTCGGCGGCTTGCTCGTCTCCTTTGGCTTGAAAAAGAAACTGGCGGTAATCTTTCGTTTCCGCCGCTGTCAACTCCTCGGGAAATGGCACCATCGGACGCGTGATCCAGCGGTTCAACACATCGCCGAAACGCAACATCCCGCCAAAATCCAAAATTTCCAAATTGCGTTGCGCGTCATTCAGCGCGCTCCAGACTTCCATCAGGTTGTCGGCTTGCTGATCGCCGACTTCGCTCACCGCAAAGGCGCGCAACGTTGTGATGCGATCCGTTAGCGTGCGCATCGGCGCTCCGCGCGTGAATTTCACCAAGCGATAATTGAAATCGATAGCCGTGCCGTCGCCGAAATTGACCATGAATCGCGCCGGAGATGCTGTCGCGCCTCCGCCACCCGTTCCGCCTCCGCGGCCGTTTCCTCCGCCGCCCGGCCCACCGGCACCTTCGATCGACGGCAGAACGATGCCGACCACGGGATAAAACGCGGCACCGCCGTTATTTCCAATCGTCGCCACACCCTGGAAGGGCCGGCCATCGGGACCTTCCCTGCCCTGGACCGCCAAACCGCGCGGCAGTTCATGCACAATGTCGCGCAACACGTCCGGCGAAAACGTGGGAATCATCCATTGGCGAGCCGCGATCGGAGTCAAATTGATCTCGATGTCGTGGCCCGCATCTTTCGCGGCTTGCTGGGCATTGATCAAGAAGCCGGAAACGCGGTCCGACATGGGCCGGTCTTTGTAGTTACTGTTGCCGTTGATCCCGGGATAGAGCGATGGCGACCAATCGAAGCCGGAGCCGGCGTCAGTAGTCACCCAGTTGAATTGCTCCACTTCCGGACAAGTCTTGAGCAGAAGTTGCATCGAATCGCGATACATTCGCAACGTCTCGGGTTCATCCACGCTGGGCGCGAAGTAAGCTTTGCGCGAGCGATTCGGTTGGTCGATGCGCGGGCCGCGCAATTCGGGAAACGCCGTAAAAAAACCTTCCGGCATAACCGCCGGCTCATTCGCATTCCAAACGCCCTTGAGTCCATATTTTTCGAGGATCGCGCAACGCTTCACCAATATCGCCTGCACTCGCGCGGCATATTTCATGTCCACGTACGGCTGAACATCTTTGGGAGGAAAAATTATCAGCAGGCCCGCGTGGTGCGCGAACCACATCGGGTACGGATCGTCCGCATCCATTTCCCAGGTGGCCAGCGGCAACCCGTCGGTGATCAGCATGTCGGTCGCGCCTAGTTCCTTAGAGAGTTCGGCTTTGTGCTCGAACTGCGCCAGGTCCGCGGCGTCGCGCCGCGCATCGTCATCAGCAGTTGCGGCGGCGGCCGGGGTTTTCGCTTGCGCATGCGAAAGAATGGGCAGCACGAGAACAATAAGCGCAGGAACAATCAGCAAGGAAATTCGTTTTTTCATGGAGCTCCCGTTCGTGGAGCATCGGATACGCCGTAACAAGGAAGAGCGCGCGCATCGCGATGATGCGCGC
>JBAQYV010000134.1:0-2150 GCA_049790315.1 Candidatus Acidiferrales bacterium | reverse complement strand
TTGCTCCGCAGAGTTGAATCGCGAGGGTTGTGGTATTGACGGACCGGAAGCACGGTCCGCGACCGGTCGGCGACACTAAAAAGGATTCTTGAGAATGCTGCGTCGGTGGATATTGCTGATTGGTGTGGCTTCGGCGGTGATGGCCGGGGGCTGCAACGATTTCAATACCACGCTGGGGACGCCGACGAATTCGTCGACGATTTCGTTTTTGTCGCCGGACGGAGCGAACGCGGGGGGCGGGGCGTTTACGCTGACGGTGGAGGGCAACAGCTTCGCGAGCAATTCGGTGGTGCAGTGGAACGGCAGCAATCGCGTGACGACGGTGCTGAGTACGACGGAACTGCTGGCGCAGATCACCACGACGGATATCGCCACGGCCAGCACGGTGAACATTCAGGTGGATACGCCGGGAACGGGGCAGTCAAATCCGTCGCAGGGAATCAATGTGATCGAGACGTCGAACGTGATTCAGTTCGTGATCACGGCGGCGGGCGCGTCACCACCGGTGATTACGTCGGTGGTGCCGACGAGCGCGACGGCGAGCCACAGTTTTACGCTGAGAGTGTTGGGCACGGGATTTATCGCGCCGGTGGCGACGGGGCCGTCGCCGACCACTGGCTCGCTGATCGATTGGAACGGCAGCGAATTGGTGTTGTACAACCAGGCCGGATGCACGACGACAACGTCGCCGCCGACGACGGCTACGACGTTTGTGAGCGCGACGGAAGTGGATGCGACGGTATCGAACTGCGTGAATGTGGCTTCGACGACGGCGCAAAACGCGCGCATCACGGTGTTCAATCCGCCGTCGGGTAATCCGGCGACGGGCGGGGGCAGCTCGAATACATTTATGTTGCCGATCGCGGCGGGGGCTGGTGGGACGGCGCGGCCGGAGACGCTGGGGCAGGCGGATGGCGCGGATGCGGCGGCATTCGCCGCGGCGGCGGCAAATTCGCTATCGCCGGCGATCAGCGCGGATACGAGATACGTGGCGTTCGTGGCGCCAGTGCCGGATCCGACGATCGACGCGAGCACGGGCACGGACAATATTTATGTGCGCGATACGTGCGCGGGGGCGGCGTCGGGATGCGTACCGGCGACGACGCTGATTTCCCTGGCGGCGGATGGGAGTTCGGCTGCGGATGGGGCGAGCGGATCGCCGTCGATGAGCGCGGATGGGCGATATGTCGCGTTCGTATCGCTGGCGGATAATTTGGTGGCGGGCGGGGCGAGCGGGCTTGGCGATATTTTCGTGCGCGATACGTGTATGGGGGCAGCGTCGGGATGCGTGCCGGCGACGACGCTGATTTCCGTGGCGTCGGATGGCTCGTTTGCGAGTGGGCCGAGCGATTCGCCCTCGATCAGCGCGAGTGGGCGCTATGTGGTGTTTTCGTCGATCGCGACGAATCTTGTCGCGGGAACGGCATCGTCGGGCGAGCCCGCGATTTATTTGCGCGATCTGTGTGTGGGCGCGGCGGCCGGATGCCAGCCGAATACCATTCAAGTTTCGGTCTCGAGTGCCAGTTCCGCGGCTACCGGTTCGTCGAGCGCATCTGGTCAGTAAGCAATCACACTGCGATAAATCCTCATCGCTTTTTCGTTTGCTTCGGCCCGCCAGAAAAACTAGTCGGGCAAGAGAAAAAGCCGGTCGGCAGAAAGTTCCACGCGCCACGGCTGCGGCAAATCCTTAAATTTTCCCCACTCATCTTTGGAGATTTCGGCTTGCACGTGAAAATCCGTGCTCGCGGAACTTGGCGCGTTCAGCCGCAAGTAAAGCGTGACGCGAAATGGCGCCTCTGTTGCGGCCGCGAGCCAGCACGGAAACGAGTTCCCTTCCGCGTGAATACCCGCCGACAGATCGGTCGCGCCTCGGGCCATGCTGAGCGCTAGGTCCAGCGCGTCGGCGGCGTGAACGTGGAGGTGATGCGCGCGGATGGCGATGTGGCCGAGGGTGGCGGGAATCGATTGTGCGACACGCAGGTGGCATCCCCAGTCCAGCGCTTCGATTTCGCCGGCGGCGCTTGCGCGTGCGCGGGAAAAATTCTTGCATCCAGTAACGCGCGCTACCTCGAAGTTTGGCGGATGGCGAAACAGATCTTCTTTTGGTCCATCGGCAATGATTTTGCCATCGGCCAGCACTATGAGCGCGC
>JBAQYV010000133.1:0-25391 GCA_049790315.1 Candidatus Acidiferrales bacterium | reverse complement strand
TCCTGCTGCTCCTTGCGATATTCTTCGACGGTGATGCCTTCGCGCTTCGCAGCCTGCGCGGGCCGCGGGAAATCGGCAAGCAGCGTGCCCGACGACATGGCCAGAGTGGGAAATTCCTGGAGGCGCGCCTCAACCGCCGAATCGTCAATGGATTCCGGATGCAACTGCTGATCGATCCATTTCGCAAGGCCGATACGTTCGACGCGTTCGACGTCGCCGGGGCGCAAACCGTAGGTCAGCCGGTCGAGCGCGTGAAGAATCGCCTGCTGTTCGGTGAGTTCGGTGATTGGTAAACCGGCGAGGACCGCGGATTGTTTCGTGGCCTCGCTTGCGGCCGCGGAACTTTCTTTTGCGGCGAAGAGTATCGGCGAAGCGAACCCGAGAGTGGTCAAGAAAAATAACGTGAGCGAGGTCGTGAGGAGTTGAGCGCGTGGCACGGAAGGTTTGCGGCGGCGAGAAGCTCTTGCGGGCATCAACTGCCTCCCCGAACTGCCGGACGCCCGCGCGGAAAAGAAAGATCGCGGGATGCGGTATCGATATTAACCCCGCCCCGGCAAGAAAGTTGCGCGCGCGCATCGAACCTCGCGTAACCGTCATCGTACCAACGCGGCTCACCACATTGGGCGGCAAAGACCGGCTAGAATCGGGCCAAGCCGCGACGCGCTTTGCATTCGGACGCCAGCATGTGCAGGATATGTATGGAATAGGAGCGGGCCGAGCCGATGCTGACACGAGATTTTATTCTTTGGCTTTCGACGAAGAAGGGACTCACCAGCGCGATCGCGCGTCGCGGGATGAAACAAGGCTTCGCGCGCCGCTTCGTCGCCGGCGAAACGCTGGCGGATGCTATTGCGGCGAGCGCGCCGTTGGGCCATGCCGGCTACGGCGTGATCTTGAATCATTTGGGCGAAAACGTGAGCACGCGCGAGCAGGCCGAGCAAGCGAGGTCAAGCTATGTCTCGATGCTGGGCGCGCTGGAAAAATCGAAGCTCACCGGAAATATCTCTGTGAAGCCGACGCAACTGGGGCTCGATCTCGGCACGGGATTTTGCCAGGGCTTGACGATCGAGATCGCGGAAGAAGCCAAGCGATTGGGCCGCACGATCGAAGTGGATATGGAAGGCTCGGCCTATACCGATCGCACGCTCGACATTTATGAAGCCGTTCAGCGGCGTGTGGGCAATGCCGGCGTGGCGCTGCAAGCTTATCTGCGGCGCACCGCGAGCGACCTAAACCGGCTCAGCGCGATTCAGCCGAAAATTCGCCTCGTGAAGGGAGCGTATCGCGAGCCAGCCGCGATTGCGTTCCAATCGAAGCGCGAGGTGGACGAGAATTACAGGCGGATGCTCGACCGCATGCTTGGGCCTGAAAATAAATCGCGCGTGTTTGCGGCGATCGGCACGCACGATCCGATGATGATCGAGCACGCGCAGCATTTGATCAACGAGCACGACCTGCAGCTCACACATTACGAATTCCAGATGATTTACGGCATTCGCCGGGATTTGCAGCGGCAATTGCTCGCCGCCGGACATCCGCTCTCGATCTACGTGCCATTCGGCGCCGATTGGTGCCCTTACTTTATGCGGAGGTTGGCGGAACGGCCGGCGAATTGCTGGTTTGTGCTGCGAAGTTTGTTTGCGGAAAACAAGGCCGAGAACAAGGACGAATAACTTCCGACGCAGCGTCGCCCCGCCCGGCGCGCCGACGCTGCATCGAGATTACGCGCCGGCCGATTTTTTCGCGAGCCACTCGAAAATCTCGACGTAGTCCTTTTCGGCAAAACCCTGATCGCACGCCGCGGCATAAACGTCCCGCATCCCGCGCGCGCCGGGCAAATTCACGTTGGCTTCAGCGCCGGCATCAAGCGCCAGATTCAAATCCTTCAGCAAATTCCGCGCATAGAAAGTCTTCTGATAATCCTTGCGAATGATCAGATCGCCTTTCACTTGGTACAAGAGCGCGCCCAGATTGGAACTGCCTACGATATCGAGGAATGTTTTCGGCGCGATGCCGGACCTCTCCGCCAGAAGCAGCGACTCGGAGAAAATCTCTATCATTCCCGCGAGAAGCAAATTACAGCAGAGTTTGCCGGACGCCGCGATCTCCGGACGGTCAAAACGCCACAGCTTTTCGCCGAGCGCTTCGAACATGGGCGCGCAAACGTCGATCGCTTCAGAACGTCCGCCCGCAAAGATCAATAATTTTCCGGCTGCGGCGGCGAATCGGTTGCCAAGCACTGGTGCGCTGACGAAATCGGAGCCAAGTGTGCGGTAATGCTCGCCCAGGCGGCGCGATGTGGCGACATCGATTGTGCTCATGTCGCAATGGATTTTTCCGCGGCCGAGCGAAGCCGCAATGCCAGCGGGGCCCAGCGCCAGCGATTCCACCGCCGGCCCATCGAGCACCATGGTGACGACAACATCGGCGCGGGCGGCGGCCTGTTGCGGCGAGGACGCGCGCTTAGCGCCTGCGCGCACCAACGGCTCGGCTTTCTCTGGCGTGCGGTTCCACACCGTGACGCTGAAGCCTTGCGAAAGCAATCGGCCGGCAACTCCGGTTCCGAGAAGTCCCAATCCTATAAAGCCGATATTAGGTTTTGTTGCTGGCGACATCGCGTGTGGGCCTCACTTCGCGAGAGATGAAAACCAAATAGCTCGGCGCGCTGCGTTCAAACGCGGCTGGGACTCAGGTCGCGGCGATTCGCTTTGCGCCAACCTCTATATTAAACGCCGCGCCAAGAAATAAAATCGTGGCCGTCAACTGCATCCACAACATTAAACCGACGGCCACGGCCAAACCACCGTATTCGATTGAATACGGAACATGGCGCATATAGAAGCCGAACGCGCCGCTTACAATCCACCACAGCAGCGTCGCGAGCGCCGCGCCGGGCAAAACCGGGCCGCCGCGACCATCCGACGGACGCCCGACCCGGTAGATGACGGCCAGCGCCAGCATGGCCAAAAACAACGCTACTGCGACGTACAATATGACCCACAGAATCCGGACCGACATCGCCGAGCCCGAGTTGTCGATCAGCCACTGCCGCGCCTGCTTGCCGAAAACGAGAAAATTCGCGGCAACAAGCCACGGAGCAAGCGTGACCAGCAATAACAAGAGCGCGCGAAATTGTTTACTCCACGTGCCGTGAGGTCGAGACTTGCCGGAGAGCATTTGGAACCCGTCGATCACCAACCGCATCATTTGCATTCCGGCGAGCAGCGTGCCGCCCAATCCGAGGAAGATCCAGCGCCAAGGATGACTGATGTGCGACAACACGAATCGCAATACGATGGAGCGTACGCCCGGCGGCGTGAACATGCTGAGGCGCGACATCATTTCCTCAAAACCTTCGCCGGTGCGCGCGGACAGCGAGGCCACTCCCATGACGATGAGCAGCATGGGCATCGAGGCCAAAAACATATTGAAGGCCACGGCCTGCCCCTGCACCACACAGTCGGGAACCACGCGCCGCGAGGCCCCGTACAAGCGCTTCCAAAGGGAATCCATGAGTGCCGCGCGATTATATACGACAGCGGGCGCAGAGCTGAAAAACATCTCGCCGTCCGCGCAGGCAGAACGGAAGGCGCACGCGGCGGCTTGTTCGCGCGCGCCCGGCGGCGGTACACTGATTTTAGAGCACCGGAGGTGAGCGATGTCTCGAATGGTCCGCTGCGGCTTGATCCAGGCCGCGTGCGAATGGTCGCCGGAGAAATATTCGCTCGACGATATCAAGAAACGAATGATCGCGAAGCACGAGGATTTGATCGCGCAAGCGGCCAAAAAGAAAGTGCAAGTGCTGGGATTGCAGGAACTTTTCTACGGACCATATTTTTGCGCCGAGCAACAGACCCGCTGGTACGACCTGACCGAGCCCGTTCCCGATGGACCGACGATCGCGCGCATGCAGAAGCTGGCCAAGAAACACGACATGGTCCTTGTAGTGCCGATCTACGAAGTGGAAATGCCCGGCCTGTACTACAACACGGCCGCGGTGATCGACGCCGACGGAAAATATCTCGGGAAATATCGCAAACACCACATTCCGCATTGCCATCCCGGATTCTGGGAAAAATTCTATTTCACTCCGGGGAACGCCGGGTATCCTGTTTTCCAGACGCGCTACGCCAAAGTGGGCGTTTATATTTGTTACGATCGCCACTTCCCCGAGGGCGCGCGCTGCCTGGGACTGAATGGCGCGGAGATCGTTTACAATCCTTCGGCTACCGTAGCCGGCCTTTCCGAATATTTGTGGGAGCTTGAGCAGCCAGCGCACGCCGTCGCCAATCAATATTTCGTCGCCGCCATCAATCGCGTGGGCACGGAAGCGCCGTGGAAGATCGGCGAGTTTTACGGCAAGAGCTATTTTTGCAGCCCGCGCGGGAAAATCATCGCGCAAGCCAGCCGCACGAAAGACGAATTGCTGGTCGCCGAATTGAACTTGGACGAAATCGAAGAAGTGCGCCGCGTTTGGCAATTCTTCCGCGACCGCCGGCCCGAATCGTACGGCGAAATCACGCGCACGCTGGCGGCAGGCTCGGCCAAAGCGGCCGATTGAACTCGAAAAAGTAGGAGAGGAACTCCATGAGCGCAGAAACCAGGACTGCCGCGACACGCAGCGAGGAAATCGTTCAAAAGCACAAGAAGTATATCTGGCCTGCGGCGGCAAATTTCTACAAGCAGCCGCTGGTGGCAGATCGCGCCTCAATGCAATACGTCTGGGACGTGGAGGGCAAGAAATATCTCGATTTCTTCGGCGGCATTCTGACCATCTCCGTGGGACACACCAATCCAAAGGTGACCGGAAAAATAAAAGCGCAGGTAGATCGGCTGCAACACCTTTCGACGCTTTATCCCAATGAAGCCATCGTAAATCTGGCCGAGAAAATCGCGCAGATCGCGCCAGGACGCCTCGAGAAAACGTTTTTCACAAATTCCGGCAGCGAAGCCAATGAAATGGCAATTCTGACGGCCCGAATGGCTACTGGACGCTTCGACGTTGTCGGCTTGCGCCACGCGTACTCCGGATCATCGGCGCTCACCAAATCGATGACGGCAGTGGCGCCGTACCGCCGCGCGGGAATTGTCAGCGTGGGCGTGGCGCATGCAATCAATCCCTATTGTTATCGCTGTCCGCTAGGCAAGACGTATCCCGACTGCGGCGTGGCATGCGCGAACGACGTTGAAAACTTGATTCAGACCGGAACGAGCGGACAGATCGCGGCGTTCATCGCCGAGCCGATTCAAGGCGTCGGCGGGTTCATCACGCCGCCGCCGGAATATTTCAAGATTGTTTTTCAGATCGTGAAAAAATACGGCGGCCTCTTCATTTCCGATGAAGTGCAGACCGGTTTCGGCCGCACGGGCAAAACCTGGTTCGGAATCGAACGTTGGGAAGTTACGCCGGATATGATCACCTGCGCCAAGGGCATGGCCAACGGCGCGCCGGTGGGCGCGACCATCGCGACTCCTGAAATCGCCGATGCGTTCCAGGGCTTGACGATTTCGACGTTCGGCGGCAATCCTGTGACGTCGGTCGCGGCGCGCGCCACGATCGAAGTGATCGAGGAAGAAAATCTTCTCGAGAACGCGGACGTTGTGGGCACATATTTCCGCGCGAAGCTCGATGGGCTAAAAGAAAAACACCGCGTGATCGGCGACGTTCGCGGCATGGGCCTGATGCAAGGGATCGAACTCGTCAAGGATCGCCAAACCAAAGAGCCCGCGCCCGAGGCCGCGAACGAGTTGCTCGAACGCACGCGCGAGCATGGCCTCTTGATCGGCAAAGGCGGCCTGTTTGGCAACGTGATTCGCCTGGCGCCGATGCTGAACATCGCGAAGGCCGACGTCGACGAAGCCATCCGCTCGCTCGATAAATCGTTCTCCGAAGTCCGCATCTAGGCGCCCACCATGGGTACAGCCACCACCACCGCGCAGGTTTGCCGCAATTTCATCAACGGCCAATGGGTCGAATCGCGATCAGGCCGCGTCTTCGAGCGCCGCAATCCGGCCGATCACGACGAAGTCGTCGCCGTCGTTCCGCTTTCCACGCGCGAAGAAGCGCGCGAAGCCATCGCCGCCGCCAAAGCCGCGTATCCCGCTTGGCGCGATACTCCGGCGCCCGTGCGCGGCAAAATTGTGGCGCGTGCCGCGGCCCTTCTTGAAGCGCGCAAGGAAGAAGTGGCGCGCCTGCTAACCCGCGAAGAAGGCAAGACTCTGAAAGATTCGCTCGGCGAGGTGACGCGCTCCGTAAATATTTTGGAGTTCACCGCCGGCGAAGCGCGCCGAATGGGCGGCGAAACTGTGCCCTCGGAGTTCCCGCGCAATATTGCGTACACTTTCAAGCAGCCACTCGGTGTGGTCGGCTCGATCACGCCGTGGAATTTCCCCGTGGCGATTCCGGTGTGGAAGGCCGGGCCCGCGCTTGTGACCGGCAACACGATGGTCTTCAAGCCGGCCGAGGTGACGCCGCTCACCGCCGCGATCATCGTCGACATTTTCGCCGAAGCGGGGACGCCGCCCGGCGTCCTGAACATGATTCTGGGCGCGGGAGAAGAAGTCGGCGACGAGTTGGTCGAGCACGACGATGTACGCGCGCTTTCGTTTACAGGCTCGAACGCGATCGGCGGCGCGATTTACGCCGCGGGCGCGCGCAAAATGAAAAAATGCCAATGCGAGATGGGCGGGAAAAACCCCGTGGTGATTTTGCGCGATGCCGATCTCGATCTCGCCGTGGAATCCACGTTCGTCGGCGCGTTCGGCTCATCCGGTCAGCGATGCACAGCCACGAGCCGTGTGATCGTTGAAGATGCCGTCGCCGATCGCTTCGTCGAGGCGCTGGCGACGCGCGCCCGAAAGTGTAAAGCGGGCAATGGCCTCGATTCGAGCGTCGAGCTGGCGCCGCTGGTGGATGAGAAACAGCTCCAAACTGTGCTGCGCTATCTGGAAATCGGCAAGAAAGAGGCAAAATTGCTGGCCGGCGGCTCGCGCCTTACGGACGGCGCGCTGGCCCGCGGCCTGTTCGTCGCGGCAACCGTCTTCGATCATGTGCCTTGGGACAGTGTGATCGCGCAGGAAGAAATTTTTGGCCCGGTGATCTCCGTGATTCGCGTGAGCGATTTCGACGAGGCCGTGCGCGTGGCGAACTCCGTGAAATATGGCCTTTCCAGCTCGATCTATACCAACGACGCCCGAAAGATATTCGAGTTCATCGAGCGCATCGAAAGTGGAATGACGCACGTCAATCTCCCCACCATCGCCAGTGAAGCGCATCTTCCATTTGGCGGCGTCAAGGGCACGGGAATCGGCTTGCGCGAGATGGGCCGCGTGGCCATCGATTTTTACACTGAGATCAAAACCGTCTATATCGATTACGCGCGCAAGCGGGGCTGAGGTGCGTACGCGGCAAACTTTCGTTCAACTGCCGCTCCGCTCACATTCGCGCATCTTGGATCTTGCGTGCGCGGCCGCGCTCGCCGCGGTTTTAGCCTGCGCCCTCCCCGCCGCGGAAAAAGTCGAATGGAAGCCCGTCTCCTCCGCTCTCCTGCGAGTGGATGATCATCCGCCGAAGGATTGGAATCTCTATTCGGCCGATAAGCGAAACGATCGGCTGCTGGTGCAATTGGGCGGACGATATCTGCTGGTTCTGGTCAATCAACGGCACGTGTATGAACTCGACCCGGCAAAGCTCCAACACAAAGACGATTCGATCCTATGGCACGACGGCGATCGGCCCGCGGATCCGTTGGCCGAGTCCGGATGGATCACGCACGATGTCGGTGAAGCGTATCGCATCCATTTCCGGCTGGATGCTGAAGGCCGAGTTTTCGACATCGATATCCCCCACCCCGTTGTGGTCTTTGGTCCCTGACGATCCCAATCGCACGGGGATCCCGCACAGCATTACTCCCTGAGCCCTTGACGTTTTCCTTCTTGCGCCCGATGATGTCGCGTTCCGAATGATGTCGCCGTTTACCGGAGACGATCGATGAACGATTCATCGGCAGCTCGCCCCGGCTCGGGCGTGATCGACGAGGCGCTTGCGGGCGAAACGATTCGCTCAAGCGCGCTCTACAACGAGGATCTCGCGCCGATTTCTTCCGCACGCCGCAGTTGGGGCACGTACAACTATGCTGCGCTGTGGGTCGCCATGAGTGTGAACATTCCCACGTACATGCTGGCCAGCGGAATGATCGCCGGCGGCATGAATTGGAAGCAGGCGCTGGCGACGGTGTTCCTCGGCAACGTGCTTGTGCTCGTGCCCATGCTGCTGAACGCGCACGCCGGCGCGCGTTACGGAATTCCCTTCCCGGTTTTCGCGCGCGCTTCGTTCGGCGTGATGGGCGCGAACATCGCCGCCGTCCTGCGCGCGCTGGTGGCATGCGGATGGTTCGGCATCCAGGCGTGGATCGGCGGCGAAGCGATCAACGCCATGATTGTGGCGCTCGACCCGCGCTGGGCCACTTTTCATTGGGGCGTCGCGATTTGCTTTGCCGCGTTCTGGCTGCTGAACGTGCTGGTGATCGTGCGGGGCATCGAAACGATTCGATTTCTTCAAGGGGTTTCCGCGCCGTGCCTGCTGGTGCTCGGCGTCGCGCTTTTGGTTTGGGCTGGCACAAAGGCCGGCGGCTTCGGACCAATGCTCGCGGCGCCGTCTAAATTTCAAGATTTCAGATCGTTCTTTCATTTTTTCATTCCGTCGCTCACGGGCGTCGTCGGATTCTGGGCCACAGTGGCGCTGAATATTCCGGATTTCACGCGCTACGCCACAAGCCAAAGGGCGCAGATGCTGGGCCAGGCGCTGGGCTTGCCGGCCACGATGACGTTTTATTCTTTCATTGGAATCGCAGTCACTTCGGCGACCGCGATTATTTTCGGCCAAGCGCTTTGGGATCCCGTCGCGGTGCTGGCTCGCCTGGGCAGCCCTGCGGCGGTGATCGTCGCCATGATCGCGCTGCTCGTGGCCACACTAAATGTAAACGTCGCCGCTAACGTGGTGTCGCCGGCGAACGATTTCTCAAACCTCGCGCCGCGCTACATCCGATTCCGCACCGGCGGCCTGATCACGTGCGTCCTCGGCATCGCCATGCAGCCGTGGCGTTTGCTCTCAAGCTATGGCAGTTACATTTTCGGCTGGCTTGTGGGCTATTCGGGATTTCTCGGACCGATCGCGGGCGTGATGATCTGCGACTACTTCGTAATTCGCAAGAAAATCATCTTGGTGGAAGATTTGTATCGCCGCGGCGGTTTCTATGAATTCACCGGCGGCATCAACTGGCGAGCCGTTGCCGCACTCGCGCTCGGTTGCGGCGTCGCGTTTGTCGGACTCGTCGTGCCGGCGGTGCGCGTGCTTTACAACTACGCGTGGTTTGTCGGCTTCGGCGTCAGCTTCGTGGCCTACTACGCGCTGATGCGCGCATAGCCAGCCAAAGCGGAGGCTTAAACCTCGATGCTTTCGTAGCCGCCGCGGCCTTTAGCCCGCCGCGCGAACGCGCTGATTCCAACTTTGCGGCGCCTTGCCCGTGTCGATCTCGCGCATCGTGATGCAATGTTGCACGGGACAAACCAGCGCGCACAAATTGCAGCCCACGCATTCATCTTCGATAATGCGCGGCACGTGCACACCCATGCCGTTGGGATTCTTCTTGCCATTGGCCGCAACGCCGTACGGCGCGATACATTGGTGCGCGCCATCTTCACAAGCAACATAACAAAGCTGGCAGCCGATGCACAACGCGGGATCGATGTCCGCCACGATTTTGTAATTTAAATCGAGATCTCCCCAGTCCTTTACGTTGGCCACAGCGCGTCCGCGAAAATCTTCGATCGAGCGAAACCCGTGTTCGTCCATGTATTGAGACAATCCCTCGGCCATGTCCTCAACGATGCGGAATCCGTAATGCATCACCGCCGTGCACACCTGCACGCACGAAGCGCCAAGCGCGATGTGCTCCGCTGCGTCGTTCCAATACGTGATGCCGCCAATTCCCACGATCGGAATCTTCACGGCCTTGGCCACGGATGAAACCAGATGTAGCGCGATCGGCTTCACCGCCGGACCGCAATATCCGCCATGCGAAGATTTACCGCCGACGTTTGGCGCCGGCGCAAACGTATCCAGGTCCACGCCCATCACCGAATTAATTGTGTTGATCAAGCTCACAGCATCGGCTCCGCCGTTTTCGGCGGCGCGCGCGACCTTCGTGATGTCCGTCACATTCGGCGTGAGTTTCACGATCACGGGAGTCTTCGCCGCTTCCTTCACCCAGCCCGTGATCATCTCCGCATATTCCGGCACTTGTCCCACTGAAGCGCCCATGCCGCGTTCGCTCATGCCGTGCGGACATCCGAAATTTAGCTCGAGCGCGTCGGAACCGGCGTCTTCGGCGCGATGCACCATGTCGTGCCAGGTTTCGCGCTTCGATTCCACCATCAGCGATGCGATCACCAGGTTTTTTGGAAAGCGCTTTTTCACTTCAGCGATTTCGCGCAGGTTAGTCTCGATCGGACGGTCGCTGATCAACTCGATGTTGTTCAGCCCCATGACTTTTGCCCCGTTGTAATCGAGCGCGCCGTAGCGCGAACTGGTATTGACGATCGGCTCGCCAATCGTTTTCCAAACCGCCCCGCCCCAGCCTGCTTCAAACGCGCGCATCACTTGCCCCGCCGTGTTCGCCGGCGGACCGCTCGCCAGCCAAAATGGATTCGGCGACTCGATCCCGCAAAATTTCACGCGTAAATCCGCCATGTGCGATACCTCCGATTCCCCGAACGCGCTTTACTCGACGACCGCGTCCACCGGCTCCGGTTGCCGAAGCGCGCGCACTCCAAACCACGCGACAACCGCCAACATTCCAATCCAACCAACGAAGCGAACCACCGCCGCGATCTGCATATCGTGCGAAACCACGCCGACGCTCGAAAACAAATAAAACCAATCATGTATCGCCTGGTCCGGATCGCCCACCGTCACATATTCCAAACACTGGCATCGCGCGTCGGCCATGTACACGGCAACAGGCAGAAATTGCTCGAAAAAGAAAAACGCGCAAAAGGCTGTCCCCGGCGCCTGGCGCCGAAAAGCGAAGTAAACAGCCAATGCCAACGGCACGAACAATTGCAGAAACGTTCCGCCCGCCACCATGATCCACTCGCCGAAAAAACGGAACAGCAAATGGCCGCCTTCGTGAACGGGCAAGAAAACCAAATCCACAAGATGTGAGAGCACACCGCTCGTGGCCACGCTCAACAACATCACGGCGAAAAATATAAGCCAACCAATCGCCGCTCCGCGCGAAACCGGCTCCCAATCTTCCGTCAGCACACTGAGTTGCGGAAGGCGTTCTACGATCGCGTCAGGCAGGCGCACCGCAATCAACCCCGGCCGCGCGGCGATCCCTGCGCTGTATCCATCGCTTGCGCCGCGGCTTTGCCTTCCGCGACGGCGTCCACCACTTCCCTGCCGCCGTTCACGCAATCGCCGGCGGCGAAATATTTTGGATTCCCGGTGCGATGCGTCTCGTCGACGACCACGGTGCCGTTGTCGCGCAGCGCGATGCCTTCTACCGCGCGCAGAAATTCGGTCACCGGCTTCTGTCCCACGGCGCCGACGACCATATCCACTTCTATCGTAAATTCGCTGCCGGGAATCGGCTCAGGCTGGCGGCGCCCGCGCGCGTCCGGCGCGCCAAGCCGCGTGCGAACGCATTCAAGCCCGGCGACTGCGCCGTCGGGCGCCACCACGCGTACCGGTTGCGTTTGCCACAGAAACGTAACGCCATCTTTTTGCGCGAGTTGAAATTCATAACGGAACGCGGGCATCTCGAGCTCGCTACGCCGGTAAATCAAGAACACGTTCGACGCATTCAGCCGCCGCGCTGCCGTGACCACGTCGATTGCAGTGTTGCCCGCGCCGATGCAAGCCACGCGATTGCCGATCTCAACGCGCTCAAACGCCCGCGTCTTGGTCATCTCGATGAATTCAAGCGCGCCGAAAACGCCGGATGTATCTTCTCCGGGTAATTTCAGCGGAATCGTTTCTCCCAATCCCACGCCAATAAAAATCGCATCGAATTGCTTCTCGAGATCGGCAAAGGAAACCTTTTTCCCGATTTCGGTCTTCTGCCGGAATTCCACGCCCAGCCCGCGAATCATTTCGACTTCGCGCAGCGCATCGCTGGCGCGAGTCTTGTATGCCGCGATGCCGTACGTATTGAGCCCGCCCGGCATTTCACGGCGATCAAAAATCGTCACGCCATAGCCCCAGCGCGCCAGTTGCGCCGCGCACGCAAGCGACGCAGGCCCCGCTCCGATGCACGCCACGCGCTTGCCATTCGCCGCGCCCGCGTGAAATAGCGCGGCCTTTCGCGCAAACGCGGCGTCCACCGCGTAACGCTGCAGCCGGCCAATTTCAATGGGCCGCTCGCCCTTTTCGTGCATCACGCACGCGCCTTCGCACAGCACTTCCGTGGGACACACGCGTCCGCAACTTTCGCCCAATATGTTCGCTTCCAGGATCACTCGCGCCGATCCCAGCAGATTGCCGGTCATGATCCGCTTGATGAATCCCGGCACGTCGATGCGCGTCGGACAAGCGATCGTGCACGGCGCGTCGAAACAGTACAGGCAGCGCTCGGCCTCAATCGCAGCTTGCCGCGGCGTCATCGCGGGAGTGATGTCCGCGAAGTTCCGCTCGTATTCTTCCGGTGCAATTCTCGGAGCCAACTGCCGAACAGCCATGTTCGTCCTTCTCCGGTCTCTGTCCTCGGCTGAGGCTCGCCGCGGCGCTCTGCATGCTCTAAAACGCGCAACCCGGCGGGAATGTTCTGCTCCCACCGGGTTGCCAATGATTCGCTACGCGGAATTCTAGCACCAGCGGCACGCCTGCAAAACGATTTCGCGCGAAGCGCGAGGAAATGCACAACAGTGCGTTTTACTCCCGCGGCGCAAATTCAATGGACTTGCGCCCCCGAAGCCGGGTAATACTGTCGTTCGACCGATTCTACTTTGCTTCTTTGGGGGTTGTGCTTCGCCTCAGCCATGAAAACTCGGAATCCGTTTGATCCCGGAATCGGTTCAGCCAAGCTCACGCGCCGCCGCCTGCTAAAAAGCGCGGCCACGCTTGCCGTCGCTGCCGCCGCCGAGACACTGATGCCGCCGAACCTGCGCCGCGTGCTGGCGCAAGGCGCGCCTGCGAGCGGCTCGTTCGCCGACATCAAGCACGTAGTGCTGCTGATGCAGGAAAATCGCTCATTCGATCATTACTTCGGCACGCTCGCCGGAGTCCGCGGATTCGACGATCCAACCGCGCTCACGCTCTCCACCGGCCGCTCGGCGTTTTACCAGCCCGACGAAAAAAATCCGAACGGATACCTGCTCCCCTTTCACCTTGACACGCGCGCAAGCAGCGCGCAGAAAATTCCGTCCACCAGCCACGCGTGGGCTGTACAACACGAAGCATGGAACGGCGGCAAAATGGATCAATGGTTGCTCGCGCATCGCAAAGCCGATGGCGAGCACGGCCCCTACTGCATGGGCTACTACACGCGTGCCGACATTCCGTTTCAGTTCGCACTGGCCGAAGCTTTCACTCTCTGCGACTCGTATCACTGTTCGGTGCTTGGCCCCACATGGCCCAATCGGATGGCGTGGATGACCGGCACAATCGATCCTGACGGCAAGAATCGCGGACCTATCATCAAAAACATCACGCCGGAGGGCGGCTATACCTGGACAACATACGCCGAGCGGCTCGAAGCCGCGGGAGTGAGATGGAAGGTCTATCAGCAGGACGACAATTACGGCTGCAATCTGCTCGAGAATTTTAGGGCTTTTCTGGACGCGCCAAAATCTTCGCCTCTCTACACCAAGGGAATGCTCCGCGGCCCTGAAGGCCAATTCGAGTACGACGCCATCAACGACAAATTGCCAGCGGTCTCGTGGATCATTCCGACAAGCACGCAATCCGAGCATCCAGATTACATGCCCGCCGATGGCGCCGCATTCGTCGCCGCCAAGCTTGACGCGATCGCGGCCAATCCCGACGTGTGGGCAGAAACAGCGTTCATCTTAAATTACGATGAGAACGACGGTATTTTCGACCACGTGCCTCCGCCCGTACCTCCCGCCGGCACGCCAAGCGAGTTTGTGGACAAGGTCCCAGTCGGCGCGGGATTCCGCGTGCCCTGCATCATTGTTTCGCCGTGGACCGCTGGCGGCTTCGTGTGTAGCCGGATGTTCGATCACACCTCAGTGCTGCAATTCCTCGAGAAGTTTACGGGCGTCCGCGAAACCAACATCAGCGATTGGCGCCGCGCCACGTTTGGCGACCTGACCGCGGCGTTCCGCTTCGATCACGCCGCGAAGCAGCCGCCTAACTTGCCTGACACAACCGGCCCCCTAACGCTAGCGAAGTACGAAGCCTCAAAATTGCCCAAGCCCGTTTTGCCCAGCGCGGATCAGCAAGCTCCGCAACAGGAAAAGGACCATCGCGAGCGCGTCGATATACAAAAGGAATAGTCTTAGCTTTTCGCTGCGAACGTTCGGTCGCGCAAAATCCGCTAATCTACTCACCAGGTCTTGCACCCGCCGGCCTCTTGCACACAGAATTAGCCGCGTCATCAATACTGCCGATGTTGGTGTAGCGCGCCTCCTGCGGATACGGGCACGGTGAGCGTAACAATCGACGGCGCCATTCTTTTGATGCGTGGCAATGATTTTATCCGGCGCCGCGCCGTGCTCCGCACATTGATCGAGCGCCGACAACGAATCGAATGATCGACCACCACACAGTCGCGTCCGTCAGCATCGCGGGAAGCTGCCTGGATGTTCTCGGCAGCCTCTATCTCGCCTATGACCTGCTCGGCGGAAAACACGGCCCACTGCGCCTGCTAACACGCGCGGTAACTTACTCGATCGTTTTCGGTCTCGGCTACGGCCTGGGTCTCGGCCCTTTTTTCGGCGTGCTCGCGGGTGCGGCGACCGGCATCACGATCTCGATCGAACTCAATCGCACAGCTCGAGGCCTCGATCATTACGCCCTGCCGTGGGAGGGCGTTTTCGCCGCCATCCGCGGTTGCGCCTTCGCCGCGGGACTCTACAAAATGTTGGGCCTTGAGTTCGGCATCGCGTTTGCCGCGCTCCTCACCGCTGGCCAGATCGTCGCCTATTCGCGCGGCATGCGTCCCGCGACGGATTATTCGGCTTCGCGTCGTCCGCGCTTCACGCGCCGCCAGTTCTGGGGAACGGTTGTACGCACTGTCGGCTACATTGCCGCGGCGCTGATTTGCGGTCTGCTCGCTCATCATGTGGACCACGTGTGGGCCTTTGCGCTCCGCGTAGGCATCGTCACCGGCGGGGTCACCGGCGTCGGAATCACGGTCAATCCCTTCATCGAGTATTACGCTGATAACCTTCCACAGCGCTGGCTTGGCGCCGTTGGCGTTGGACTCATTTTCTGCGGCTTCGCCCTGCAATCGTTCCAATATTGGTTGACAATTTTCGACGTGCGGATTATTTGAAGGGCCAACCCGTCAAACTCGCAAATCTATTGTCTCGCGCAAACGAAAAGCGTAGGATGCGCCCCATTGGGGCCTGGCCCATTGGGACTCGGCCCTTTGGGACTCGTTAAGCATTCCGGCGAAAATCGACGATCGAGAGGAATCACACATGTCAAATACGACGATTGTGCAGGACCTTTACGCGGCATTCAGCAGAGGGGACATTGCGACGGTAATGGCCGGTCTGGCCGACGATGTCATTTGGGAATCGGAGGGCACCGCCGTCCTGAAAGCCAGCGGGATCCGCCACGGTAAAACTGAAACCATGGGATTCTTCGCGGCCCTTGCCGAGGATAGCACCGACACAAAACTCACCGTCACGGAATATGTTGCCTCCGGCGATGTGGTCATGACCATGGGCCGCTTTGCGGGAACAGCAAAGGTCACTGGCAAGAAATATGACACGGCCATGGCCCACTATTGGAAGTTTCGCGATGGCAAAGTGGTGCGATTCGTTACCTTCTCGAATACTGCGGCACTCGTGGAGGCGCTCACGCCGCTCAGCGCCGGAGCCGCCGGCTAAGCCAAAGACGGCAAAATGCAGGCCTGCCATGCGCCGCGGAATTAAAAAACGCGGCGCTTCAGGCGCGCAACGTTGAACGATGCGGTCTCGGCGACGGCCATCACAGCCATCACGCCGGCCTGCACTGGATCGCTCACCACAAGATCGGCCGCGTCGGGAACGCTGCCCGCCATATTGAGGCTGATCACGAGCAGTCCAGCCTGCCGCACTTCGAGCACGGCCTTTTCGATCGCGCCGCCCATCAGCGCGCCGGCCAGCACCAGAGCTTTCACGCGAGGCAGGCGCGCAACCGCGCGCACCGCGTCCGCCAGATTCTGCTCGCCCACCAGCGGAATCGTGTCCACCGAAATCACTTCGCCGCGAATATTGTGCCGGTCGGCTTCCGAGACCGCGCCGATCGCAACCTGTCCGACTTGCGCGCCGCCGCCCATGATGATGATGCGCTTACCATAAATGCGCTCGAGGCTCTTCACTTCTTCGACGCTGTGCACGTCGGGAAGCTTCTGAAGGTCGGCGACAAGTTTGGGCAATTCCACCGGCAACTCGATCTCGAAATACACCTGAGCATCGGGCGGCCGATTGTCGATGATCGCGACGGAAACAATATTGCCTTTGTGTTCGGCGATCACGCCCGTGAGCCGGTGCAGCAACCCAAGCCCTTCTTCCGCCCGCACCACCAATCCAATTTTTTCCAGTTTCGCCACGATGATCGTGTCTCCTTAACGCTTCAACTGCGCCGCGGGGTAGTCTCAACGCATCAAACTTCCGACGAAAGAATGTACACCCGAGGCCGTCATCACGCCACGGAACTTCTAGGAGAGCTCTCGTACTTCTTGCGGTCGCCCCGCCTGTGACCTAAGATTCCAAAATGCGATTTGACACTATCATCAAAAATGGCACAGTCGTCACCGCGACCGACACGTTTCCAAGCGACGTGGGAATCGTCGGCGGAAAGATCACCGATCTCGCCGCTTCCCTGCCCGCCGAAAACGCGGCTAAGGTGATTGACGCCACGGACCGCCTCGTTTTGCCGGGTGGCATCGACGTGCACACGCATCTCGACATGCCGTTCGGCGGCACGACCAGCGCCGACGATTTCGAGACCGGCACGCGCGCCGCGGCGTTTGGCGGCACAACGACGCTGGTAGATTTCGCGATTCAGTACAAAGGTCAATCGCTTCGTCAAGCCTTCGACACCTGGATGGCCAAGGCCGCTTCCAAAGCCGTCGCCGATTATTCGTTTCACTGCATCATCACCGATCTCGGCGATTCGCAACTGGAAGAAATGGGCGCGCTCGTCAGCGAAGGCGTGCCGAGTTTCAAATTGTTCATGGCCTATCCCGGCGTCTTCATGCTCGACGATGCCACGATTTTCAAAGCCATGTCTCAAGCCGCGAAATACAACGGCCTGATTTGCATGCACGCGGAAAACGGCGGCGCGATTGACGTGATCGTGAAACGCGCGCTCGCCGAAGGTAAAACAGCGCCGAAATATCACGCGTTAACTCGACCCACCACAGCCGAAGCCGAAGCCACCGGCCGCGCCATCGCGCTCGCCGAAATGGCCGGCGCGCCCGTTTACATCGTGCACATGTCATGCAATGAAGCGCTCGAAAAAGTCCGCGAAGCGCGCGACCGCGGCTTGCCCGTATACGCCGAAACGTGCCCGCAATATCTTTATCTCTCGCTGGAAAATATGGACGCTCCGGGATTCGAGGGCGCGAAGTACGTTTTCACTCCTCCCCTGCGCGAAAAATGGCATCAGGAAAAATTGTGGCAAGGATTGGCGCGCGACACGCTGCAAGTGGTTTCAACCGACCATTGCCCGTTCTGCTACAAAGAGCAAAAGGAAATGGGCAGAGGCGATTTCACGAAAATTCCCAACGGCGGCCCTGGCGTCGAGCATCGCCTGAGTTTGATTTACAGCGGCGGCGTGCATGGCGGCCATTTTAATGCGAACCGTTTCGTGCAATTGGTTTCAACCGCGCCGGCCAAACTGTTCGGCTTGTATCCGCGCAAAGGCACCATCGCGGTGGGCTCCGATGCGGACCTCGTGATCTTTGATCCCAATGAAGAGCAGGTGCTCAGCGCGAAAACGCACCACATGCGCGTCGACTATTCGATGTTTGAAGGAATTAAAGTGAAAGGCGTGGCGAAGATCGTGCTCTCGCGCGGCCGCGTGCTCGTGGACAACGGAAAGTTCCTGGGCCGCGCCGGCGCCGGTGAATTCCTGCGTCGCAAAACCTACGGATCGTCGTAAATCCCCCATCCGCGCTCCCACCGCGTAACACTCTTGGTTGATTACGGCCGATGCACGCCGTACACCCACGGGATACCCGCAAGGCCATCCTCAACGACAACTACGACATCTTCACCCAGCCGGAAACGGTCGAAATCGACTCGATCGACAGGCACATGCTCAAGCAAGTGACCGTCGCGCCACGAAGTCACAACGAGGCGATAACTTCGCGGCATCCCCGCCATGCTCAGCGAACCGACCACGGCGGCGCTGTGGGCTTCCGGCTCGCTTCGATCGAAGCGCCCGTTCGCGTAAAGCAGCGAGGCCAGCACCCACAACACGGGAACCAACCCGGCAAAGATGCGCTTCACGACTTCCACGTCTCGGTGGCGCCGCGCGCGGTCGTCCATCCAGAACGCCAGGCCCAGCGTCACGAAGAACAACGCGCCCGCGAATATCCACATCCGGTCGAGTTCAAGCGGCGGATAAATTTGGCTGGCGGGAACGAAAATCACTGCGCCCACGAGGAACCACGCCGTGCGTCGCACCAACCGCCGGCGAAACAATATTTCCGCGGCGGCAACGGTCAGTCCGCACGAAGAACATTGCTCTCCATCGCTCTCCGCACCGCATTCCAAACAATGTACAACCTGGTGCGAACTCACGAGCGAAGCAGAGACGCCATCAACGCCTCCAATCGCTCAAAGCCCTTCGCTTCCGCGACTTCAAAACTCACGCCCATGCCCTGCCCCGGCGCAACGCGTCGAACTGTGCATTGCAGCATCAGCGGCGGTTGCACGCCAAGGCGCGCCTCAAATCGCGCGCCAACCCACAGCGGCTGATCGATCTGAACGAACATTCCGTTCGTGCTGATTTCGCGCACACGCGCGCCCAAAGTCGATGAGCCCCACTCGATATCCAGCGGTGCATCGAAAATACATCGGCGCGCTAGCCGCCGTTCTGTTGTGCGAGGAGCGTTTGGGTGAGTTTCCATAAACCCGACCCGTACCAGGACGTCAGTCCGGCTCTGCGGTGGATGCTATGTGCAGCGCCGCCCCGCTGTCAAGCCAAGTTCGCGATCCAGAGTGTACGGTCAGGCATTATGATGCTCTTCCAGCATCGTATACCTTGATACAATGGAGGCGCGATGCGCGCTGCGGCACGCGCCCCGCGATTCATTGCGGCTCCGTATCGCTCGCGGCGTTGGCGGCCGCACGCCCCGGCGTGTGACGTAACCGCCGCGCAAGCTCATGCTGAAAATATTGCCGCGCGCTTGGTAGAACATTCGCGACCGCGGCCAGATCTTCCAGCTCACGCCGCGACAACGCTGGCAGAAAACCCAAAACGAGATCGGCCGATGCATGCGAATGCGTGATCACCGCCGCGCGCACGGCCGTCTGCCGCGACCACTTCGTATGACGCCCGATAGCGCCGACTGTTTGCGCTTCGAGCGTTCGCCGCGACAATGTCTTGAGCACTTGCGCTTCGGTGAGCAGAGAATTATCGAGCGCTGCGGCCACAACGGCCGGCGACGAATCGGCAAGCAGTGCGCCTGCTACTTGCGCCGAGCTTCGCCGCGCCAGCGTTTTTTTCTGGCCCAACGGCAATTGCCCGATCCGCGCCACAATTAATTCGTCCGCAAGCCTCCGCGCCTCGATCGGAATGCCGGGCTGCAAACTGAATTGCACAAGGTCGAGCAAATGAAACTCACGAAGCAGTCGCGTAGCTACGCGGCGCGAGGTGTGCGCGTGCGCCGCGATTTTCCGCCGCGCCACCGCGCTCGTCATCCATCGCGTGCGCTTTGAAATGCGATCCAGAATCGCTTCCGGCAGGTCCTTGCGTTCCAGCAGAATCGGCAGAAGAGCGGTTTCGCTCTTATCGAACGCGGGATTTTCGAGCAGCGCCACGAGCGAATCGCCGCTCGCGCCACGAACAAGTTCCAATAGCGCATCGGCCGGCGCATTGCGCGATTCGGCCGCGTGGCCGGCGCCGGAGCCGCCTTCGGTTGGTGCCTTAGCTCCTCGATCCGCCATGAGTCGCCGACACCGCCAGAGGCCCCGCCAATCGTTGCGCCATCCGCGCCGCGCCCACTGCCGGGGAAATCGTCAAGTGCGTCACATCCGCCAGTGGCGCGCCGCTGCGCAGCACTGAATCCAGCATGCTATCGAGTGTGCGGCTTCGGCCAAACACGCCGCCCACGCGCGCCAGCGGAAACGCCTTGGGTTGCAAACCGAGCCGGCGCGCAACCGTCAGCGCCAATTGCGAAAGCGCCAAAGCCGCCGCGAATAAAATTTCCTGCGCCGCGCTGTCGCCCGCATCCGCCGCCGCCACAACCACGGGAAAAAGTTTAGGAAACACCTGATCGGGATGCTGCGCGATGCGGTCCTGCAGATCCTCCCACGAAGGACAATCGATATGCGCGGCGATCATCTCGGCCAGCAGCGTCACCGGCGCGGCATGATCCCGCGTGTGCGCCACAGCCGCCACCGCGTGGCGGCCGATGTCGTAAGCGCTCCCTTCGTCGCCGATCCACGGTCCATATCCGCCCGCGCGCGCCGTTTCTCCATCGGCCGTGCGGCCGAATGCGGCCGAGCCGGTTCCCGCAATCAGCACGATTCCCTCGCCTGTCCCAACCGCAGTCTCAAGCGCAATCTCGAAATCCGTCGTCACAAGATTCGTGGCGTTGGGCAAAGTTTCGGTTAGAAATACCAGTGCGCGCCGCACGGTGTTGCGGCGCCCGGCTCCGGCCAGGCCCGCAACCGCCGCAGTGATTTGTCGCGGCACCAGATTAGCCTCGGCCATCGCCATGGCCGCCGCGCTGCGTACGGCATCGAGAGCCGCCGGAAATCCCACACGCAACGGATTCGATGGCCCGGCCGCGCCGCGTCCGATAATTTCGCCGTCGGCGCGCAGAATCACGCAGTCCGTCTTTGATCCGCCCCCATCTACTCCCAACGAATAGGTCACCATTCCCGGAAAATTCTCCTGGCCCAAATGCCGCGCTAATCCCAGCGGCTTGACGCACTTCCAAACTCGCCACTATCATCGCGCGGCTTTGAGTGGCTGGGGACGATGCATCTTCGCGCGATTGATCTGAGCATCATTATCGCCTATTTGGCGGGCGTCACGCTGCTCGGCATTGCGTTTCGCCGTAAGCAGCATTCACTTCGCGATTACCTGCTCGGCGGTCGCACCGCGCCGTGGTGGGCGTTGGCATTTTCCATCGTCGCCACGGAAACCTCCACGCTCACGATCATTGGCACGCCGGCGCTCGCTTACGCCGGTAACATGGGATTCCTTCAGGTCGTAATCGGATATCTCGTCGGCCGGGTCGCGATCGTTCTTCTCTTTCTGCCGCACTATTTCCGCGGCGAATTTTTCACCGCGTATCAATTCATCGAGCGCCGATTCGGTCAACAAGCCAAACGCGCCGCGGCCGCCACCTTTCTTCTGACCCGCGTGATCGCCGAAGGAGTTCGCGTGGCGGCGGTTGGCCTGGTGGTCAGCGCCGCGCTCGGCACCGGCCCGCGCGCATCGGTCACCGTAGTCGTCGCGCTAACGCTGCTGTACACATTTGAGGGCGGCATGAAAGCCGTCATCTGGACCGACGTTGTTCAAGCCTGCCTCTACCTCGCGGGTTCGATGCTGGCGTTCGGCATCCTGCTTCACGGCGTACCCGGCGGTTGGAGCGAAATCGCGCGTGTCTCCGCCGCGCATGGCGGCGGTAAATTGCGCGTGTTCGATTTTTCGTTTAGTCTGCGCGCCCTTGGCAACCCGGCCAAAACCTACACGTTCTGGTCCGGCGTAATCGGCGGCGGATTTCTCACCATGGCGAGCCACGGCACCGATCAAACGATCGTGCAACGTCTGCTTTCGGCGAAATCGGAGCGCGAAAGCAAATGGGCGCTGCTCGGAAGCGGCGTGATTATTCTCGCGCAGTTCGCATTGTTCCTTGTGATCGGCGTGATGCTGTTCGTGCGCGATGGCGCGCCGGCCATCGTAGCTGGTCAAAGCTACGATAGCGTCTTTCCGCAATTCATCATCACCGCTCTGCCCGTCGGCCTGCGCGGCTTGGTGATCGCGTCGATTCTCGCGGTTGCAATGTCCAATCTCAGCGGTTCGCTCAATTCCCTGGCGGCGTCGAGCGTCCTCGATTTTCGCGCGATCTGGCGCGGCGCGCACACCTCGCCGGAAAGTGTCGCGATCACGGACCAAGCCAGCCTGCTGCGCCGTTCGCGCTGGATGACGGTCGCATGGGGCGCCGCTGTTCTCGCGCTCGGCACCGCGCATTGGGGACCAGTGCTCGAAGCCGGCCTCACGATCGCATCCATCACTTACGGCAGTTTGCTCGGATTATTTCTTCTCGGCACGCTGGATCGCCGCGCGAATCAGACGGGCGCGATCGCCGGAATGTTCGCCGGCCTTGCCGCTCTGCTTTTAATCCACGAAATGAAGTGGCTGGATTGGACGTGGTACGTGTTAGCCGGCGCGTTCGTGACGTTCGCCGTCGGCGCGGCGGTAAGTTTGATCTTTGGCCCGCGCATCGCAACCCGCGCGCAGCGCGACGCTTGATTCCCGCTTGCGATTTGCGCGTCACGCGCGCGGTAATTCGCGCGGTTCTATCTCGCGGCGCTCGCGATTGGCGCGATTGCGCCCGTGGGAGCGGGAGCGATCCTGTCAGCGCATTCCGGATGCAGCAGACCCGCCAGAATTTCGATTCCATCCACCAGCCGCGGTCCCGACCGCGAATAATACGCCGAGCCATCCACGCAGAATACTCGGCCCGCTCGCACCGCCGGCAAATCCGTCCAGCCTATGGGCAGCGGCGCCACCGCGTATTCCGACGCGGCTTTCTCGGAGCCGTAACCGCACGGCATGATAATCGCGATGTCCGGCTGCGTCGCGAGCACCGCGTCCCAAGTCACTGGAACCGACGGCACGCGAATGGTGCCCAACACGTCGATTCCGCCGGCATACTCAACCATCTCCGGAACCCAGTGTCCGCCCGGATATGGCGGATCGAGCCATTCCAGACACAACACGCGAGGCCGCACGCGCCCAGCGACAGCGCGTTCAACCGCCGCAACACGATTTTGAAGCGCGCCCACCACTCGTTCAGCTTCGGACGCGCGCCCCGCGGCTTCACCGACCAGACGAACGTTGCCGTACACGTCGCCGAGCGACTGCGGATCGAGCGTTAAAATGCGCGGCGTGCGCGCGAGCCCATTCAGCGCCGCAGCCAGATCGTCGGGCGTCGCCGCGCAAACATGGCACAAATCCTGCGTAATAATCAGATCGGCGTCGATTTCCGCGAGCGCAGCGGCATCTACTACGTACAGGCTTTCGCCACGCCCAACATACTCCCGCACGCGTCGCTCAATTTCGGCCGCCGCCAATCCTTCCGGAATCCGTGGATGCACCACAACGCGTTTCGTGCGCGCCTCGGCTGGAAAATCGCATTCATGGCTAACGCCGCAAATTTCGTCGCCCAATCCAAGCGCGAATAAAATCTCAGTGGCCGACGGTATCAGTGAAACGATTCGCATAATCCTCTTCTTCGTCGGAAATGTTTAGCCGATCCCCGGCGCCGCCTCCGAAAGCAGCGCATCCGCAAACACAAATCCATCGCGCGTCACAATTTCTCCCGCGCGCACCGGCAAAGGCTTTTTAAACATCGGCCCGGCATAAACACAAGTGTGAAACTCGCCGCGCTCCGCGCACGGGTCCACAGATTCCGGCAATTCCGCCAGCAATTGCTCGTCGAAAATCCGTCCGGCGAACCGCGGATCGAGCAGTTTCGGATTTACACAAGTAATCAAAGCGCGCACGCCTGAACGCACCATTTCGTGCGCCAGTGCCCGCGTTTCAATGCCCCAGATCGGAAACACCGGCTCCATGCCCACAGCCGCAAGTTTCTCTTCCCGGTATTTACGAATATCCTCCAAAAATAAATCCCCGAATGCGACGCGCGAAATTCCTTCGGCGCGTGCGCGTTCCATCGCCTGCGACATCGCCTGCTCATAAGCTTCATTGGGGCACGGCGAAGGAATCGGAACCTTCACCAGCGGCAATCCCAGCGCCGCCGCCTGGGCTTCGAGCACAGTCTCGGGAACCGCGTGCATGGCCACGCGCCCGAACACTTGATTCACAGTCGTCAGCAACGCCACAACTTCAAACTCACTACCTTGCCGAAGCGTGTGCAGACTCCACGCGCTGTCTTTTCCGCTGCTCCACGATAGCCAGATTTTTTCGCGCGCCATTCGACACTCCGGGGATCGTGCGCCATCTTACGGATACAGCAGGTATTTTGCTCGCATCGCGATGAATGGCGCTAGGCTTTCCTTCCACCCTTCTACAATCGCTGCGGGCGCGCCGCCGCGGTCCAGCCGATCGATCGTCCGCTCGCTGCCGAGAAGAAACATCATATTCCGCGGATCGAACTTCGCCGGATAAAGTTGTCTGAGCGCCGCCGCGATTTCCAGGCCCATGCGCATCGCGTCGAACGAATCACGATTCGTCACTTCGATGCGCGCGCCTTCGCACACTTCGCCTTGATGCAGACCCGACGTCGGCGTGAATTGCGCCGGCGCAAAACGCACGCCGGGAATATCGCGCCGGTCAAGTTCGGCAACAAGTTGCGCGCTGCTGATCCACGGCGCGCCAAACTGCTCGAATGGCCTGTTCGTGCCGCGCCCCACGGACACATCCGCGCTTTGCAGGATTTCAATGCCGGGATATAGCAACTCCGCTCCGAACGACCGCAGATTCGGCGATGGACTAACCCATGTAAGGCCGGTTTGGTCGAACCACATGCTGCGTCGCCATCCGCGCATTTCGATCACGTGCAAGTCACACCCGATGTGATTTTCCGCGTTGAACATTCGCGCCATTTCGCCCAGCGTCATGCCCGGAATCACCGGCATCGCAAAATACGCAACGAACGAAACTCGATCGGGATCGAGCATCGGCCCCTCCACCCGCTCGCCGCCCAGCGGATCGGGCCGATCCAGCACGTAGAACGCAATGTGGTGCGCCGCGGCCGATTCCATCGCGTAGCCCATCGTCGTGA
>JBAQYV010000132.1:0-7438 GCA_049790315.1 Candidatus Acidiferrales bacterium | reverse complement strand
AAAGAGCTAAACAAAACCTAAATCGGTGCGATTAAAAATTTACGTTTTACATACGAACGCATAGACGCAACAATGCCGCCCTCACGCACTTTCCACTCCCTTGAAGGAGGGAACCTATCGATGGCGGATGAAGCCAAAGTAGAGATGCAGCAGACCCTAGGTCTGACGGGGCTGACGATGAACGCCATGGCACTGATTGCGCCCGGCGCCTTCCTTTGGCTAACATTTTATAGCCAGGCGGGTGAGGGCACAACGTCTCCGGCCATGTGGGCGGGCATCGTTCTGGCTCTCTTACTGTGCCTGGCCAGCGCGGTGTGTTACGCCGAATTGGCCAAGCTCTATCCGGGTACCGGAAGTTCTTACTATTTCGCCGAGCAATCGTTCCTGAATCATGAGAAGGCCTGGAAGTGGGCGCGGCTGTCGAAGTTCATTGTCGGCTGGGGCTCACACTTGTACTACTGGATTTATCCGGCGGTGATGGTGGCCACGACCGGCATTTTCTGCGGATACGTGGTGGGCACGCTCTACCCGAATTTCATGAACGCGACCAATCCTGGTCCGATGTTCATGATGGTCGTGGCCGTGATCTTCGCCTTCGCGGTGGCATACATCGCGCACAGGGGCGTAACGGGCTCGACGTCGGTGAACATCGCAATCAACGTGATTCAGATTTCGGCGTTGATCGTGTTCTCGGTGATGGCCATCAGCTATCGCGTGAGCCATCCTCCGGGAAGCATCGCCTACCAATTCGATCCGGCGACGGGCGAGGCATACCAATATCAATTCGCAACTACGCACACGACCGCGGCCGATGGAACTGTGACCACGACGATCGTGCGCGATGCGAACCAGGTGCCGCAACCGTTGCTTGATTCCACCGGTGCACAGGTTCCGTACAAGGTCAGCTATCCCGCCACTGACGCGGCCGGAAATTTCGCGTCGCATGCGACGGCCGGATCAGTAATCAGCATGCACGGACTGAAAAACGTTTTCGTGCAAGCCACCATCGCGATCCTGATCCTGGTGGGATTCGAATCGGTGACTTCAATGGGCGGCGAGGCGAAGAATGCGAAACGGGATATTCCGATCGCGGTGCTTTCGTCGCTGGTAATTCAAGGAGCGATTTTTTATCTCTTTGAGTATTTCGCCGCGAATTACTTCTTAAATAGCGGCTATCCCATGGGATTCGCATCGCAATCGTCCGCGCCCATCGGCGACATGATGGTGGTGGTCGGCGACGCGATATTCCACGGGCATGGCCGGGCATTCATGCTGATCGAAGCGGTGACCGTGTTCCTGGCGCTGATCGGCACGACGCTCTCCTGTATCAACACCGGAGCGCGAGTGACGTATGCCATGGGCCGCGACCAGGAAGTTCCCGAACACTTCGGCATGCTGCACGCGAAAAACCTGAGCCCCCACCGCGCCATTTGGACTCTGGCGGTTATTTCAGCCGTTCTGGGCTGCGTCGGAATCCTAATGTACTTCTGCGATGCCGGCGCTCCCACAGACGCAGCGATTGCGGCGCTTCCGCACGGCTTCTGGTCGAGTTTCGGATACTTATCGAGCGCGAAAATGGCGGCTCTGCCCAATGGATGGACAACGTTGGCGCTGGCATCCAACTTCGGTACGTTCCTCCTGTACATGCTGAGCTGCTTCGTCTGCATGGTGGGATACCACAAACATCCGAACTTTAGCGTGATCAAACACTTTGCCATCCCGATCTTCGGGATCCTGGCCAACGCGGTCTGTATGTTGTTTTATCTGATCGGACCGTTCATGGGATACGGAACAAAAATGGAGCCGTTACTCGCCCTGGGAGTTGCCGTGGTGTGGGCGATATACGGCGCGATCTTCTTCGTCCGGTCAAGCAAACAGACTGGACGAACGACGTTCGTTACCAACCGCGCTACCAACAGTTGAGCGGGCGGCGCAAACGAAACCAGAGCACCGGGTGGGCGCAAGCCCGCCCGGTGTTCATTTTGAAGCGGGTATAATAAATGTTTGAGGTCTATCGAGGACAGGCTGCCACGGGAGTTCCAAGAACAACCGTGCCGCTTCCGTTGCCCGCGATCTCTTCTATGCTAGACATTGAATTCGCGCAGCTTACCGACGTTGGGCGGGTTCGCCCGCACAACGAAGATTATCTGGGTCACGTCGCGCCGGCGACGCCGGAGCGTGGGCGCTCGCATGGGTGGCTTTTCGCGCTGGCCGACGGCGTAGGTGGCCACGCGCAAGGCGAAGTAGCGTCGCACGCCGCGATTGAAAGCGTGCTCGAAAACTTTCGCACCGCGGGTGGTGGAGAGCCGCCGCTGGGCCTTCTGGGGCGGCTGGTGCAGCAAGCGAATGTGCAAGTGTTTGAGGCTGCGCTGGCAGCGGGTACTGCCGGCGCGGGAATGGCTACCACGATTGTGGCGGTCCTGCTGCGGCACGATCGCGTTGCCGTGGCGCATGTGGGCGATTCGCGCTGCTACCTGATCCGGCGCGGCAAGCTCGAATCGCTCACCCGCGATCACACCATGGCCAATGAGCAGGTGAGGCTCGGCGTGATTTCGAGGCAAGAAGCGGACGAGAGCGACGCTCGCCATTTGCTGAACCGCTCGCTCGGCGGAGGTCTGTTCGTCGGCGTGGACACGAGCGAGCACCAGATATTCCCCGGCGACGTGCTGCTGCTCTGCTCGGACGGGTTGCACGGAGCCGTGCCTCCGGCGGAAATTCAAAAGATATTGGGGCCGGCGGGGGCCGATCTGGAAATGGCCGCGCGGCAATTGGTGGAGATTGCCAATGAGCGCGATGGCAGCGATAATGTCAGCGTTCAATTGATCCGCGTTCGAGGTGTCGAACGCGTAGGAATGTACCGCGGGCGGCCCTACAAGTTGCGTTAAGTTGGCCCGCCGCCTGCCGCTGGTGTAATCTGCGCTCCCGATGCCTTCTCTACATCCTGGCGACACACTAGATCACTATCGCATCGATAAACTCGTTGCACGCAGCGGGATGGCGTCGATTTTTCGCGGCGTCGATACGCGGAACGACCGCGATGTGGCGATTAAAATTCCCCACCCGGAATTGGAAGGCGATCCGACGTGTTACGAGCGATTCAAACGCGAGGAAAAGATCGGCATAGACCTGGACCACCCGGCCGTGATGAAAGTGTTCGCCGACGACGACCGCAGCCAGATGTACATGGTGATGGAATGGGTCGACGGGCGGCTGCTGCGGCAGATACTGATCGAGCAGAAAAAAATGCCGCCTGAGCGGGCGGTGCGCATCGCACGGGGCATACTCGACGCGCTGGGATACATTCACAGCCGCGGCGTAGTGCATCGCGATTTGAAACCGGAAAACGTCATGGTGGATTCGCAGGACCGCGTGAAGCTGATTGACTTCGGAATCGCGGGGGCCGAGGGCTCGCGCAGGCTCACATTCGCCAAGCTGACCGCGGCGATGGGCACGCCCGATTACATTTCGCCCGAGCAGGTGAAGGGCAAACGCGGCGACGGGCGCAGCGACCTCTACTCACTCGGCGTGATTTTATATGAAATGCTAACCGGCGAAGTGCCGTTCCATGGTCCGAACGCGTTCGTGATCATGAACGACAGACTGCTGAACAATTTCACGCCGCCGCGCGAGTTGAACCCGGAGATTTCTCCACAGTTGCAGGAAGTGATCTACCGGGCGCTCGAGCGCGACCCGAAGAATCGCTACGCCAGCGCGCAGGAATTTGCCGGAGATCTGGATCATCTGGATCAAGTGGGCGTTTCAGACCGTCCCGAAATGCACGATTGGCGGAAAAAGCGATCGCCGTGGGGACGGCGCGTCGCATTCTACGCGATGCTGGCGTTGATTCCGGTGGCGATTTTTTGGCTGCTGCTTTATGTGGCGCGGCATTCATGAGCGGCGTTCGCGGCGACCGGATCGAGGGGAACGCATGGGCAAAACGAAAACGATCGATTTCCTGAAACGATTTCGCATCGAAACCGGCCGCGGATTCCGTCTGAAAGATTTCGATCCGGCCGATACGCACGGATTCAACTCCAAGAAAAAGGCTGAAGATCGTCTGGCGCGCGACCTTGAGCGTCTCGACGAGCTGCAACAAAAACTCTACGCGCAAGATCGCTGGGCGCTGCTGATCGTGCTGCAAGCGCTGGACGCGGCGGGTAAGGACGGCACGATCCAGCATGTGATGTCGGGCGTCAATCCGGAGGGTTGCGACGTAGTCTCGTTCAAAACGCCGACGCCGGAAGAGCTCGATCACGATTATTTGTGGCGCACCACGCTGCGCCTGCCGGAGCGCGGGCGGATCGGAATTTTCAATCGCTCTTACTACGAGGACGTGCTGATTCTTCGCGTGCATCCGGAGCTGCTGGAGACGAACAAACTGCCGCCGGCACTTATTTCCCGAAAGATATGGAAGGAACGCTACGAGGACATCAATGCCTACGAGCGGCACCTGGCGCGGAACGGCACGGTGATACTGAAATTTTTCCTGCATCTTTCGCGCGAGGAACAGCTCAAACGCTTTCTGGCTCGTTTGGATCAGCCGCAGAAAAATTGGAAATTCTCGCTCGCCGACGTGCACGAGCGCAATTATTGGAAAAAATATCAGAAGGCTTACGAGGACGCCATCCGCTCAACCGCGACGCGACGCGCGCCGTGGTACATCGTGCCTGCCGATCACAAATGGTTTGCGCGGCTGGTTGTAGCGGCCGCGATTGTAGAACAGCTCGAAGCGCTGAACCTCGCTTACCCCGTTGTGGACAAGGATAAGCGCCGGGAACTGGCCGCGGCTAAAGAGGAATTACTCGGCGAAAGCGACCGCGCCGTAAAGTAGATCGCGGGCGGCGCGGACTTCGCATCCGCCCGGAGAATAGATATTAGATCCGAGTGGTCCGATTCGTGGTAGGCGGCGGAGTATTCGGGCCGTTACCTGGACCATTATTGGGCGGATTGCTCGGCCCGTTCGCTGGTCCATTGTTTGGTCCGCCGTTCGGGCCATTGGCGGGACCATTGTTCGGCCCGGGGCCCGGTCCGCCCATCCCGCCGCCGCGCTGCTGCATTCTCTGCTCGCGGTCCTGCTCTTCTTGATCGAATTTCGCTTTCTGCTTGTCATCGAGCACGGCGCGAATCTTTGAATTGGCATCGGTGCGGATCTTCTCAAATTTCTGGCGCATGGCTTGACGATCGCCGCCGGAATTGTCATTGCGGGCGTCTTCCATTTTCTTTTGCTGATCCTGAAGGATCGGCTTGATCTTGGCTTGCTCGTCGGCAGTGAGGTTCAAATCCTGGGTCATCTGTTTGAGGCGGTCGTCGGGCGACATCGCACCTCTTTGGCCGCCTCGTCCGCTCCATTGCCCCTGGCCTTGTCCCTGACCTTGGCCTTGACCTTGACCCGGACCGGACCCGCTATCCGGACTTTGCGCCAGCGCGGGGGATGCGAAACAGAGAGGCGCCGCGAGCAGAATGGCCAGCAAAAGGCGGCTGCGATAGCTTGGCAACATACGGAGTTCCTCCTAAGGAGAGACTAAGCCGGGTGGGCGCGGCAGACAAGAGCGAAGAGAGGCCCCCAGCGCTTCCCAGTTTTGGGGACCTCTCCTGCTTGGGTCAGTCTGAAATGGTTTCGGTCGGGAAGAGATAAAAGTTCCCGAAAGTTCAGAAATCTGGCGACCCCGCCTATCTCGCGGGCCGGCCGGTCACTCGAGCGCCCGAAACACCTGCCGGCAGGATGCGGACGGTCGAACGGATGCCGTGGGCGGTGAAAGCCGCGGCGATTTTCCGGCCGATCTGCGAGGCGTGTCCCGTCGCAAGCGCGAGCACGCTTGGCCCGGAACCGCTGAGCGCGACTCCGGCGAGGCCCGGTTGCCGGGGCGTCTCAAGAGCATCGGCCAGGCCTGGGACCAGCGCGACGCGCCTGGGCTGATGCAAGCGGTCGCGCATGGCTTCCCAAAGCAGGTCGGGGCGGCCGGCGTCGATTGCGGCAACGAACAGCGCCACCCTTTGCAGGTTAAAGACCGCATCCTCGCGACGAACCTCCGCGCTGAGCAACTTCCTCGAAGCGTGTGTGTCCGTTTGCACTTCAGGCGACACAACGACGGCCCGAAGGCGCTGTGGCCAGGGACGACGGATCGCCACGACGCCATTTTGAGATTGTGCGCCGCCGGCGCTGAGCGCCTTGCTCACAACGATCACCCAGCCTCCATATAAAGCCGCCGCAACATTGTCGGCGTGCCCTTCGATTTCAGCGGCGCAAGCCAAAACGCGCTCAGCCGGCAAGCGGTGCGGCGCGAATGCCGCGCCAATAAGAACGCCGGCGACTACGGCCGCGGCGCTGCTGCCGAGTCCGCGGCCCAGCGGAATCTGATTTGTTACGCCGATTTCGAGTGGCGGCAGGCGGAAACCTTCGCGCTCGGCCACAAGCATCGCGGCGCGATAGATAAGATTGTCCGCGGTTTTCGGAAGGGAATCCGCGCCCTCGCCGGAATACTTGGCGCGACACGGCTCAATCTGCTCCGCGACCGCGCGCGCGCGCACGTTCAGGTAAAGACCAAGCGCCACGCCGAAGCAATCGAAGCCGGAGCCGAGATTCGCCGAAGATGCGGGCACGCGCACCGAAATCGTGCGCGCGCGAGTGAGGGCGCCCGAATTTTTACCGCCGCGCTTCATCGAGGACGAGACTCTGAAGTCGAGCGCTTGAGGTAATCGAGAATGCCATCGCGCGTAGCCGGGACGCGCGCTGGAGGATTCGCAAATGCGCCCGCGATGGGGCGCGCTGGGTCACCCGGTCCGTAGCCCGAACCCGGCGCGCTCTCAGGTTCCTTCAACTGGCCGGTATGATATTTCGCGGTGTAGTCCGTGTCCTTCAGCAGGTGCCCGGTGAGCACGGCGACAACGGATTCGTTTTTGCGAATTCGGCCGTCGGCCACGAGGCGGCGAATTCCGGCGACGGTTGTGGCGGAAGCCGGCTCGCAACCGATGCCATCGCGGCCGATCATGGCCTTGGCGTCGGCGATCTCTTGCTCGGTGACGGTGAGCGCCATGCCGTTCGTTTCGGCTAGCACGCGCAATCCGCGTTGCCACGAGACGGGCGCGCCTATGCGAATCGCGGTTGCGAGCGTGCGCGGTTCGGCGATGGGCACGATCGTCGCCTTGGGATTGCCGGCAAGTTCCGCGACCAGGCGCGCGAAGGGCGCGGCGCCTTCAGCCTGCACCACCGTATATCGCGGCAGGCGATCGATCAAACCCCAGCGGCGCATCTCAATAAAACCTTTACCGAGCGCGGAGATGTTGCCCAGATTTCCGCCCGGCACAACCACATGATCCGGTACGCGCCAGGCGCGCTGTTCCATCATCTCGAACGAAACTGTTTTCTGGCCTTCGACGCGCATCGGATTAAGCGAATTCACGAGGTACAGCGATCCATCCTCGGCAAGCTCTCGCACGA
>JBAQYV010000131.1:0-15752 GCA_049790315.1 Candidatus Acidiferrales bacterium | reverse complement strand
TCGCGCCACCGGTGGCGGCCGACGTGCCGAAAGACATGCGGAAGAAAATATTTCGCGTGATGTTCAATGAAATTACGCCCAAAGCGATTCGCGCGGCGTTCGATTCCGCGGGGCAAGTGGACGAGCATCTGGTGGACGCACAACAAGCGCGCCGCGTGCTGGATCGGATTGTCGGATACAAAATTTCGCCACTGCTGTGGGACAAGGTGCGGCGCGGGCTTTCCGCGGGCCGGGTGCAGACGGTGGCGCTGCGATTGATCGTCGAACGCCAACTGGAGATCAACGCGTTCGTGCCCAAGGAATATTGGACAATTCACGCGCGCTTGCAGGCGGCGGAGTTGCCCGTTTTTCAGGCGAAACTTTCAAGATATAAAGGCGAAGAAATCGAGATCTCAACCGGCGCTGACGCCACTCGCATATTGGACGAGTTAAAAAAGGCTCAGTGGCAAGTCGCGGAAGTGGTGCAGAAAGAAAAGCGGCGCACGGCCCCTCCGCCATTTACGACCTCCAAGCTGCAGCAGGCGGCCTACAACCGTTTGCGCTACACGGCGAAGCGCACCATGGGAATCGCGCAGAAATTGTATGAGGGCGTCAATCTGGGCGACGAGGGCTCCGTCGCGCTGATCACTTATATGCGCACGGATTCAGTGCGCGTGTCGAATGACGCGCTGGAGCAGGTGCGCGCGCTGATCCCCGCGCAGTACGGCGCGGAGTATCTGCCTGAAAAGCCCAACTTTTATCGCAGCAAGAAGGATGCGCAAGATGCGCACGAGGCGATTCGTCCCACGGACGCGGCGCGCACGCCGGATTCCGTGCGGCGATATTTGGATGATGAGGCGTTCAAGTTGTACCAACTCATCTGGCAGAGATTCGTGGCGTCGCAAATGGTTCCGGCGGTGTTCGACCAAACAACCATTGATGTCGCCGCGGGCGAATACATGTTCCGCGCGTCGGGATCGGTTGAGAAATTCGCGGGATTTCTGGCGGCGTACCGCTCGGGCGAAGAGGACTTGGAGAAGGGCGACGATGCGGACGCGGAAGGCAGGCGTCTGCCGCGCGTGAGCGAGAAGGAAATTTTAAGGCTGGCCGCAGTGGAACCAGCCGAAGGAAGCGAGACCACGCCGCCGGTGCGGTCCGAGCAGCATTTTACGGAGCCACCTCCGCGTTACACGGAAGCGACGCTGGTTAAGGAGTTGGAGGAAAAAGGGATCGGGCGGCCGTCCACGTATGCGGCGATCATTTCGACGATTGTGGAGCGCGAGTACGTGACGAAAGAGATGGGGCGATTCACGCCGACGATGCTGGGCGAAAAAGTCAGCGTCCTGCTGGTGAAAAGCTTTGAGGACATTTTCGATCCTGGCTTCACCGCGCGAATGGAAGACGAATTGGACGAAGTGGAAGAAGGAAAGCTGCCCTGGAAGGAAGCGGTCGGAGATTTCTACACGCGCTTCGTGAAGGATTTGGGCGTGGCTCGCCTGGACATGGAATCTTACAAAAAAGGAATCGCGACGTCCGAGTTGTGCCCGAAGTGCGAGCAGGGACATTTGCTCGAGCGCATCAGCCGGAATGGATTTTTCATGGGTTGCGACCGCTATCCGGATTGCGATTATACGCGCGACCTTTCACCCGAAATTCCAACTGACAGTGAACACCCGACAGAGGCTTGTCCGGAATGCGGCAAAGAGATGGTGATCAAGCGCGGCCGTTTCGGAACTTTTCTGGCGTGCAGCGCCTATCCGGAATGCAAGACCACGCGGCGGCTGATTCAGGGGACGCGAAAGGCGCGCCAGCCCGACGAGTTGCTGGATGAAAAATGCCCGGAATGCGATTCGCAGTTGGTGAAAAAACACGGGCAATATGGCGAATTCATCGGCTGCACGGGCTATCCGAAGTGCAAATATATTCGCGCGAAGACGCTGGGTATCGCGTGCCCGAAGTGCGGCACCGGCGAACTGCTGGAGCGCATGGCGAAAAAAGGACGGCGTCGCGTTTTCTACGGATGCAATCGCTACCCGGCGTGCGATTTCACCAGCCCGCACAGGCCCATAGCCGAACCGTGCCCGAAATGCGGCGCGCCGTTCATCGTCGAAAAACTCAGCAAGTACGGCGCGGTGCGCGCGTGCGTGAAGGAAGGCTGCGATTGGGAGGCGTCAATGCCTGTGCCCGAGCCGCAAACCGCCATCGCGCCTGAAGTGATCGCTTCGGTCCGGCCTTGATACCTGCGCCACATCGGATCGCGTCCGGGTCCAATATTTGGCGCGATACCGATTTTGGCGCGGCGTCCGGCGCGCGTGGCATGCCCTAAATGAAAGATGTAATTGCGCGCTACCTCGATTACCTGCGCTCCGTGCGCAACGCCTCGCCAAGCACGCTGCGAAATTATCGAACCGACCTTCTGGAATTTGCCGCTTATTTAGCTCCACCGGATGCGGCGCCGCTTCCGCTTGCCAAGATCGACCATCGCACCATCCGCGAATTTATGGGCCATCTGCACAGCCGCGGCTTGCAGAAAAGCTCGATCGCCAGAAAGCTGGCATCGATCCGTTCATTTTTTAAGTATTGCGTGCGCGAAGGCCGGCTGGAAAACAGCCCGGCGCGACTAGTGGCCACGCCAAAGTTGCCGAAGCGGCTGCCGAGAGTTCTCACCGCGGAGCAGATGAACGGTTTTCTCGATCAACTGGTAGCCGCCGGAGAAGACGCATCGGTTGGAAAACGTGGCCGGCCGGGCGCTCCGGAGCATGAATCGATCTTGTTGGTGAAACGCGATCTCGCGCTCTTTGAACTGCTTTACGCTTCAGGCCTGCGCGTGAGCGAGCTGACCGGCCTGAACATTGCCGACATGGACCGCAAAGAAATGATGCTGCGCGTGATCGGCAAAGGCAACAAGGAGCGCATCGTGCCTTTCGGTAGCAAAGCCGAACGGGCGCTCGCAGCATATTGGGAAGTTCGAGCCGGAATTTTGGAGCGCGCGCCGGGCCGCACCGATCCGCAAGCCATTTTTCTGAACTACGCTGGAAAGCGCCTGACGTCGCGCTCGGTGAATCGCATCCTTAAGAAGTATGCGCGTTTGGTGAACATCAATTGGAGTCTCCATCCACACTCGTTGCGTCACGCATTCGCCACGCATCTGCTGGCCGATGGCGCCGATCTGCGCGCCATTCAGGAACTGCTCGGCCATCAATCGCTTTCCACCACGCAAAAATATACTCACGCCACGATCGCGCAACTGATGGACGTGTACGACAAGGCCCATCCGCGCGCGTGAACGCCGCACTTACGACCTCGCTGCCGTTGTGCTATCCGAGCGCGAGGATTTTGATCCCGGTTTGTTATTGCGCTGAGATTTTCAAGAGCGCGCAGAGCCATCGTTGAAAATTCAAGGCAGGAAGGGCGACGGCCTCGTTTGAGATAAGCGCCTCCGGCGCGTCCGGCGGAGCGCTGGCGGAGAGTGCCGCGCTGAGCATGCCGTCATCGTCAATCGTCAGCGCCGCGCTCGGCTTTCCATCATCAAAGCGCGACAACGCCACGCCCATCTGACTCACGGATTTCTGGACGTTGCGTTGGGCGGCATCGGCCGTGTGCTGTTGCTGCTGGAGTTGATGCTGTGCGTCGAGGTCCGGTTTGGCTTGCGCGTCTGCGACCAATGTCGGATCGGCTGCGGGAGCGGCGGGCAATCCGTTCTGACCTTGATTTTTTGCGAGCTGGCCAACACCGTCATCCACTTTCGCGCGAAGGTTATTCGCCATGTCCTGCAAATCCGAAGCGGAAACCGCAACGCGCGTGCCCGCGGCGCAATCGCCCTTTTGGCTGCTCCGAATCACGGTCTTAACTTTTTGATCGGCGTCGGCCGAAGTGTCGACGCGGGTGAGCACATCGCCCGGGCCGATCGAGCAAGCCGCGCCGTCCGGCGTGTCTTCGTCGAGCGAGATATCGGCTATGAACGTGCGATTCGCGGGATTGAGCGCGTCGGGCAGCACATCTTCGCTGGAAGCGGGCGCCGTCGCCGTGATGGCCGGCGGGCTCGTTGCGGAATTTTTCTCGGTGGCAATCTGTGCCGTCACTTCCACGGCAATCGCTTGCTTCACCTCGGGAGTGAGCGGCGCGCCCGTGGAAATTTCGCCGGGCGCGGCGCCGGCCGGTTGTGAATTATCCGCGGGCGCGGACGGGGAATTGTTGGCCGCCTGCTGGGCATCGAAAGCCGCTTCTAATTCTTGCGCGATGATGTAATCCGTCAGCCACAATGATGCGCTGCCGTAATTCGGATAGGGCGAAAAATAATATCCGTAGTAGCCCTGCCATGGCCCCCAATTCCACGCGAACGTGACGGGCGCGCGCCACGGATGCGCGGCCCACACATAAAACGCGGGCGCATAGTTGTACTGCGGCAAATAATGATAGTAGAGCTCGCCGTGATAGTAGTAGCCGGGATATGCGCGCGCGTAGACGTGGCCGTCGGAGACATAAGTTCGTTCAAGATAGGGCCGTCCGTTGCGTACGATAGGATGGTCCACGTAGCCGTAGTGCGATCCCATGCTCACGATGCGCGTGTGATCAGGACGCTCCGTCACCACAGTGCGGCCGCCGCGCGGGCCCAGGCGAATCGAAGTGTCTTGCGTGTGGATCGCGCGAACTTGTCCGCGTGAATCGAATCGCGCTTCATCACCACTCTTCGTCGTCAATCGCGTTGGTTTGCCCGCGCTGTTGTATTCCGCGCGGTCGCCATTCGGACGCGTGACGGTTCGCGTTGCTTCAGCGTGATCGGCTGTTGCGTGATTGTCCGCCGCGTGGCTGTCAGGCGCGTGATTTTCTGGCGCCTTCGCTTCGGACGCGGATCTTTCCGGAATTTTTCTTTCGCCTGTAGCCGTGCCGTGATTTCGAGCAGGCGGCGTGCTTCCGGCTCCCGAGTCCAGGCCGTTAGCGCCGCTCCCACGATTTTTTGACGTGCTCGTCAGGCCGCCATTGCCCGCCGTACCATGTGCTTCCGCGCCCGGTTGCGACGTGACGCCCGGTTTTCCAGTCGAAGCGGTTCTGGGAGCCGGCGTCGGCTTGGAAGCGACCGCCGGTTTCGGTGTGCCGGTTGGATGTGACTTAAATGCGGGTTTCGGTGCGGGAGTTCCTTTCGGCGCGGGTGTAGTTTTCGAGCCGGGTTTATGAATGAAGCTCGGCTTCCAAGCCGAAGGAGCTTTGCCGGTAGTATTAGCCGGCTTCGATGGAGTGACAGGCCTCGTACCTGTAGCAGGCTTCGGCGCAGTCGCAGGCCTGTTGACGGCGGGCGGTTTCGGCTTCTGCGTTTGTGCGTGCGCCAAACCCGGCGCGATCGCAAGAATAACAGCCGCGCACCATAACCGCGCAACGTTTGCGATAGGCCAGGATTTCATTGCAGCCCTCACCTTACCGGGCTGTCTCGCGGAAATGATCTGAGGTTTCGTGCCAGTGCGATCGAGAAAAATTAAGTCTCAGCCCAGGGCGAGAGTGTACCGCAACCATTGAAGCTAAGTAAGGCTTTGTAGGATGCTCGCGATCTATCGGCGATATACGGCTCGCCCTGCGACAATCGTTGCCATCGGGCCGCCGCGGAATTCGCGGCCGTCGAAGGGTGTATTGCGAGATTTGCTGGCGGATTCGGCGGCGCGATAGGTCCAGCGATGCTCGGTCGAAAAAACGGTGATGTCGGCGGGTTCGCCGGCGGCGATTCGGCGCTGCATGCCGAGGACGCGCGCGGGGCCCGTGGTGAAAAGCTCGACCATGCGCGCAAGTTCAATTTGCTTTGCGTGCACAAGTTCGAGCGCGAGACCTAGCGCGGTTTCAAATCCAGTGATGCCGAACGGCGCGCGATCGAATTCCACTTCTTTCGTGGCCGGCTCGTGCGGAGCGTGGTCGGTGGCGATGGCGTCCACGGTTCCATCGGCCAATCCTTCAATCAGCGCATCGCGATCTTCGCGGGAACCGAGCGGCGGATTCATCTTGCGATGCGTGTCGTAGCCGACTTCTTCGTCGATCATCGTGAAATGATGCGGCGTGACTTCACACGAGACTGCCAAGCCTTTGTGTTTCGCGATGCGCACGAGTTCAAGCGATGCGCGCGCGGAAAGATGCGCCACGTGGAAGCGGCAGCCGGTAAGCTCGGCGATCTGGATGTCGCGCCCTACGCCGATGCTTTCCGCGGCCGCGGGCATGCCGCGCACTCCGGTGCGAATTGAGGACGGCCCTTCGCGCATTGACGCACCGGCGGCGAGCGAAACATCTTCGCAATGATCGATCACCGGCATGCCGAGCGAGCGGCAATAATCCATCACTTGCCGCAAAAGTTTGGCCGTGGCTATCGGATGGCCATCGTCGGACACGGCCACCACGCCCGATTTTTGCATTGCCGCGATTTCCGCCAACGCCTCGCCTCGGCTGCCGATCGACGCTGCGCCGATGGGCCACACGCGCGTGTGCGCTGACTGCGCGCGCTCCATCATCGAACGCGTAACGGAAGCATTGTCATGCACGGGTCGAGTATTGGGCATCGGGCACACGGCGGTGAAACCACCGCGCGCCGCCGCACGTGTGCCAGTTTCGATCGTTTCGGAATTTTCGCCGCCGGGTTCGCGCAAGTGGCAATGCATGTCGATGAATCCGGGCGCGACGATCATTCCGGCCGCGTCGAACTCTTGCACGTCGCCATTCCGCGCGTCGATAGTGCCCGTCACTTCGATCGCCGAGATACGCTCGCCGTCGATCAAAATATCGCGCGGCGCATCCGTGCCGCTCGCCGGATCGATCAGCCGTCCGCCCTTGATCAACAACATTTAGGTAGCATCCTTTGCGGGAGGAAAGCCTTCGCCGCCGTGGCCGATCAGCAGGAACAGCAGGGCCATGCGCACGGCCAAACCGTTGGTCACTTGTTCGAGCACACACGATTGCGGACCGTCCGCCACAGCCGGATCGATTTCGAGTCCGCGAATCATCGGGCCCGGATGCAGCACGAGCGCGCCGGGCCGCGCGAGGCTCAGCCGTTTTTGCGTAAGCTGATAGAGCATCACGTATTCATCGAGCGGCAGCTTCGGCTCGTGCAGCCGCTCTTGCTGCACGCGCAGCACGATCACGATGTCCGCGCCGTCGAGCGCTTCTTCCACGCGCGACACGCGCCGCAACGGTTCGCCGCCAGCGGTCAACTGTTCGAGCTCCGGCGGCACCCACATCGGCGGCCCGCACAGCGTGATCCGGCATCCGAAGCGTGAAAGCAGATGAATATTTGAACGCGCCACGCGACTGTGCAGAATGTCGCCAATGATCGAAACATTCCATCCATCCAGATGCCCGAGCCGATCGCGAATCGTCAGCGCGTCAAGCAGCGCTTGCGTGGGATGTTCGTGCGTGCCGTCGCCGGCGTTGAGCACGGGAATTTCCAAGCGGCGCGCGACAAAATCCGCCGCGCCTGACGAGCCGTGGCGCATCACGATGCAATCGGCCTTCATTGCGTCGAGCGCGCGCACCGTATCGAGTAGCGATTCTCCTTTTTGCAGACTCGACGATTCGGCCTGCAACTGCATGGCGTCAGCGCCCAGGCGCGCCGCGGCCGTGGAAAAACTAATGCGCGTGCGCGTGGAAGCCTCAAAAAACGCTATGCCAACTGTTTTTCCGCGCAACGTTGCGAGTTTTTTCAGCGGATGGCGCTGGATTTCCTGGAAGGGTTTTGCCTGGTCCAGAAGAAAAGTGATTTCATCCGCGCGAAGCGGCTCAATGGCCAGCAAATCGTTGAATCGAAAAGGCACGATCTCTGCGGGAGCGATCCGCGCCTCGGCGGCAGCAGATGTCTCCGGGTGACTCAAGGAACGCGCTCGACCAGCATGACCCGTTCCTCCTGGTCGATTTCATTCAAACGCACTTCGATAATTTCCATGTCGCTGGTCTGCACCGTGCGCCCAATGAACGCCGCTTCGATCGGCAGTTCGCGATGCCCGCGATCGATCAACACGCACAGCCGCACGCGGCGCGGCCTGCCAAGATCGAATAAGCCATTCATCGCGGCGCGGATCGTGCGGCCGGTATAAAGCACGTCGTCAACAAGAATTAAATCTTTGCCGTCGACAGAGAATGCGATTTCACTCGATTGCAGCACAGGTTGCGCCGCGACCATCGAAAGATCGTCGCGATAAAGCGTAATGTCCAGCGTGCCGACCGGCACGTCAACGCCATCAATTGCGCGCATGGCCAGCGCGATGCGTTGCGCAAGCGGCACGCCGCGCCGGCGCACACCGATCAGGGCCAAATGCGCAGTACCACCGCTGCGCTCGACAATTTCGTGAGCTACCCTCTGGAGGGTGCGGTCAATCTCCGTCGCAGACATCAATTGCGTCTTCTCGACGACCCGCATTGGTTGCGTATTCTAACATAATGCGCAGGCGCCCCGACAGCGCAGCGGCGCCGCGCCGGAGCCATGCACGCATGCGCCGCCAACTTCCCGCGTCATGCTACAATCCGCCAAGTGGCCTCGCCGAACGCAGTGGATTTGAGCGCAACGATCGGCACGTTACGCTTGGCGAATCCCGTAATCGCCGCCAGCGGCACTTTCGGCTACGGCGTCGAATTCGCTCACCTCGTCGATCTCAATAAACTTGGCGGCATTGTCGTCAAAGGGTTGTCTCTCGAGCCGATGGCGGGCGCTCCGGCGCCGCGCCTGTGCGAAGTGCGCGCCGGCATGCTCAACGCAGTCGGTTTGCAGAATATTGGCGTGCGGGCATTCGTCGCCGAGAAATTGCCGGCGCTCCGCGCGTATCGCGCCCCGATCATTGCGAATGTGTTCGGCCACAGCCTCGACGAGTATCTCGGCGTCCTGCACGTCCTCGAAGAAGCGGAAGGACTGGCCGCATATGAATTGAACGTTTCGTGCCCGAATGTATCGAGCGGCGGAATGGAGTTTGGCGCCGATGCCGGCCTGACCGCGCAGCTAGTGGAAGCCGGCCGCCGCATCGCTCACCGGCCCCTATGGGTGAAGCTTTCCCCCTTGGTGGCCGACATTGCGACAATCGCCCGAGCCGCCGAGGGCGCAGGCGCCGACGCGCTGACGGTCGCTAACACCTATCCCGCCATGGCGATCGATTCCCAGACGGGCCGCTCCCGCCTCGGCCGATTGACGGGCGGCCTTTCAGGCGCATGCATTAAGCCAATCACCGTCCGGCAGGTCTATCAAGTGTGCCGGGCGGTCAAGATACCGGTGATTGGGCTAGGCGGTATAGAACTGCCCGAGGATGTGTTGGAATACATGGTTGTGGGCGCACATGCCGTTCAGGTGGGCACGGCCTTGTTTGCCGACCCGAGGGCGTGTGAGCGCTTGGTCGAGGGCCTTGAAAAGCTCTGTGAATGCCGTAAGGTGTTTAATTTAAGTGATATACGTGATTCACTGCATGACGTTTCCGGTTGATGTTTGGCTCGCCGCCTTGGTATAATTACGTGTGATGTGTTGCATAAGTGAGACACTATGCGCCGCCTCCTGAAGAAATATTGGGGAGGGATTCTTCTGGCGCCATTCCTCTTTCTGGCGATTCCCTTCGGTCAGGAGCCCGCCGTTGCGACGCCCAGAACTCCGGCGAAGCCGCTTCGTGTCTGGGTGGGTACCGCGAGCTGGTATGGCCAGGATTTCCAGGGCCAGCAGACTGCCAGCGGCGAGCCATTCGACATGAATGCCGAGACCGCCGCTGAGCCTAATCTGCCCCTTGGGTCGGTGGTCCGGCTGACGAACATCCGCACCCGCAAGTCCCAACTGGTTCGGATCAATGATCGAGGCCCGTACGTCGATGGGCGCGACATTGATGTATCCTACCGGGTCGCGTGCCAGCTAGGCATGGTGGGCCGCGGAGTTTCGCGGTTGCGAATCGAACTCATGGAGGTGCCTCCACGTCGCGAATAGATCTTGCCCGCAAGCGCCTGATCGTAGCTCTCGATTTCGATGATATGAAGTCCGCTTTTCCCCTCGCCAAATTGCTCGCCCAGCACGTCGGTATGTTCAAGATAAATACACACTTATTTACGGCAGAGGGCCCTGCGGCGGTCGCGAAATTGGCGAGGCTTGGCCCCGGCGTTTTCCTGGACCTGAAATTCCACGATATCCCCAGCGTGGTCGGCGGCGCGGTGCGCTCGGCCGTGTCACTGCCTGGTGTGCGTTTGGTGGATATGCACGCGCTTGCCGGAAATGCGGCCATGGCGGAGGCCGCCAGAGCCCGTCGATCCGCGAAGGGAGGCGCCGCGCGACCCAAGGTGATCGCCGTCACGATTTTAACCAGCCACGACAAGGCAAGCCTGCGCCGCTTGGGGATTGACGACCGAATACCGCAGCAGGTCCGGCGCTTGGCGATATTGGCTCGCCAGGCCGGGCTTGACGGCGTGGTCGCGTCGCCTCACGAAGTTCAAGCAATTCGCCGGGCGTGCGGCTCGCGATTCCTAATCGTCGTGCCGGGAATACGCCCGGCAGCCCGTACCGGCCGAAACGACGACCAGTCTCGCACCGCGACTCCCGCCGCAACCATCCGCGCTGGAGCCGATTACCTGGTGATTGGCCGGCCCATCACCGCCGCCGCCGAGCCTGCGGCCGCCGCGCGGGCGATCTTGGACGAAATGGCCGCGGCGCTGCCGTGATATTTCTTATGCGGGGACGAGTTTCGAGGATGCACCGCCGCTTGGGACTGAACGTGTTATAATGTAATTTGCCGGTTGTAGCCGCCGGTTTTGATTGGCGTTGCGTGCTTGCTGGCGTCAGTACGCGAAGGAGATCCGTATGGAAGCCTTAACTCCGATGCACCTGCTCATCATTGCCGCGGTAATCGTAATTATGTTTGGCGGCAAGAAAATCCCCGAGGTCATGAAGGGACTCGGCGAGGGGGTTCGCAGTTTCAAGGAAGGCATGCGCGGTGATACGCCGCCTGGAACCGTTACACCTCCGAGCACAACGACCCCAGCGATAGCTCCGCCTCCAACTCCGACGGAAGAAAGAAAGTAAAGCGGCCGCACAGCGTCGAAGACTGAATTTGGGGCGATTGAATTTCAAGGAGCGGCCTTTGCGGGCCGCTCCTTTTTTTGGCGCCTGTGTGCGCGGATAGATCGGCGACTATGTGCTGGCGGACCATCCGAGTTCGCCGAGCAGCGCGCAGGCGCGATGTAGCGGCAATCCCACGACATTGAAATAGCAGCCTTCCACTCGTTTTACGAATCGTCCCGCGCGGCCTTGAATTGCATAAGCGCCGGCTTTGTCGAATGGTTCTCCACTTTTGATCGCGCGCTCGATTTCATCTTCGCCGAAATCCGCGAAGGTTACCAACGTGGATTCCACAGCGCGGCGAAATTCACCGTCCGGCAATCGAAGAATTGCGATGCCCGTGAGGACGCGATGCGTGCGCCCGCTCAACAAGCGAAGCATGCGCGCGGCGTCTTCTGCTGACACGGGCTTGCCGAGAATCGTCGCGTCCTCCGCGCCGGCTACAACCGCGGTGTCGGCTCCCAGTACGAAAAGGAGACGCTTCTCCGCGCCTAATGTGCCGGCCGCGGCGCGTGCTTTGGCTTCCGCCAGCCGAAGTACCATGGCATCGGCCGATTCGGCGGGCAGCGCATTTTCTTCGACGCGCGGCGCAGCGATTTCAAACGCGATGCCCGCATCGCGCAGGATTTGCGCGCGCCGCGGCGAAGTCGACGCCAGGACGAGAGAAGGTTTGTTTTCCATGGCGGAATTACAGATTCACGGCTTCCCGATACTCGCCAAAAACGCGGCGCATTGCATCCGAGATTTCGCCCACCGTCGCGAACGCCTCCACCGCCGCTTGAATCGCCGGCAAAAGATTTTCCGACGTGCGTGCGCGCCGCTCCACTTCGGCGACGGCTTGTTCGGCGCGCTTCGCGTCGCGCCGCCCGCGCAGTCCGCGCAGGCGCTCAACTTGGACGCGCTCGGTCGATTCGTCCAGGCGCAGTAACGCGACGGGCTGCTGCGCGCTTTTGTTTTCTTTTTCCGGCGCCAGGTACTGATTCACGCCGACCACAATTTCGTCTCGCCGCTCGACGGCTTGCTGGTATTCGTACGCCGATTTTTGAATCTCGCGCTGCACGTAGCCCGATTCGATGGCGCGCAACATTCCGCCGAGCGCGTCGATCTTCTCGATTGTCGCGCGGGCGCGACTCTCGATTTCGTTGGTGAGATGCTCGATGGCGTATGACCCGCCCGCCGCGTCCACGGTTTGCGCCACACCAGTTTCGTGCGCCAGGATTTGTTGCGTTCGCAGCGCCAATAGGGCGGCGTTTTCGCTTGGCAGCGCCAGCGCTTCATCAAGCGCGTTGGTGTGCAGCGATTGGCAGCCGCCCAGCACGGCGGCAAGCGCCTGAATCGCCACACGCACCAGATTGTTTTCCGGCTGTTGCGCTGTCAGCGAGCTGCCGGCGGTTTGCGCGTGAAAGCGCAGCATCATCGAGCGCGGATCCCGCGCGCCGAAGCGCTCGCTCATGATGTACGCCCATAACCGCCGCGCGGCGCGGAACTTGGCGATTTCCTCGAGCAGATCGTTGTGCGCGTTGAAGAAAAATGAAAGCCGCGGCCCGAATTCGTCCACCGCGCCGCCGGCGGCGATCGCGGCTTCGACATAGGCGATTCCGTCGGCCAGCGTAAACGCCACCTCCTGCGCGGAGGTCGATCCCGCTTCGCGGATGTGATAGCCGGAAATCGAAATCGTATTCCAAGCGGGCAGTTCGGTGCGGCACCACGCAAAAAGGTCCGTGACGATGCGCATCGCCGGGCGCACGGGATAAATGTATGTGCCGCGCGCGATGTATTCCTTCAAGATGTCGTTCTGCACCGTGCCGGAAAGCTTTTGTAAATCGGCGCCTTGCCGTTTGGCAACGGCCACATAAAGCGCGAGAAGAATGGCGGCCGTGGCGTTGATGGTCATTGAAGTGGAAACGCGCTCAAGCGGAATTTGGTCGAACAGGGTTTGCATATCTTCCAGCGAGTCGATAGCCACGCCCACGCGTCCCACTTCTCCCGCCGCGCGCGGATGGTCGGAATCGAGTCCGATCTGCGTCGGCAAATCGAACGCCACGGAAAGTCCGGTCTGGCCTTTTTCGAGCAGATAGCGATACCGCCGGTTCGATTCCGCGGCGGAACCGAAGCCGGCGTACTGGCGCATGGTCCACAAGCGCCCGCGATACATCGTGGGATGAATTCCGCGCGTGAAAGGAAATTCGCCGGGGTAACCGAGCGGCGTTTCGGTATCTTCGCCGGCGTCTACCTCCGGTCCATAACATGGCGCGAGGGGAATTCCTCCAAGCGTAGTGATGCGTGGCTTGTGGGGATCGGGTTCGGAAGTCTTGTCCGAAGAATGTTTCATTGAGTTAGCGGGTCGCGGCGCCAAGGCCGCGTTAGCGCACGCGTCGCGCCATGCGCAGTGACGAAATGCCGAATCCCGCCATCATCAGTGTGTAGCCCAACGCCATCCACATCGGCCACAATGGCGGCCCGTGTTGCCAATTTCGCAGCGCCGAAGCCGCGCCCGACAGCGCGAGTAGCAGAAAAAGCGTCCCCGTAGTTTCGTGGAACACCTGCCGCGTGGCGCGCCACAGCGCCTTAAGAAAACCACGCAACCCGGCGTACATGGCGCCAAGATTCACACGCGGATTTTAGTACAGTCCCACCCCGATGCGAAGACGATGTGCGCCGCGCGTCTCCCTGAAATCCGGGAGGGGGCAGATTGGGCACGCGCAGACCGCTCTGGGGGCTTGTTTGCCGCGCACCCCCATCCTACAATGAAAAAAGGACCGGAATTCGAGGAGGGCGCTTCGTGCAACTGGACGATCACCTGAAACAACTATTGCGTGAACTCGGCCACGCCATAAACGATACTGTTTCGGAATCCGAGCGCATCGTCGCGGCAATTGCCGGAGTGCGCGCCGCGGGCTATGACATCGTGCTTAAGCTCGATGCCACGATCGGTCTGGCGCGACGCCAGCCTTCAGAACCGGGCCAGCCCGACAAAATCACGTTGAATGACCGTACGTTTCTCGAGGCACTGCACATACAAGTGGACCAGGAAGTTTTCGAGGACGATTCCGAGCCGTCGAAGATCGAGATGACGCCGCAGGATCTGCGCTTTCTGAAGTCGCTCAAGATCTCACTGGATGATTCGCTCTAATATTCTCGCGTTGTTGCTGGTTCTAACTCTGGCTCCGGTTGCGCACTCCGCGACACTGGCCGGGCGAGCCGCCGCGGGCAATTCGCCCGCGGCGCAGACGACACCCGTCGCCACAATGCCCGCGCCGCATCCGAAGCGGATGAAGTTCCACGGCGAAGTGATCGATCAAACCTCAACTTTCATCACCGTTCGCAATTTGAATCCCAATCACCCGAACGAACTTCGCACGTACACTTTCTCTCCGCAGCTTAAGCCGAAGATGCAAAGAATTCTGAACGCCGGCGGCTTCCAGCACGGTGACAAAGTTGTGGTCACGACTCTTACCGGTTCCACCGTGGCGCTCAACGTTCACGGCAGGCCGTCGAAACCCGCCTGAATCACCGAGGTTCTCGCGTGATTCGTTCCCCCGCCGTGGCAGGCCGATTCTATCCCGCCGACCGCGCGACGCTCGAACAGCAAGTCGATTCGTTTCTCGCACCTTCTGAAGTTCCCCCACGGCAAGCGATCGCTTGCCTTGTGCCTCACGCCGGATACATTTATTCCGGGCATGTTGCAGGCGCCGTTTACGCACGCCTCGATTTACCGGCGCGATTTATTTTGTTGGGGCCGCGCCATTATCCGCGCGGCGCGCAGATGGCGATTTTGTCCGAGGGCGCGTGGCGCACACCGCTGGGCGATGTGCAACTGGATGCGGCGCTGGCCGCCGAATTGCGCACAGCGTGCCCGCTTCTGCGTGAAGATTCCGTGGCCCACGAGCGGGAGCATGCGCTCGAAGTGCAGTTGCCGTTCCTGCAGCGCCGCACGGGCGATTTTCGTTTCGTTCCCGTCGCGCTCGGAGCCGTTGGCTACGATGAACTCCAAATGTTGGGGCGCGCCATCGCGCGGATAGTTACGGCTGCGGCCGAGCCGGTGATGATCGTCGCCAGCTCCGACATGAATCACTATGAGTCCGACGGTGTCACGCGCGTGAAAGACGGCAAGGCGCTGGAACAGATTCTCGCGCTCGATGCGCGCGGTCTGGCGGATGTAGTGGCACGCGAACAGATTTCGATGTGTGGGGTGGCCGCCGCCGTAAGCGCAATTATCGCGGCGCGCGAATTGGGAGCTGAAGAAGCAGAACTTGTGCGGTATGCAACTTCAGGCGACATCAGCGGCGATCGCGAAGAAGTGGTGGGCTACGCCGGCGTCGTCATCCGCTAAACTCGCGGAAAATTAACCAAACGCCGCAGTTCGCTTCTAGTGATGCCCACCCGCGGAGCCCGGACTCGGCGCTGCTGCCGCTGGTGCCGACGATGAGGGCGGCGCGCTGCGCGGCGCGGAGTTCATCGGCGCCGAATTCCCTTGCGACGCGCGGCCGGCCGATGAATTGCCTCCGCCGTACTGCCCGTGATATCCGCCGTTAGGTCCTCCCGCGGTCGGCCCGCCATACGATCGGCTGGGCATCGATGCCGGTGCGGGAGCCGTACGGAACGTATTTCTCACGCCGGAATTTTCCGGCGCGCGGAACGCCGCGGATGCTGGAGCATTCACGAATGCGTGCGTGGCTCGATCGAACACCACCGTTTGCGGACCTCCGCGCCCGGCGAAACCGGCGCCAGGCGT
>JBAQYV010000130.1:0-17319 GCA_049790315.1 Candidatus Acidiferrales bacterium | reverse complement strand
GCCTGAGCCTGCGCCTGCGCCGCGGCCGCCTGCGCCGCATCCCGATCGGCCTGCGCCTTTTGGAGTTCCGCTTGCTGCGCGGCCTGGGCTGAGGCGTCGGCCTGTGCCTTAGCTTCCGCCTCGCGTTGCGCCGCCGCGGCTTTTTCCGCTGCCTGCTCTTCGGCGATTTCAGCCATGACGGTGATGTGGTGCGCATCCGCCGCGTTCTGCACGGCGTCGCGCGAATCCTGCACGATCACCTTCGTGTCTCCGTGGTGTGCCTCTAGTTGCTCCGCATTCGTCAAGGAAGTCTGAGCCTTGTCGAGCGCGTCCGGCGCGTAGTGTTGCGCGCCCGCGTTGATGGCGATCTGCACGGCGTTCTCGGCCTCGAAAAATTCGAGCGGCGTCTTTGAATTCATGTGCGTGCTCGGAGCCACTGTTGACGCGCTGTAGCTGTATGCCCCGGCGCCCAGCAGTTGATAATTCACCGGCGCTTGCTCGATCGTGCCCGTCGTCTCCGACGTCACCACGTTTTGCAGCACCACCACATTGCTCGGCTCAGACACTGCGAAGTACGGCTCCGCCGTCACGATCAGTCCGAACGTCTGCAGGGAAGTGGTCACCGTGATTCTTGTGGTGTCTCCGCTCAGCAAGATTTCGCCCAGATTGTTCGCCTTTCCTTCCGGCGTGATGGCCCACAGGACATACGTCAGGTATTCGGGCCCGAATTTAGTCGCAGGTTCAAGCTTGGTGAATTCCGCGTTGATTTGAATACGTCCAACTTTTCCATTCACTCTGGCGCTGCCCGTAGCCATCGGCTCGATCGGCGAACCCTGGAATCCGATCTCTGTAGATCCCATGCGATGCTGATAATTGATCGTGACGATTGTCGCCGGCACCATCGTTACGCGATACAACGGTTGGTTCCGCTGCGCCGCGGATGCCGGCGCCGAATTCTGCGCCCGTGCCGCCCCCGCGATCGAAATGGTCATAACAAACGCTGCGAACATCAATGCCGCTTTTCTCATGATTCTCCCGTGTGTGCTTCGAATGTCGATAGAGTAAGAGCCCCTTTTAGCCACCCAAATAATATAACGAGTCGCGCCACAGGGAACTGTCCTTTTAGATGCAATTCACCGAATCATTGGCACTAGCCGCGATGAGTCTGGTATCGCGCGACAACGTTCCAATCGAGCCCCAGCCGAAAAAACGCGCCTTGCCCATGTATAGGCTCGCTGTTATTCTGGTGTCGACATGAGAAACCCAAAGAAGAAGGCTGCGGTTGGCATCTCGGTCGCCGTCGCAAAGGCTGCGGATATTATCGGCGCCCATCTCAGCGCGCTGCCGCCAGCCGAGTCCAAATCCATGCGCCGGGACATCCACAAACTCGCCGTCAAGTCTTCCCGCTCCGCAGCGCGTGGAAAAGTTTCAAGATCTCGACGAAACGCGGATCCTCGTCCTTTATCCCGTGCTTCCGCAAGACCTGCATAAACTCCCGCTCGTCTCCATATTTAAAAATCTTTTCGAGATCGCGCAATAATGCGTACTCTTCGCCGCGAGTGCGTTTGAACTTTTCCACCGGCGGAGTATATCATCCGGGAAGTATCCTTGGAGTACAGCGCCGCGCGTGAAACCGAGAAGTTGCGCCGGGAGGAAGCCAAGAGAATTGCTTTCGTCTCTCCATGGATGGATCGGGCGCACTCTCTGTTCCTGCTAGTCCTCGCATTCGCATGCTTTGCCGGTTGTGGGACGGCCAAGACGGCGCCCCCGACCGAGAAAATGGATCGGATCGTAGTGGAAAAGTCAGCCCACACGATGAAGCTCATGCACGGCGACGAGGTTGTGAGAACTTCCTGGCGGTGACGTCGAAATTCAAGGAGTACAAATCGGGTTCGGTTGGATGGGGCGTCTGCAATGCGACGTAAATTGGACAGACGGATGTATAGCCGTGACCAATGCGGAGATTGAAGAAATCTGGCCGCTGGTTCCTGTCGGAACGCCTGTGGAGATACGCCCTTAGCGATTACAAAAACAGCGGCGCCATCACAAACGTCACCGTACACAGCAGCTTGATCAAAACGTGCAGCGAAGGTCCCGCCGTATCTTTAAATGGATCTCCGACCGTATCGCCCACTACCGCCGCCTTGTGCGCTTCGGATTTCTTGCCGCCGAGCTCGCCGGTCTCGATAAATTTCTTGGCGTTGTCCCAAGCGCCGCCGCCGTTATTCATCATCGTGGCCAGCAGCACGCCGGAAATTGTGCCGACCATCAGCACCGCGGCCACAGCTTCGGCGCCCATCGTGGGATCGGCGGCAGTGCGGAAGTATCTGAATATGAAGCCCACCGCAACCGGCACGCCGACAGCCAGCAGTCCCGGCGCGACCATCGCCCTGAGCGCCCCGCGCGTAACCAGGTCCACGCACCGGGCGTAGTCCGGCTTTGAAGTGCCCGCCATAATTCCCGGATCCTCGCGGAATTGCCGCCGCACTTCTTCGATCACGTACTGCGCCGTTTTCCCCACAGCCTTGATTGCCCACGCGCTGAACAAGAACGTCAGCGCCGCGCCAATCAACGCCGCGATAAATACAGGCGGCTTGCTGATGTCTACGTGCTCGAAGCGGAATCCAAGATTTCCGGTTTTCTGCTGCACCAGCAGCGTCACCTCGTCCAGGTACGCTGAGAAAAGCAGAAACGCCGCCAGCGCCGCTGAGCCAATCGCGTATCCCTTCGTCAGCGCCTTAGTCGTGTTGCCCACTGAGTCCAGCCGGTCCGTGCGCCTGCGCACTTCTTCCGGCGCGCCCGACATCTCGATGATTCCGCCCGCATTGTCGGTAATCGGTCCGAACGTATCCATCGCCAGAATGTAAGCCGCGGTAGAAAGCATTCCCATCGTCGCGATCGCCGTGCCGTACAAACCCGACCCGCGTATACCCGGCAGCGCCATGCGCCCGCAATAATAGGATCCCAGAATCGCCGCGGAAATCGCCACCACCGGCATCGCCGTGCATTCCATGGACACGGACAATCCCGTAATAATGTTGGTCGCCGAGCCGGTCACCGACGCATGCGCGATCGAGAGCACCGGCCGATACCGATACTCCGTGTAGTACTGCGTGATCCACACGAACACGAAGCTATTGACGATGCCAATCACTCCCGCCGCGAAAAACCACAGATTGTTTTGCAGCAGATAGCGCACCGCGACGTAGAAGCCGGCCGTCGCCAGTATCGACGTTGCAAGATATCCGCGATTCAGCGCCGCGAGCGGATCCTCGCTGTCGTTTTTCAGCCGCACGATCCAAATGCCCACAACCGACGCCACCAATCCAAACGCCCGCGCCACCAGCGGAAAGAAAATCCCCAGAATTCCGAATCTGCCGAACAGCGCAACGCCCAAAATCATTGCGCCGATATTTTCCGCCGCGGTGGATTCAAACAAATCCGCGCCGCGCCCCGCGCAATCGCCCACGTTATCTCCCACCAAATCCGCGATCACGGCCGGATTTCGCGGATCGTCTTCCGGAATTCCGGCTTCCACCTTGCCCACCAAATCCGCGCCCACATCCGCCGCCTTCGTATAGATTCCGCCGCCCAATTGCGCGAACAGCGCCACGAAACTCGCGCCAAATCCGAATCCCACGATCTCGTACGGCACGCCCATCGGATTGTGCATTCCGCCGAACGCGATAAAAATTACGCCGACGCCGAGCAGCGAAAGCGCCACAACCGAAAGTCCCGTCACCGCGCCGCCGCGCAACGCCAGTTGCAGCGCGCGATTCAAGCTCGTTCGCGCGGCGCTGGCCGCGCGCAGATTCGCGCGGATCGAAACGAACATTCCCGAAAATCCCGCCAGTCCCGAGCACACCGCGCCCGCAAAAAACGAAATCACGGTTTCCCACGCCAATTGGCTGCCCTTGGTGATGTCGTAAAATACGAACAGCAGAATCGCCAGCACCAAACTCAAACTGTAAATCGTCACGTACTGCCGCTTCAGAAAAGCTTCGGCGCCTTCTTTGATGGCTCCCGCGATCTCCTGCATGGCCGCGGTTCCTGTATCCGCCGCCAATACCTCGCGCGCGAACAGCGCCGCCATTCCCAACGACGCCACGCTCACCACCATAAAAAACCATACCCATCCTGTAACCGACATGAATCCTCCGCCGCCGAAACTGCTCAGGAAACGTTGCAGGCGAGATCGAGACCTGAAAAATGCAACTGAAGGCTTATAGCAGGCCGATAGGCCTCGGTCAATACAGCGCCGCGCCAGTTTCATAGGGAGAAACACGCCCTTTGCGGGCCTGAAAGCGGCAATTTTCGCGGCGTACGGCGCGGCGCTTCGCGCGGCACGATATATTCCTTGGGTGCGGGCTTTCCCCGCTGCGGACTCTGGTTACATCCTGCCGGAATGCGTGGGAATCGTGTGAGCGCGCCGCGCGCGCCTCTGATAATATCTTCGCTCACTTGATGAGCGATTCGCACTTATGAAGTTACTGAAAGTATTCTATTCGCGCGTCCTTCCTTGGCTCGAAGCCCTGGTGTTGGCCACTGGCGGCCTCGGCATGTGCCTGGCGGGATTCATCGATTCGGCCACCACCTTGCCGCCCGTGCTCCTCGACATCTTGCTGATCGAAGTTTCGATTCACCGCCCGGCGCGCATGCCGTACTACGTCATGATGACGGTGATCGGCTCCGTGCTCGGTGGCGTGCTGCTTTACGTGATCGCGCGCAAAGGCGAAGAGACCTTCGTCAAGAAACGTGCCGGTCCACGCGGCGAGAAAATTCGGGGTTGGGTCGCGCGCAATGGTTTTCTCGCGGTCCTTCTGGGAGCCTTGATGCCGCCGCCGATGCCTTTCAAGCTCGTGATCCTGGCGGCAGGCGCCGCCGAAATGCCCATGCGCCCTTTTATTTTTTCGTTGACGCTGGCCCGCGTGATCCGCTTTTCCTTGGAAGGTCTGCTCGCCGTGAAATATGGAGCGGAAGCTCTGCCGTATCTCAAGGCGCATAGAGTTTCCGGAACCCTGTGGACGATCGTAATCGGGCTCGCTCTTTACCTCGCCGTGCGCATCGCCATGCGCCCGGCGAAAGAAGATATCGTCGCCCCGAAGATCTAACTGCCTCGCGCCACACACGCGCGTCATTTCTCGCCTGCCTCTGCGCCCTCGATTCCGAAATGAGCCCGCACAAGCGCGGCGTTAGCATCTCGCCGGAACTTCCGGACGTTTTCCCAGCAACGAGACATCGCAGAGCCGCCTCATCTCGCGAGCCAGCCCTGGAGGGGCGGCACATTTTAGCCCAGGGCGTAAGCCATGGGTGCAAGTCCCAATCTCGCGTGAGCCCCAGCGGGGCGACACAATCTTTTCGCCCGCTTTAATTCACTTTTCCGCGCGATCCTCGTCATCCGCGCCCACTTGTTCGCTGTTGAATAAAAATTCCTGCTGCGTCACTTGATCGTTCGCATTCACATCGATCTGCGCGATCACGTTTCGATCCGCCCGCGCCACCGCGTCAAATCGCAAATCGCGCAACGTGATTCGATATCCCTCGCCGGACGTCTGCACCCGCGCCAATGGAAACCGCGCGAATTGCAAAAACGCGCCACCAACATCGCTGCGCCGCGCGGCGTCGAGCGCGCTCGATGGCTCGGCCTTGTAAAACACGCGCGCCGACTCCGGATCGAATGCCGCACCCGGCGCAAACGATACTTCGACTTCGTCGATCGTATCGTCCGTATCCACCACGCCCGACCACGCAAGCGGCGACAATGATTGCGGAAACGCCGCGGCCGCGTTCGCCCCTTCGCCGCGATACTCGCGCGCCGCGATCAACGCCGTCGCTCGCCGCTGCAAAATCAGCCGCCCGCAGCAAAATACCGCGACCAATACCAGCGCCACCGCGGCCCCGCGATCGACAGCTCCGCGCCGCGCTTTCGCGCCGATCTCTTCCGTAATCATTCGGAATAAGGCGGGCAAAAGCAAACCAGCCAGCAGCAGAAACAATATCCACGGATCGAGCGATGTCGTCAGATCCCAAGCAAACCATCGCGAACTAAATGGCCACAGCAGCTTCACTCCATAGCTGTTCGTCAAATCCAGCAGCACGTGCAGCCCGCCGCCAGCCAGCGCCGCGACGAACGCAGGCGCGAATCGATATGCTGTTGCAGTTGTAGGGGCGGAGCTTGTCTCCGCCCGGTTCGCGCGCGAAGAATTGTTAAATTGCCTGTCGACCAGTATGAACACCGCCGCAATCACCGCCGCCAGCGCCACGATTCCGACGAGCGAATGCGTAACCGTCCGATGCCCCTCCAAAAAAGCGCGCGCCCCGCCAAATACCGAAACCCAATCCAGGTCCGGCGCCAGTCCCGCCGTCACGATAATCGGCAATGCCAGCGGCGTAACGCGCTTGAAGCCGCATCGCGCCAGCGCCACCGAAGCCAGTACCTGTGTGATCGGCTCCATATCGCCTGAAGTTATCTCACAAATAGAAGTCAGCCAGGTTGAAATCGATACTCCTGTGCGCGCCAGCTTCTGAAAAGCCCGTGGAGGTGGCGTTCCTTCCCCAACCCCACAATGCCACTGCGCGTGAACACCAGGCCCCGGCCGCCGTGCCCCTGTGGATATCAATTCGAACACTATTTATATATTGACACTCAGGCCAGGTTTCTGCTATGCTTCTGCATGTTCGTCCATATTCCATTCGAATTATTCCCGTCGGCTCCGTCCAAAGACTCCCATTTTTTTCATCCCCCATCCCTTCCCATTCCTGGTCACCCGTGCATTCCCGACCGCACGCCCAAACTGTCCGTCCAAGTCTTTTCGTTTAAAGCATTTAGCAAAAGAGTGCGCAAACAATTGAATCCAGGCACTTTCAAGTCCCTGTGTTTTCATGTTTGTGCGCACTCTTTTGCCGCAAGTCCCGCGCTTTCAGCACTTTCGCAAAATGTACCGGGGGGTGTATACCCCGGAATTTATCTCTCGGTTTTTCAATTATTTACGGCTCCGCATTTTGCGGAAAAATCTGGATTCTGCTTCCCATCGGTGCCACATTGCCGCCCGTGCCTCAGGATATAATACGCGCTCATCCGCGGCGCCGAGCCTTCGCAGGAGATACGCAAGCGTGCTGACGAAATCCCAGGCCAGGAAAAAGATCGAAAAGCTGCGCGAAGGTCTGCGCCGCGACGAATATCTCTATTACGTCCTCGACGATCCGAAAGCCTCCGACGCCGATTTCGATCGGCGCATGGCGGAGCTGAAACAAATCGAGGCCGCGTATCCGGATTTGCTCACCGGCGATTCGCCCACGCAACGCGTAGGCGGTGCGGCGCGCCAGGGTTTTCAAACGCGCACGCACATCCCGCCGATGATCAGTCTGGACAATACGTATTCCTACGACGAGCTCGCCGACTTCGATCGCCGCGTGCGCGAGTTGGCCGGACGCGACAGCGTGGATTACGTCGCCGAGCACAAGTTCGACGGTCTATCCATTTCGCTGCAATATGAAGATGGTGTGCTTGCGCGAGGCGTCACGCGCGGCGACGGCGTCACCGGTGAAGATGTCACGCCCAACGTGCGCACCATCCGCTCGATTCCGTTGCGCGTGCCGGCGAAAACGCTGGCGAGCCTCAAGTTGCCCGCTGCGTTTGAAGTTCGCGGCGAAATCGTAATGCCGCGCAAAGCCTTCGAGGATTTGAATCGCCAACAGGAAGAGCAAGGCGGCAAGCGCTTCGCCAATCCGCGAAACGCCGCCGCCGGGGCTGTGCGCATGCTCGATCCATCCGTCACCGCATCGCGCAAACTCGATTTTTACGGTTATTACTTGCTCGCCGCTGGCCGCACGGCGTTCCGCCTGCATTCGGAATCGCTCGAAGCCCTCGCGAAAATGCAATTTCGCGTTTCGCCCGATTGGAAAATCTGCCATTCGTTCGAGGACTTGAAGAAATTCTGCGACGCGTGGGACTTGAAGCGGGAAAAGTTGCCCTACGAAATCGACGGCATCGTCGTGAAAGTGAACGACACGGCGTTGCAGCGCGAGCTTGGCAACACCGCCAAGGCCCCGCGCTGGGCCGTAGCCTACAAATATCCCGCGCGGCAAGAGACAACTGTCGTCAACGACATTTTGTTTTCCGTCGGTCGCACCGGAGCCATCACGCCCGTCGCGATTCTTGAGCCGGTCCAGATCGGTGGCGTCACCGTCAGCCGCTCGACCCTGCACAACATGGACGAGGTCGAGCGCCTGGGCGTCAGCATCGGAGATACGGTTCTCGTCGAGCGCGCTGGCGAAGTGATTCCGCACGTTGTGAAAGTTGTCGCCGAAGGGAAAGATCGCCGCCCGGTGCGCGTGCCCGAGAAATGCCCCGAATGCGGCAGCCGTATTCATAAAGACGCCGAAGAAGTCGCCTATCGCTGCGTGAACGCCGCCTGTCCCGCGAAGCGCCGCGAATCGCTGCTGCATTTCGCCGGGCGTCACGCCATGAATATCGACGGCCTCGGCGAAAAAGTCGTCGATCAGCTGATCGAAAACGATTTGGTCCGCGATGTAGCCGATCTCTATCGTTTGAAACTCGATTCGGTTGCCGCGCTCGAGCGCCGGGCGGAAAAATCCGCGCAGAATCTCCTCGATGAAATCGCAGCCAGTAAGAAAAATAGTTTGGCGCGATTGGTTTATGCGCTCGGAATTCGTTTCGTCGGCGAGCGCACCGCGCAACTTCTGGCCACTCACTTCGGCTCGCTCGAAGCCATACGCGACGCCAGCGAAGAGCAGTTAACCGAAGTCGGCGAGGTCGGACCAAAAGTAGCCGCCGCCATCGCCGAATTCTTCTCCGAAAAAGTGAATCGCGATCTGATCAAGCGCCTGCGCGACGCTGGCCTAAAACCGAAGGAAGAAAAACTCGCGGTAAAGGACACGCGCCTGGAAGGAAAGACATTCGTCTTCACCGGCAGCCTCGATCGCCGCTCGCGCGAAGAATCCGCAGCCGAAGTCGTAGCCCACGCTGGCAAAGTAACCGGCACCGTCACAAAAAAAACCGACTACGTGGTAGTCGGCTCCGACCCGGGCTCGAAATTCGATCGAGCCAAGGAACTCGGCGTCACAATTCTCGACGAATCCGATTTCGAGAAATTGCTCGCAGGGAAGTTGCCGGTAGCCGCTTCGGCCGCATCCGGCGCCGCAGCCGCCAGGAAGAAAAAGAAAGACGGAAAATCAGGCGCGCCGCAAGCCAAACAGAAAGATTTGTTTTAGCCGGCGACGGACTTCAGGGGCCACGCATCGAAGTGATGCGGTATCGCGAATCGTCGTGGCCGGGGAGTGGGAGTTAAAGTGGCGGATCGGCAAGTGCTCATCGTGGGCGCGGGGCCAACGGGACTTGTGCTGGCGTTGTGGCTGGTCAAAGCCGGAATCGAAGTACGCATCATCGATAAGACCGCCGCGCCAGGAACCACATCGCGCGCCATCGTGATGCACGCCCGAAATCTCGAATTCTACAGACAGCTCGGAATCGAGCATTTCGCCGTTGACGGCGGCGTCCAAGTCACCGCCATCAACATGTGGCTTCGAGCGAAGCACGTGGCGCGCGCTGGATTCGGCGATCCGGGAATCAAGATTAGCCCCTATCCGTACGCGCTGATTTTCACGCAAGACCTGCAGGAAGAAATGCTCGTCGAGCAACTTGAGTTGCTTGGCGTGCGCGTCGAGCGCGAAACGGAACTCGTGGATTTCGCAATGGAGGCCGGTGGAGTCCGCGCCGAGATTCGCAAAACATCCGGAGAAAGCGAGCTTCTGAAGGCGTCGTACATTGCCGGCTGCGACGGCACGCACTCAACCGTGCGTCATAAGATCGGCGTCGATTTCCCAGGGGGCGATTACGAGGACACGTTTTACGTTGCCGACATTCAAGGCCACGGCCCGGCGATCAACGGCGAAATGAATATCGCGCTCGATCAGGCGGATTTCCTCGCGATATTTCCAATGAAAGGCCAAGGGCGCGCGCGCCTCGTCGGCGCCGTTCGGAAAGAGTTACAGGATCGCAAAGATTTGGGCTGGGACGACGTGAGTCCTGTGATTCTTCGCGATCTGAAAATGAACGTCGAAGAAGTGAAATGGTTTTCCACCTATCGCGTGCATCATCGCGTCGCGTCTCATTTTCAAAAGCAACGCGCCTTTCTGCTTGGCGACGCCGCTCACGTCCATAGTCCCGTGGGCGGGCAGGGGATGAACACTGGTATCGGCGACGCTGTGAATTTGGCGTGGAAATTGGCCGCCGTGTTGAAAGGGAATTCGGATGCAGCGCTACTCGATACATACGAACCGGAACGCATCGCGTTCGCGCGGCGTCTTGTATCCACAACGGATCGCGCGTTCACTCTTATTTCGGCGCGAGGGCGGCTCGCGACGTGGATACGGACTCACATCGTGCCGCGATTGCTGCCGTTTCTCTTTGGGATCGTCGCCATGCGCCGTTTTCTCTTCCGCACGGTCTCGCAAATCGCGATCAAGTATCCGCAAAGCGCTTTGAGTCACGGACCCGCCAGCACGACGAAAGGTGGCGAGCGTCTTCCTTGGGTGCAATTCGCGCGCGGAGGCAAGGCGGGTACGGACAATTTCGAGAGCCTGAAAACCAGAGAGTGGCAAATCCATCGCTACGGCGATGCGGCGCCCGAGCTACAAGCGATGTGCGGCTCGCGAAAAATGCGATTGGAAATATTTCCCTGGAGTTCCGATGCGAAAGAAGCGGGCCTCAGGAAAAATGCCGCATATGTCGTGCGTCCCGATGGCTATATCGCGATTGTGGATCGCGATGCGGACCCAGCGCGAATTTCGGCGTATCTCGATAAGTGGGTCAGACGGATCGCTTGACGCGTCATTCTGTTGGCGGCGGATCGTACGTGCCGAGCGGAACATCGCCACGGCAACGCCAAATCCGTTCGGCGGAAAGCACCAGACCACGACGAATTCCGAATCTCTGAACGACGGTGACGGAGTAATGCGAGCAAGTGGGGTAGAAGCGGCATTGTACGATCGCGTGGAGATGCGGACTCACGTGCGCTTGATAGAGGTGGACCGCCGACACATAACTGTGGGCGGTCCACTGCCGCGAAGGGTCGCGGTAACTATCAAGTGTAGCCAGTGTCATTAGGACGATGACACAGGCTAGATAGGTTTCAGGTCGTTTCAGGGATTTCCGCAGCTCGGGCACTTGGGCAGTCCTTGCATGCGCTTTTTGCCGCAACTGGCGCACACCGCCAATTCGCCCTTCGGCCGCACCAGGAAATAAATCACCAGGCCGATCAGTCCGGTGAAGAACACGATGACTAGCCAGAGCACGGGATTTTCCATACCGCGCGCCGTAGCATCGTTCTTCACCCAGATTAGAATCGCGATGTTGATGGCCAGCACGATTACGAAAAACGCGATGGCTCCGAAACATCCGACGCCGGCGCAAGCGCTCGCGCCGAACATTCCGGTGTTGTCGTTCATTTGCAGAATTAGACCCATCGCAAGCAGGGGACTCCAGCGAGTGGGAGACATACGTTGGATTTTCGCTAACAGATCGGGCATAGGCTATCTCCTCCGACGATCAGTTGTTGATGCGTCTTGCTGCCGTTCTCGCGCTTGAAAGCGACTGCGTTTCAATTTCGCGTGCATGGCCCGTTCAGCCGTGAAGGTGGCGGGAGAATATCACCGCCCGCCGCCGGAACAAAGCGGCAAATATATCGCGGTGGGTGCAGCACCCGGCGCCGGCGAGCGCTCGGCCCGATGCGATATATTGGGCCGCCCGCGGCGCTTGCAAACGTCCGGGTTCCGGCCTAGGATGCGGCGCGTCGCGTGCAAAACGCGCGAATGTCATGTTCGGCCCGCGATGAGCGCGCCCGCGCGCACGACGCGGAAATCAATGGCGGCGAAATTTGCAAGCGGGAATTTGTAAGAGGACGAGGAGGCATCATGTTTTGCACTCGATGTGGCACCGCGGTTCCTGACAACGTTGCCTTCTGCACAACTTGCGGCACGCCGATGCAAACGAATCAACCGGCTCCGCCTCCGGTTTACCAAGCGCCACCGACTCCTCCGCCACCGGTGTACCAGGCTCCGCCACCCGCTTATCAGACGCCGCCTCCTCCGCCGCAGAATTGGCAGCCGCCACAGCAACAGGTAATGGTGCAGCCGCAGGCGCCGCAAACTTGGGCTCCGCCCGTGCAGCAAGCTGTTGCGCTGCCGTTGCCGTACTCCGGATTCTGGACGCGATTCTGGGCGTACTTGATTGATAGTTTGATCCTCGGGGCTGTGAGCGTCGTCTTTCTTGTCGTCGCGTTTCTGGCGATTGGCGGCGGGGCTCTGGTTTCGGGCACTCAATCCGCGCAAGATTTCTTCGCGGCGCTGGGAGTGGCTGCGATCCTGCTGCTGGTTTTCGCGTACTTTGCGATGATCGCAGTGATGTGGCTGTACTTCGCGAAGATGGAGAGTTCCGAGAAACAAGCAACGGTGGGTAAGAAGGCGATGGGAATCTATGTTACCGATTTGAATGGACAGCGGCTTACGTTTGGCCGCGCGTCGGGGCGTTTCTTTTCAAAAATCATCACGGGCATGATTCCGTTTGCGATCGGCTGGATCATGGTGGCGTTCACGGCGAAGAAGCAAGCGCTGCACGACATGATCGCGGGCACGCTGGTGTGGCGCCGGCAGTAGGCGACTGCGCCACGAGCGCGTTGCAAATTTGCTGTTGGACTAAACTGTATCTTTCAACTGTTCAGATCGAACGTCTGGCGATAGGCCGGGAGGACAACCTTCCACTTCGGGCCCATCTTCGATTCAATTAATGTTTTGAGCGCTTGCGATGCGGCGGGTTCGCCGTGCGTCAAATAAATTGTGCGAGTCGGCGGCGATGGCATGCCTCCGAGCCACCGCAGAATTTCGCCGCGGTCGGCGTGCGCGGAAAATTGGCTGACATTTTGGATTTCAGCGCGCACTTCAACTTCCTGCCCGAGCAGGCGAACGGTTTTGGCGCCGTCCTGAAGCTGCCGGCCGGTGGTGCCTTCGGCCTGGAAGCCGGCGAGCATTACCGCGTTGCGCGCGTCGGGCAGGCGCTGGACAAGGTGATGCATCACGCGGCCGCCGTTGGCCATGCCGCTGGCGGAGATGATGACCGCGGGAGTTTTTACGGCGTTGATTTGCTTCGATTCCTGAACGCTGCGCGTGAGGTGCAGGGTGTGCGCGTCGAGTGGATTTCCGTTGAGCGAGTCCTTTGCGAATTGCTCGTCCTGATCTTCGCGATGCGCAAGGTACAGGCTCGTGACGCTGATGGCCATAGGACTATCCACATAAACAGGCAGATGTGGAATGCGGCCGGCTTCTTCGAGTTGGCGCATCACGTACATCACCGTTTGCGTGCGGCCGACGGCGAACGCCGGAACGACGATTACGCCGCCGCGCTTCGCGACACGATTGACGACGTCGGCGATGGCTTGATCGGGCGGATCGGTCGGATGATCGCGATCGCCGTAGGTGGATTCGCAAAGCAGAACGTCGCAATTCGGCGGCGAAACGGGATCTTTCAGGATGGGCTGATCGTAGCGGCCGATGTCTCCGGAGAAAACTACGGTAGTGGTTTTGCCGTTTTCTGAAATCGTCAATTCGATATTGGTTGAGCCGAGAATGTGGCCGGCGTCGCGAAGCCGCACGGTGAATTGCGGACTGATGGTGGTGAGGCCTTCGCGCGGAATTGGTTTCAGCGCCGAGAGCACGGGCGCGACTTGTTGGTGCGTGTAAAGCGGAAGCACCGGATTGTGGCGGCTCTTGCCGCGACGCGCGGCGTCGGCGGCATCTTCTTCCATAATGTGCGCGGAATCCGGCAGAAGAATATTCGCGAGCTCGATCGTGGCGGGATCGGCGAAGATCGGGCCGCGATAGCCATCGCGCACAAGGCACGGCAGCCAGCCGGTGTGATCGAGGTGCGCGTGAGTGAGCACGACCCAATCGATCGTGGAAACGTCGAGCGGCTGCTTATCCCAGTTGCGCTGGCGCAATTCGCGCGAACCTTGGAATATGCCGCAATCGATCAGCAATCGCTTGCCGGCCGCTTCGACGAGATATTTCGATCCTGTTACGGTTCCTGCCGCTCCGAGAAAGGTTATGTTGGCCATAGGCGGCGTATTGTAGACGAAATCGCAGCGAAATTCGTGGAGGATGTGATGTTATTTACATCCGAGTGAATTTCGGAAGCGCGACGTGCGCGCGCGACGGTTTTCCATGTACAATCCCGGCCGATTCCGCGTCGTCTAAACTTCTATGATACGCATTCGCGATTTGTGGGATGGCAATACACGGAAGCACTTCGCGTTCGCGCTGCTGCTCGGATTGCTTCTTAGACTTTTTTTCGTGATTTACGTTCCATTCGAGGACGTGGATTTCGATCTTTATAACGAGATCGGGCAAAACGTGGTGAAGATCCACGCGTACGCCTATGACACGAACGACGGGCCGATTTCCACGGATGTTCGTGTGCCGGGTTATCCGCTGTTCCTGGGCGCTGTGTATCTTTTTTTCGGGAATTCACATCGAGCTGTACTGATCGCACAGGCATTTGTGGATCTGGGTACGTGCGTGTTGGTGGCGATCCTGGCGGCTTCGCTCGCGCCGGATCGATCGCGAAAGCGAGTGGGGATTGCGGCTCTGTGGCTGGCGGCGACGTGTCCATTCGTGGCGAACTATGCCGCAGATGGAATGACGGAAGTTCTGGCGACATTTTTCTCCGCCGCTGCGTTGCTGTTTTTGGTGTGGGCGCAGCAGAGTGAATCCGAGCCGAATGGAGCGGCGACACGAGAATCGGCGGCGCGAAAATTGTCGCCGGGTTGGCTTTGGTTTTTGAGTGGCGTAATCGTAGGGCTCGGATCTTTGGTACGGCCAGAGACACCGGTGATCCTGATCGCGCCGGCGGTTGTGCTGGTGGCGCAGTGGTATCGGCCGGTCAATTGGGGACGATTGGCGCGCGCGGGCCTTTTGCTCGCGGCCGGCGTGGTGGTTCCGCTGATGCCGTGGGCGGCGAGGAATTGGATCACGCTACACAAAGTGCAATTATTGACGGATCGTTATTTCGATTTGGGCGACGCGTACATCCCGGTGGGATTCTACGCATGGACGCACACCTGGACGTATTCGTACAGCGATGTGGATGGGATCTTCAACAAGATGGACAACGCGCCGCTAGAGATAACGGATTTTCCGCCGTACGCTTTCGATTCCGCCGAAGAGCGTGAACGGGTCGGGGTGCTGCTCAACGCGCAGCATAACGATTCGCTCTCGCTTTCGCCGGAGGCGGACGCGCAATTTTCGGAACTCGCGCGCGAACGCACAGCGCGGCATCCCGTGCGGACTTATGTGACGGTGCCGTTCCGAAGGGTGCTCACGCTGTGGTTTACACCGCGGACCGAATTGCTGCCGTACGTGGGCAATTGGTGGCCGCCGCAAGCGCAGTGGGAAAGCAGCCACGAGGATTTTCTGGTGGGCGTGATTTTTACGATGCTGAACTATCTTTACGCCGGGTTGGCGCTGGCGGGCGCATTCATCATGCGGAAACGGCGCGGAGTTGCGCTTGTGGTGGTTTTTATTGTGGCGCGCACGGTGTTCATCGCGTTTGAACATTTCACCGTGGAACCGCGTTTCGTACTGCAATGCGTGCCGGCTGTGCTGGCGCTTGCGGCGTTAGTGTGGGTGCGGCGTCGCGATCGAGAATCCAGCGGCGCCCAAGAGGAGATCGCGCCCGCGGCAACTGCGAACTGATGCGCCGGGGCGGCAGAGCGGAAGTCGGGCTATAATCGGCGTGGCGGGCAGGCCGGGCGATCGCTGGGTCGTTTCCTAGCAATAGGGAATTGACCGGGAGGAAAGTCCGGACACCGTGGACTCGGGCTGAAAGGTCCGAACCTAAGGGCAACGCGCCTGGTAACGCCAGGGCGCCGGGCCGCAGTAATCGGGTGCGCATTGCGCGCTCGTGCGGCATGGCGACGGACAGTGCCACAGAAAATAAACCGCCGGTGCGGCGTTTCGGTGACAGCCGGGAGGCAAAACCTTCTGGCGGTCGCTATCAAAAATAAGCGCCGCACATGGTAAGGGTGAAACGGTGGGGTAAGAGCCCACCGCGTCTCGAGCGATCGAGACGGCACGGCAAACCCCGCGTGGTGCAAGGCCAAATAGGAGGGGAGGGCCGGCCCGGCCCGCAAGCGACGCGTCCTTACGGATGCGGCGCCGTGACCCTCGGGTAGGCTGCTGGAGCCCGCGTGCGAACGCGGGCCTAGAGGAATGATTGCCACTGCGTGCGATTCTTTACGGGATCGCGCGCGGAACAAAATCCGGCTTACAGGCCTGTCCGCCAAATTTCTTGCAGGCGTTTATTGCGCCAGGAAAACGAGAAACGTCCCGTCTGTCCCCGATTTCCAGATCGCTTCGCATAAACGAACCTGTATCAATCTCATAGGAGAAGTTGACCTGACCGGCCTTTTTTGTATCAGCGGGAGTTAGAGAGAATTCACTCTGGAGGGAAGCTGGTACGCCACCTCGATCTACTTACGCACGTCGATGCGTTGAATGCAGCCATCGTTGTAGTAGATGCGCACGGTGAGGCCGGACCGCATCGGTCCTTTGTGGAAGGGGGCGTTCCGAAAACAGGGCGTTGCATCTAGCGCGTTATACGAGAAATCGACCCCGTGTACGGAAAAGGATTCGTCCGCGGGACCCAGAAGCGGCGCCGCACGAAAATCCTCGACGACGCCTTCCACGATCGAACTGTCGCCGCTTTTGAAAGCATGACGAAGCTCGATGAAATTCGGCACGAGTACCGTAGCCAAAACACAGAAAAACAATCCGCCGAGTACCGAGACGATGAGTCCAGTTGCTTTATAGAATGCCTTCCTCTTCGCGAATCTAAACAGCAAGATTCCGGCGAGGATGAACGGTAGCGGATGCAACATCGTGCCCCAGGGAAAGGACTTGAAGCCAATCTCAAATATGGTCTTGTACTGCATTCTGGAGCGAAATCTATCACGATTCCGTGCCAAGTCCCGATAAGTCGAATCACCGCGCAAGTGAGCCCAAGAGATTCTGCCGTAGGGGGCGGAGGCGGGTTTTCTCGCCAGGTGTTTTTTTCTCTTGAGAAACTGGAGGCCTGAAGGCCTCCGCTACATGACCCTACGCCGACGCATCACCGCGCGGACGCGTGACCCTACGCGGACGCGTGACCCTACGCCGACGTGTGACCGCGTGCCGACGCGTGACCGCGTGCCGACGCATGACCGCGCGGACGCGTGACCCTACGCCGACGCGTGACCGCGTGCCGACGCATGACCGCGCGGACGCGTGACC